>JAAYLA010000373.1 GCA_012522135.1 Bacillota bacterium | reverse complement strand
ATCATCGCTGGGTTATCTGTGCCCGCAGCACTTCGAAGAGCAATGGCTCAAGACAACCAGGGAGGTTGATCAACTGCTCTCGGCGTAGTATCTGTTCACTGTCCACCAAATCGGGGCAACTCCAGGTAGCGGTACCTGAGGGAGCTACAGCGGTTCGACTTCAGCTGTATGTCAACGCAGGTACACGAGGCAAGAAGTATTTCCGGAACCCTGTGATCGAAAGGATAGACACTCCAAAAAGCGCCTTGCAGCGCGAGTACGAACGCCGCTTCCCGTCCATTGATCCGAATGAAGTGCCGGACTGGCTCGCAAATCCCGTTGCCATGGAGGCTCTGGACCCGGACACCGTCCTTAAGCCGTGGACGCCAGTGGAAGTCGTAGACCGATCCGTACGCGTTTGGGGCCGGCGCTACGACCTGGGTGCTTGGGGATTGCCGTCTCAGATTGAGACCGCGGGCCAAGAGATTCTCGCCGCGCCTATCCGCTTGGAGATCGTGCCCAAGGGAGCACCCGAAGCCGTTACATCCGATTCGGCCACCCTCGTCGACCGGTTTGACGGTCGCGCCCGCTTTAGGAGTGCTTCGCTGGATCAGGTCCCGTTGACAGTTGAGGTCATTAGTACGTTCGAGTATGACGGTTTTTCCCGGTTCGATCTTTCCTTGGCGGCGCATGAGCAATCCGCCGTGGACAGGATGGAACTCGTGATCGCCATCAAACCGGAGTACGCGAGATTCTTCAACTGGGTAAGGCCTGTGTGGCCCGGTGAGTCCCGAGAAGGACGAACTCATTCAGGCGTGATCCCTGACGGTTCAGGTGACGTTTACGTCACGGATTTCAAATTGATCTTCTGGATCGGTGATCATCAACGCGGTATTGCCTGGTTTACCGAGTCGGACCAATATTGGTGGCCCTTTCGGCAACAAGGAGCTATTCGCATCGTCCGTCATCCGGATCGGGTCGAACTGCGCATCGGGATGATCACCGCTCCGGGCAGTCCACTTCCAACCGCCGCGACCCTTTCGTTCGGATTGATGGCGACACCGATCAAACCGCTTCCGGAAGGGTGGCGCAATTGGAGATTCGGTGGCCAGTACGATTCCCGGTTATATCCGCACGTCGTCAATCACGAGGTTCACTGGTTTACACGATGGCAGATCGTACCCCATTATCCGGTGCCTAGGGACGTCGACGCCTTCAGGGAACTCTTTGCCAATGACCGGCGTTCCGGGATACAGCGCAGTTACCCGTATCTGGACGTCACGCTCATGTCGCGTGGAACGAACGTGATCGTGCCGGGCGAGGATTTCGTCTTTATACCTCCCGAATACGTCGCCTTCGGACGGGATTGGGAGATCGATCCGCCCAGGGAGCCCGGGAGTCTGGCTCGCGTCACCACGGCCAGCGGCTGGGCTGATTTCGCCCTGGCCCAGGTGAAATCGTGGATCCTAGAGGCAGGGGCCAACGGGATTTACCTGGACGAAGCGTCTCCCCGCGCCGACATGAGCGCGGAACACGGAATGGGCTACCTGGATCACACGGGAAAGCGCCAGCCCACCTTTGCCTTATATGCGACCAGAGATTTCTACAAGCGTCTTGCGTATTTGTTCCAGGAGTATGGCGACGGGATTCCCGCCCTGTTCCATCACGGGTCGGTAGACTATCCGTATATTGGCTTCGCGGACATCATTCTGACCGGTGAATCCATGGAAGGAGCGATCAACGATTGGCCGGGACCTGACCCGCCTTCCTACATCGAACTGGTGCCGCCGGAGCGATGGCAAACGCAGTACATCGGCAAGCAATTGGGCCTTGTCCAGGTCATGTTGCCCCAGTTCAAAAGCGGGGCGATGCAACGATTTCCCGGCATTCTACAGCAAAGCGGTCCAACCCGGGACATGCTGGCGATGGTTCTGCTCCACGACATCCACGTATGGCCCATATGGAGCAACGCCCGAGTCGTCGTAGACGCCTATAGAGTCCTGGCTCACTTCAACACCGGCACGTCCGACGTCGTGTTCCGTCCATATTGGGAGACAGCGGCCCAGGAATGGGTGTCTCCCGACGGCGTTCTCGTCAGCTATTACGAGCGGCCCCGCGAAATAATGGCGATCGTGACAAACACGACGAAGCAAAGCCTCGACGTGACGTTGGATTGGGCGAGAGTCCTGAAAAACAAAGAGATCACGGGCGCGGTTGACGGAGAACAACCTGTCCTCGGCAAAGTGAATGCGATCTTCCGTGAAAACAAGATCACCCTGACCGTAGGCCCGCGAGATTTTCGCCTGGTTCGAATCAGCTTAGATGAGTACCCCGTGGTCGACGGAATCATCATTAAGTCGCCGCGCGGCGCCGTCGTGGAACCGAATGCACCCATCATCGTCGATGTCGAACCGGATGTTTCTGTAAATGAGATCACGGTACTGCAAAACGGGATGGAACTATACCGCGGCAGCGCAATCCCCGAGGAGCTGCGACTGCGCGGTACGATAGGTGGAATTAAGGGCGAACCCCACCGGCTAACGGTGATCGTTTTGGACAAGGAAGGAAAAGAACGCAGACACGAGATAGCATTCGACATCGATCCCGTGCGGCTTTATCACCCGGTACCTT
>JAAYLA010000372.1 GCA_012522135.1 Bacillota bacterium | reverse complement strand
GCTGCGGGCAAGTCGGGCGGCCCCAGCCTCCGGCCTGCACAGCCTGTAGCTGGGCCTTCACCTCCGGCCGCCTCTGCATCCCGGCCCGCACGGCTTCGAAAAAGCGCGGGCTTAGCCGCCCCAGTCGCCACCGCCGCGGTGGCCCGGGGTGGGGCCCCGTGGAGGAGGGTGAGCAAATCACCGCGATTTCAGCCCCGCAGGGGCACTGCGGCACAGCCGCGAGGCCCCAGCCTCCGGCCTGCACAGCCTGTAGCTGGGCCTTCACCTCCGGCCGCCTCTACGTCCCGGCCCGCACCGCTTCGAAAAGGCGCGGGCTTAGCCGCCCCCCGGGCCACCGCCTGGGTGGCCCGGGGTGTGTGGCCCAGAGGTCACACGCCCCCAGGTCACACGCCCCCAGGCCGCCGCGTCCCACCTCGCTGTCGTATGCGTACCGGCAGTCGCTCTGGCTTTTCCGGACGCCAGGGCCGGCGGACTGGTTCATGCAGCCTTTGCCACACAAAAAAGCGGGCGGCTTTGGGGCCACCCGCCGGTGGACGACGCTTCTCTGCGATCGTTTACACGGCGTGTACCTTTGGCCAGGCTAGCTCGATGCCGGCTTGGACGAGCATCCGTTGGAAGTCTTGCAAAAGCTCTTCGTTCTCCCGCACTGCGTGGGGCGCCGTGTTGCGGCTTAGGCAAAAGGCTGCCAAGTAGCCTGCCGCTTCACCGATGTTCCACTCGACCGGATGCAGCCGGTAGCAGCCGTTCGTGATGTGCGTGACGCCCAAGTTCTTACAGGCGGGCAGCAGATTGCGCATGCGCACGGGGAGCAGGGCGCCCAGAGGAATTTGGAAGGGCAAGGAGCTGATATCGATGTAATTGTCTCCACCCGTGCTCGGATGCAGGTCGATCCGGTAGCTCCCGATGCCGACGCTGTCAAAGAACTGCTCGGCGCCGTGTTCGCCCCTTACGTCGGCTGCGACGTGCTGCTCTAACACCGTGAACACGGCTTTGATGCGGCGGCTTTCCCGGATGTACGGATACATGGCCAGGCCGTCTTCTGTGTTGCCGACGACGTCGCCGCGCAGCCGCAGTCCCGGGTAGCCGGTGCCGCCGTCGGGCCGAGGCGCTTCGGTTTGCAGCCAGTATAGAAGCGACAGGCTTAGCTGCTTTGCTCCCTCACGGTGCTTTGCCGCCTCCTCTTCGCTCACCTCGATGATGGGCCCGAGCCAGTAGTCCATTTGGGGCCAGTTCACCAAGGTGATATCGCTTGCGAAGGTTCCTTCGGCGAAGTTGTTCTTGTCGACAATCCGACGGTAATGCCACAGGCTGTAGGCGCCTTCGGTGGGAAAGAGCGAGTATTTGCGTGGCTCCAGCGTGACCGGATGGGTCCCCGTCCAGCTGAGCAGCTTATCGTGCAGGAACGGCGCTTGATATTCCCGCCAGAAGTCGTACTGCTCGGGCTTGGGGATCGTGAAATCTTCCCCTTCAATGTAGTCGAGAGCGAAGCAATGGCTGATGGCTTGCATGTTCAAAGGCTCGGGATCGCCGCTGACCGCGTGGGGCTCCCCGGTCTCCCGCTGCGATTCGGCCCCCGTCACGTACTCGACGCCTGCCAGGGGCAGGAGATCGCCCAGCTCCGTCGCGTCCAGAATGTATGGTGCCTGCAACACGAGCCGCCGCCCGGTATGGGTGCTTTCGACTTCGACGGAGCGGATGAAGTCGCCCTCCACGTCCGCCGCCACGGGCTTGTGGTGGAGCAAGATCTGCACGCGGCCGCTCGCCACGTAAGGCATGAGCATCTGATACAGCACGGCCAAGGCAACCCGCGGCTCATGGCAAAGGCGGCTGACGTTGCCGTTGCCGGGATTCAGGTTCCAAGTGGCACGGGCGGCCGGGGTCAGGGGGTAATGCTCCCGGTAGTAGGCCCGGACCCCGTCGCGGAAAGTCCTGTACGAGCGAGTGCAGCCGAACGATTCGATCCAACGGTGCTCATCGGGCGGAACGGCTTGGCTGGTCAGCTGTCCTCCGATCCAGGCCGTCTCTTCGGTCATGATCACCCGGCAGCCGCTCCGCGCCGCCGCCAGGGCCGCCGCGCAACCACCCGTGCCGCCGCCGACGATCACGATGTCCGCGCGCATCTCGTGCATTTCCGCCGCCTCCCTCTAGTCAGATTGTCATGGCGCTGAATCCGCCGTCGACACGAATCAGAGCCCCCGTCACGAAGCCCGAAGCCGCATCCGAGGCCAGCCAGATGATCGTGCCGGCCAGCTCTTCAGGCTCACCCATGCGGCCCATCGGGGTGTGGCGCAGGATGTCCGCCACGCGCTCGGGAGATAGGCTCTTCCGGTTTTGCTCGGCGGGGAAGAAGCCGGGTGCAAGGGCGTTCACACGGATCTTGTATGGCGCCCACTCGCGGGCGAGCCACTGGGTCAGGTTGTTGAGCCCCGCCTTGGATACGCCGTAGGTGAAGACTTTCGAGAGGGGGGGTCCGGAC
This sequence comes from Bacillota bacterium, assembly GCA_012522135.1. GTDB lineage: Bacteria > Bacillota > Limnochordia > DTU080 > JAAYLA01 > JAAYLA01. The sequence continues at coordinate 13,353 of JAAYLA010000372.1, read as the reverse complement.
GACGCGGAGGAGATGTTGATGATGCTGCCGCCTTCGCCCTGGTCGATCATGCGCCTGCCGAACACTTGGCAAGCCAGGAAGACGCTCTTCAGGTTGCTATCCATGATGTGCTGCCATTCGTCCTCGGTGATCTCGAAAAACGGAGTGGACGAGTTGACGCCAGGCGCATTCACCAGGATGTCGACGCGCCCGAACTGCTCCACGATGGCGTCGCAGGCTGCCTCTAGACGGTCCTTTCTCGTCGCATCCGCCGCAATGCCGATAGCTTGGATGCCCTCTTCCGCCAGGGATTTGGCTACGGTTCCGGCCTTCTCTTCCGACCGGCCGATGACCGCTACCTTAGCCCCGGCGCTGCCCAAGGCGCGGCAGAAGACCGAGCCCAAGGTGCCCGAGCCACCGATGACTGCAGCGACTTTACCCTCCAAAGAGAACAGGTTGGACGGCGCGAATTTCATCACGTATCCTCCCGAAGTCGAATTGGTGCCGCACCGGGGCGAAATCTCCGACGCAGTGGGCACCAACTCAGAGCTTCGTGATCGTCCGTATGAATCCTTTCCAGTTACATCCGGGAGACGGGTACAAACTTCTGCCCGACGACGTCCCAAAGCGCCGGATCTTCCAAACCGAGGCGCCAGAGGGCGATGCCTCCTAGGTTGTACTTATCGACGAGGTCGAGCTTCCACGATGTGCTGTCAGCGTTTTCGAACCAGACTTCGTGCAGGTTCCCGTGCGCGTCGTAGTAGGTGAAGTAGGGCGTGTTCGCTTCCGCATCCCACCGCAAGGGCGCGCCGACCCGCTGCCGCAGGGCCTCGACCTGGCCGTGGGACAGGTAGCGGGGGCGTCCGCCGGCGCGGTTCCAGTCGAAACCGTATCCGGCGATGCCCAGGAGCACCTTGTCGGACGGCACCTGCGACGTGACGTACCGCACGACCCGCTCGACCCAGCCGATGGACGCGATCGGACCTGGTCCACTCGAGTAGCCGTGCTCGTCGTAAGTCATCACGATAAGTCGGTCGACGGCGTTGCCGAGGCGTGCGTAATCGTATCCGCCGGCCCAGCCGTTCGCCGGATCGTCCCAGGTCTTGGCGCCTACGGAAATGCTCACGCTGAGGCCGGCTGCGCGGGCCGCTTCGGCGACGCGTTCGATGAGCCGGGAAAACGCGTCACGCCGGCTCGGCTTCAAGTGCTCGAAGTCGATGCTCACGCCGTCGTATTCGAGCTGCAGCGCCGTGTCGACGAGGCTGGCGACGAAAGTATCTTGTGCCGCCGAGTCCGTCAGAAGCGTTTCCAAGACCGCCGTGCTGGTTCGGGTTGAGCCGTACAGGAAGTTATAGACTAGCATCTCGGTGTGCAGTCCGTAGGCTTTGGCGCGCGCCACAGACGCGGCGACGACTTCAGGCGGATAGACGCTGCGCACGGTGAAGGTCACCGGATCTACCTGGTACCAAAAGCCGATCAGACTGCTCATGTTGTCGTGGTGCAAGGATAAGGCGTCGGACGAATCGGGGTAGCCGGGTTCGTGTTCGGTGTAGAAAACGGCGACATCCCGCATGCTACGGCCAGTGGGAGCCGGCGCGGGATCGCCGTCGGAAACAGTGGGATGCGGTTCCGTGGATACGGTCGTCCGGTTGAAGAAGCTAAAGGGAGTACACGCTGTGATCGTCAGCGCAAGGGTGCAAAGTAGTGGCATGAGTCGCTTCAGATTCATAGCCTAAGACCTCCGTTCGCGTAAAGACCCCTGCCGGGGCCTGCGATCCCTACGTGCATTCCACGGTTGGCGCGGGCACGCCTTGTGGGAATGCTTGGCGTAGGTACCTTGAATATGGGGCTTTTGTACCGATTACAGGTTGCAGAGGAAGGAGACTGGTAGGGCGAAGGGAAATCCATAGCGGGAAAGGGGAGAATGGGCGGGGACTCCATACATTACCGCCTACTCAAACGGAAGAGACGTTGCCCTGCGCACCGAGGGGCGTACTGTGTGCTCGGGGCGGCGCGTTTTGAGGCAGGAGGCATGTCATCAGCATGTGGGAAGCATTCTTGGACGCACTGTCTTTGTCCGTAACGGCGCTCATCATGGCCTTCGCTGTCCTCATCCTCATCATGCTCGCGATGTACGCATCCGCGGCGGTCTTTTCTCGGCAGGAGGCGCCCGCGGCAACGCCACGGCAACCGGCCGCGGCGCCGGCGGCACCTTCGGCACCCGCCATCCACGCGGCGGATGCGGACGCGCAACACGTGGCGGCAATCGTGGCCGCATTGGAGGCTGCGGAGGTAGAGATTCCAGCGGGAGGGCGAGTTCGCATTGAAAAAGTATCGCGTCGTAATTAACCAAACCGAATACGTGGTATCCGTCGAGCCGCTTGAGGAGGGAGAGCAGATTCAGGCGGCCCCTGCGGCACAGCCCGTGCAGGAACCCAAGACGAGCGGCAACGTCGCACCGCCTACGCAACAAGAACCGGCGCGTCCTGCGGCCCCGGCTGATCCCTCCTTGCATCCGCTGGAAGCGCCCCTGCGCGGCACGATCCTCAAGGTGCTCACGCAGGAGGGAGCGAGCGTCAACGAGGGCGACGTGTTGTTCACTTTGGAAGCGCTCAAGTTGGAGAATGAGATCACAGCACCCGTCACCGGCGTGGTAGCCCAGGTCCTGGTCAAGGAGGGCGACTCCGTCGACACAGGAGATATCCTGGCTACATTCCGTACGAACGGTTAAGAAGGGGCTGTGCCAATGTTTATCGAGTACTTACGGGACTTCCTTCAGACCACGGGCTTCGCCGCCATGACATGGGCCGAAGCCGGCATGTTGGTTGTCGCGTTGATCCTGCTTTATCTAGGCATCAAGAAGGACTACGAACCGCTCCTTCTGGTCCCTATCGGCTTTGGCATGTTGCTGGCGAACTTGCCGCTGGCCGGTCTGATGGACGAGGGCGGACTGCTGCGTCACATCTATCAAGGCGTGGCCCTTGGCATCTTTCCGCCGCTGATCTTTCTCGGAGTCGGGGCGATGACCGACTTCGGACCTTTAATCGCCAATCCGAAGAGCATTCTTCTCGGTGCCGCGGCCCAGATGGGTATTTTCGCCGCGTTGCTTGGTGCGGTCCTCTTGGGCTTTCCCATCGAACAGGCCGCGTCCATCGGCATCATCGGCGGTGCGGACGGTCCGACGGCGATTTACTTAACGTCCCGCCTGGCACCGGAGATCCTTGCGGCCATCGCCATCGCGGCCTATTCGTACATGGCCCTCGTGCCGATCATCCAGCCGCCTATTGCCCGTTTGATCGTTCCCAAGAGCGAGCGCCAAATCGTCATGACGCAGATGCGGACCGTGTCGAAGACCGAGCGGATCCTGTTTCCCATCGTCGTCACGTTGCTTGGCAGCCTCATCGTTCCGTCGGCGGCTCCCCTCTTGGGCATGCTGATGCTCGGGAACTTGTTCCGTGAGTGCGGCGTGGTCGACCGGCTTTCCAACACCGCCCAGAACGAACTGATGAACATCGTCACCATCTTCCTGGGCGTCACGGTAGGCGCGACGGCCAACGGTAACACCTTCCTGACGCCGCAGACCCTGGGAATCGTGGCCCTGGGTTTGGTAGCCTTTTCCTTCGGCACGGCCGGCGGGCTCCTGATGGGACGCATCATGTGTAAAGCGACCGGCGGCAAGGTAAATCCCCTCATCGGCGCCGCCGGGGTATCCGCGGTGCCGATGGCGGCTCGGGTCGTGCAGAAGCTGGGCCAGGAGGAAAATCCCCGCAATTACTTGCTGATGCACGCGATGGGGCCGAACGTCGCAGGCGTCGTCGGCTCGGCTGTGGTGGCCGGCATTTTGCTGTCGGCCCTGGGCTAGTTCGATAAAGACCCACTGCTTGGAGGTTTGGCTATGTCCGGAACCCGGAAAGCGAAGATCACTGAGACCATTCTGCGCGATGCGCACCAGTCGCTCATGGCCACCCGCATGCGCATCGAAGATATGCTGGCCGTCGCCGACGAGCTCGATGCGATCGGCTTTCACTCCCTCGAGGTCTGGGGAGGGGCGACGTTCGATACGGCTCTGCGCTTTCTGGATGAAGATCCTTGGGAGCGCTTGCGCCGTTTGAAGTTCCGCATTCGGAACACGCCCCTGCAAATGCTATTGCGCGGCCAGAATCTGGTCGGTTACCGGCACTACCCGGACGATGTGGTGACGGCCTTCTGCGAGCTCGCGGTGAGAAACGGAATCGACATTATCCGCATCTTCGACGCGCTCAACGACGTGCGCAATATGCGCACGGCAATCGAGGCCACGAAGAAGGCCGGCGGCCATGCGCAAGGTACCGTCGTATTCACTCTGAGTCCCGTACACGATACCGAGCATTATCTCGGCATCGCCCGGGAACTCAAGGAAGCCGGCGTCGACTCGATCTGCATAAAGGACATGGCCGGCCTGATGGGTCCGTACCAGGCCAGCGAGCTCGTGTCCCGCCTGAAGAAGGAGATCGGGCTGCCGGTGGCCGTCCACACCCACTACACGGCAGGCCTCGGTTCCATGTCGTACTTGAAGGCGATCGAGGCGGGCGCCGACGTCGTCGATACGGCCTTGTCCGCCCTTGCCCTCGGCAGCTCGCAGCCGCCTACCGAATCGCTGGTCGCGGCCTTGCAGGGCACGGAGTACGACACGGGCCTGGACCTTGAGGCCCTCAGCCGCATTAACCGGCACTTTGAATCGGTCAAGCCGAAGTATAAGGACCATCTGGCGCCGATCCGGGTCAACCCGGAAATCCTCTCGTATCAGGTGCCGGGCGGCATGATATCGAATTTGCGTTCGCAGCTGAACGAGCTGGGACACGGCGACAAGCTGCAAGAGGTGTTCGAAGAGGTGCCGCGTGTGCGCGCCGACCTTGGCTATCCGCCGCTCGTCACGCCGATGAGCCAAATCGTCGGCACCCAGGCCGTCTTCAACGTGGTCACCGGCGAACGCTACAAGGTGAAGTCGAAGGAGATCCGCGACTACGTGAAGGGCTTGTACGGCCGGCCGCCGGCGCCGATCGCGGAGGAAGTGCGCAAGCAAATCATCGGCGACGAAGAGGTTTACGAAGGCCGTCCCGCCGACCTGCTCGAGCCGATGCTCGAGAGCGCCCGGGAGGAGATTAAGGAGTACGCCCGCACGGAGGAGGACGTGCTGTCGTACATCCTGTTCCCGGCGTACGCCAAGGCCTTCTTCGAAAAGCGGGAGAAAGGCCTGACCAAGTAAGCCGTGGGAAGCACGTGACCGCAACGGGTGAGCATGTAGATGTAGGCACAAAGAGGGCGACAGCTTTGCTGTCGCCCTCTGCCGTTGTCTGTATGCAGTTTAGTTCAAGCAGTTAGCCGATAACCGTAACGTTGGAGGCCTGCGGGCCCTTCTGGCCCTGTGTAACCTCAAAAGTGACGATTTGCCCTTCCTCTAAGTTCCTGAACCCTGAACCGACAATGGCGGTGTAGTGGACGAAAACGTCACCCGCACCATTCTCGCGTTCGATGAAGCCGTACCCTTTTTCCGTGTTAAACCACTTGACTGTTCCTTGCTCCAAAGTAGAACAGACCTCCTTAAACTGACTGTCCTTGTGACAGTCTGGACACATCATATCATGGCCCCCGCCACCGTGTCCATACCTTATCCGAAAAACTTCCTTTCATGCGGAAAATTACGCGCCCGGCGCAAGGCTCTTACGGCTGGGATGCTTCCAAACGAGTAGGAGCGCGTCCACCTGATCCCAAAAGGCTTCCGCGCCCATGGAGTGTTCAGTCGTGTCGTACGTGTTCGGAAGACCGATGCCGCCTCCGCCCACGGTGATAATGCCGGCTTCGCGCAGCGTGGCCGTGAGGGTCTGCACGTGATAAGGCTGCACCGTCAGACCCGTGCGCTCGCTGAGCCAGGCCGCAATCGTTTCCATAGTTGCCGCGAGTTCCCGCCGGCCTGCCAGCTTGCGCTCGTGGATGAGGTCAATAAAGCTGAGCACCAGTTTCTCGGTGACGGGGTCGGGTTCAGGTTGATGATGCGTCACGCCGTCCACGCTCCAACGCCTCGTACTCGCGATGCCTTCCGCATCGGCCGGTATGGGGTGTTTCGGCGCAGGAAAAGGTTCCCCTCCCGTGTAAATCGTGAACAAGGGCTTATTGCGAGCCGTTTTTCGCGCTCACTATACAGCGAGGAGTGGTTTACCCCATGTGGACGCTTACCGGCTTCGCCGACGAAATTTCTCCCGAGTTGCAAGAGCAGCTCGATACTTTGGAATCCGAAGGCCTACGGCACCTGGAGTTTCGCGCCGTGTGGGGCAAGAACGTACTCGATCTGTCGGACGAAGAGGTCGACCGGGTCGCAAAAGGCCTCGGGCAGCGCGGCGTGATGGTGTCGTCCGTCGGTTCGCCCATCGGCAAAATCGGCATCAACGACGATTTCGACGAGCACCTGAAGCGGTTCGAGCGGGCCTTGTGGTGTGCCAAGCGGCTCGACGCTCCGTACATCCGCATTTTCTCGTTCTTCGTGCCCAAGGGCGAAGCCCGGTCTTATCGCGACGAGGTGCTCAGGCGTCTGCGCTCTTTGGCTGAACGGGCCGAAAAGGAAGGCATCATCTTGCTCCACGAAAACGAGAAGGAGATCTACGGCGACGTTCCGGAGCGGTGCCTGGACATCGTGGAAAGCGTCGGCAGCCCCAACCTGCGGCTGGTGTGGGATCCGGCCAACTTCGTGCAGGTCGGGATCAAGACGCCGTACGATGCCGGCTACGAGATGCTGCGTCCTTACATCGAGTACATTCACGTAAAGGACGCCCTCTTTGAAAACGGCCAGAACGTGCCCGCAGGCGAAGGGGACGGCCAAATTCCGGAAACGGTGGCGGCCCTGCGCGATTCCGGCTTCGACGGGTTTTTCTCAATGGAGCCCCATCTGCAAGTGGCGGAGAGGTTCTCGGGCTTTAGCGGTCCGGAGCTTTTCAAGAAGGCCACGCAAGCGTTCAAGGCCATACTGAAGGATGCCGGGGTGGAGTGGGTATGACGGACGCGGTGCTGGTATACGTCACGACCGCAAACGAGGAAGAGGCGGTCCGCATCGGTACCGAAGTGGTCAAGAAGCGTCTTGCCGCCTGTGCCAACATCGTGCCCGCGATCCGTTCGGTCTACTGGTGGGAGGGCGAGGTGCACAGCGAAGGCGAGGCGTTGCTCCTGCTCAAGTCGAGGCGGCAGCTTTGGGACGAGCTGCGCGTCGCCATCAAGTCGCTGCATTCCTACGAGGTGCCGGCGATCAGCTTGGTCCCCCTCGAACGCGTCGATGAGCCCTACCTGCAGTGGCTATTACGCGAGACGGGGGCACCTCAGGAGTAGGGGCAGGCGGGAACCTGAACAGCGACTGCACAGCGTCACGTCGAGCAGGCAGGTGGAGTTCCATCTGCCTGTTTTGCTCTGTATACCACTTTTTGCTGAATAAGGCAAGGGTGCGCGGCACATCCTCCCGATAGGCGGCCGCTTTAGTATAGAAATCAGTTGGACAGGGAGATGCCGCATGCAGTTACACGCCCGATCGAAGCACCCTTCCCTTCTGCTGGTCTGTCTTGTTCTGACTCTATGCCTTTCTTCTTCGGCGAAAGGCCAGGTTCTCGTGCATACGGTCAAACCCGGGGACAATCTCACCCGGCTGGCGGAAATGTACGGCACCACCGTCGAGAACCTGGTTGCTCTCAACGGCCTCACGAATCCCGATACTATCCGCATCGGACAAGAGCTTGTGGTGGGCCTAGCGCCGATCATTCACATCGTGCAGCCGGGAGAGAGCTTGTGGACGATCGCCCATGCCCACGGCGTGACGACCGACGCGATATTGCGCTTCAACGATCTGCCGAACCCCGACCACGTGTTGCCCGGACAAAGGCTGGTCATCCCGCCGGCAGGAGGATCGGACGCAGCCGCGGTGATGGCGCTGCAAGGAATGGGCCGGCGAGAGGAGCTGCTGTGGCCGGTGAAGGGGGGAGGCATCATTAGCTCTCTCTTCGGCCCCAGACAGGACCGGCTGCATAAAGGGCTGGACATTGCCGCGCCCACGGGTACGCCTATCTTGGCCGCGGCCGACGGACGCGTCACGTATGCCGACTGGGCGGGCACCTACGGCATGCTCGTTGTCATCGACCACGGCGACGGGCTGCTGACCCGTTACGCGCACGCTTCGGCCATCCACGTAAAGGTAGGGCAGCAGGTGCGGGCCGGCCAGCACATCGCGGACGTAGGCAACACGGGCCGCTCGACGGGTCCGCACCTGCATTTTGAGGTGGAACGGAGCGGCGAAGTGATCGATCCTTTGCTCGTGCTGCCCGCCGGGGTGGGCCGGTAACCGCCGGGTCAGAGCGCGGACCGCCGCACGGCCCACGGCAGGCTGATCAGATTGCAAAGGGACGACACCGCATAATCGGCCACGACGCCCCACATGACGCCTACGATGCCCCACGCCGGGTCCGCGGCGAGTTGCCAGATGAGCACGAGGCGCACGAGATTTCCCGCCGCCGAGTTGATCATGGCGATGCCGGTGCGACCGAGCCCGTACAAAATGCCCGACGTAATGTAACCGATATAGGCGAAGGGAGCCGCCACGGCGAGGGGGCGGATTAGATCGGCCAATCCTTCTACGCCGTAGAGCCAGTGTCCGAGCTGCTCAGGTAGTAGTAGGAAGGCGGCCGAGGAGAGGACGCTGATGACCGCGGCGATCAAATAGGACTTTCTGACGAGAGGACCGATGGCCTGCGTTCCGCGCTGGGCTCTGCGCTTGGCGACGGTCGGCTCGAGTACGCTGACGATGGGCCAGATGACGACCATAGGCATGTAGAGAATAGGAATGGCCATGCCCGAAAGACGTCCGTACGCCCGCACCGCCTCTTCCATGGCCAGCCCAGCGAGGCCGAGGCGGCGGGGAATGACGGCCACGGACGTGATGTTGAGGACATTGTTCAAGACACCCGAGCCCATAACCGGAGCGGCAAGGCGCAGGAGGCGGCGGGCGTTCGGCAAGAAATCCGAGACGCCGAAGCGTACCCTGGCCTTGGGACGCCGGGCGAAATCCGGGATGCCCAGGCTGGAGCGGGCGAGCCAGACGAGGAGCGCCAGGGAAGCCACCTCGCCTACGGTAAGGCCGAACACGATGCCGGCCGCGCCCCATTCGACGCCGTAGGCAGCGGTCCAGCCCACCGCATAGATGACAACCGGTGCGCGGAGAGCGACTTCTAACGCATTGGACGCCGCAATGGGGCCCATGCGCTGTTCGCCTTGCATCACGCCGCGAAAGGCGGAACAGAGCGCGGCGGGAACGAGCAGAAACGGCATGACGAGAAGGGGCAGGCGCGTGCGCGGATCCGTCAAAATGTGGACGGCGATCCCTTCACTGCCCAAAGCGAGGCCCACCGAGACGGCGGCGGCGATGAGCGCCGTGAGCTGAAGGCCGGCGCGCCGCAGGCGCCTGGCGCCGTCCATGTCTCCCCGGCCTGCTCGGTCGGCGCTCAGCTGGCTGATCGCGACGGGAAGCCCGAAGGGGGCCAGCGTCCAGCCGAGGCGGTAGATAGGCAGGGTCAACTGGTACAGGCCGAGGATATCCTCGCCGGCCACGCGGACCAGCGCAACGCGGTATACGGTGCTGACGGCGCGGATAGCAAGGCCCGAGAGGAAAAGCGTGACCGCACCCGCCACAAGGGGCCGGCGTCTCCAGAGCATGTGGTCTCCCCCTGTAGGCTCGGGAGGGATCCCGAAGCTACATACTGGGTGAGTATACGCACGGCCTTGCGTCCCGTAGAACCCGCTGCGCGGCGCGCAAAGACCCGGAGACCGCACGGTTCCGGGTCTGAGTCCATGCGCGAAGGGCCGGACAGGCGGGCCCGCGCCGCCGGCCTACGCTACATCGGTTGTCTGTTCGGCTTCAACTACGTACAGCTGATCTTCCTGCAACGACATGATGATCGGGATACCCGTCTTCGAAACGTGAATCCGGCCCTCTGCGTCGGGTTTGCCCTGCCGCCAGAGCGGAAGCAGGGACATCGCCGCCGCGAGAGGCGTCGTGCGGCCGAAACGGGTGAGATACCATACGTAGGTCTCCCAGCTAATGGCCTTGATCTGTCGGACCAGGAAATAGCTTTGGCGCTGGCCGCGCTCCTCGATGAGGACGATGTTGTCCCCCCATTCGAGCAGGCGAAAGCGTCCCTTTTGCCCCTCGGCTTCGATGATCGGCCTGCCGGCAGCCGTAGCCTCTTTGATATTGCTGCGCGGCAGCTGTTCGAGCGTGCGCAGCGAGGCGGTCTTGGCTGCCCAATCGCGCTCGCCGGCGTACTCCATCAGTTCCGACCATTTGCACTTTTGGATCCTATCGAGCCAGGCCTGGTCGACCTCTACGAGGCCGCTTCGTTCCGTCTTGGAGGCGTCGGCTTTATCCCGGCTTTGTGTCTCCGACTGCTTTGCCTGTTCAGCCTGCGCGGCCTGGTCCGCGCGCTCCTCGGCCCCTTCGTTGCGTCCGTGGGCCTTCTTCGCCTCGTTGCCCTCGGTTTTCGCCTTGGCGCTCGCCCGGCGGGTGTCCGTCCTCTTGGAGGTCTGGGCCGTCCCTTCCGAATGCACTGCGGCGGCGTCCACGGCTTCCGGCTCATCGTGTCCCACGATCGCCCCTGTCCCGCGCAGCGGCAGCGTCAGCTCGGGCACCGGAGAGCGCTTGGGCGTGCTCCGGCGGCCCCTGGAATGGACGTGACGGCCCTTGCGGAACGCCGCCGGCCGCCACGCACCGCCGTTGCCCGGTACAGGGAACATGGGCGGATACTGCTCCGGCAGTGCGTTCCCTTTTAGCTCGTTGCAGGCTCGGTGCGTCAGCGCAATATTGGCCAGCGCATCGGGGCCTCCCTGGCTGAGGGGAATAATGTGGTCTTGCGTCGCATCTTCAATAGAAGCGATGGGACCGCCGCAGAGCGCGCAGACCAGTTCGTGTCCTTGCACGTGGACGAGCAGACGTTTGCGCGCTTCGCCGTGCGGGACGACGATATGTCCGCTCGTGTGCTGCACCAGACACTGCTCCTTGAGCCCTTTTTGCACCTCCTCCAGCGTGAGAAGGCCTTCGATGAGGTGCAAAGTCGAGTGGTACAAAAGGACGTGTGTTTCCCACCAGGGGAGGGCGTTTTCCAAGGTGCGACTGTTTAAAGTGACCCACGGCGACTGCAGCCGTGACTTGCCTGGGGGTAGGATGCCCGGGTGGATCCGTGCCAGAAAGCCTGTAATCGCATAGCGGCCCGGCGGCTCGTCCGCCCCGGACCATGCGCCGACCCCGTGCACTTCACCGGTCATCAGGACATCCGTGACCCACGTGAGGGCGCCCGACTCATCCCTCAGAAAAATGGTATCTCCCTCGTTCAGACCACGGTTTGCCGGAATCGGTAAGAGCCGCTGTTGGGCGGATATGCTTACCGACGTCCGAAAGAACGTGGTGTCGAGTAGAATATGAACACTCATAGGATGCCTCCCTATTGTACGTGCCTTCCGCGCCGACGTCCTCCGGACGTGCCGCGGCGGTCACGCGCACCGTCGGGCCCCGGTGCATTTACAGAATCATTATAGCGGAAAGAACCGATAAATCCAAAGGGAAGCTGTGCCGCCGGACCCAGCGGCGGGCGGGCCGGGTCAGAGCGCGGCGAAGCCGCCCGCGCCAAGGTGCAGGCGGCTTCGCACAGGGGTAGTGCGCTTACCGATTGTAGCGCTCAATCATGTCAGCGAGAGTGAGCGGTTTGTAATCGCCGGCATGTCCGGCGCTGCCGAAGGCCTCCATACGGCTTTTGACAACCTCGTACACCGCTTCCCGGGCGGCTCCCATAAACTCGCGGGGGTCGATCGTGTCGGGCTTTTCGGCGAGATGCTGCCGCACTGCACCGGTCATGGCCATGCGGGTGTCGGTGTCCACGTTGATCTTGCGGACGCCGCGGGCGATGGCCTGCTGGATCGACGGGATGGGCACGCCGAAGCTGCCTACGATGTTGCCGCCGTACTTGTTGATGCGTTCGGCCAGCTCGGGCGGAACGGACGAGGCTCCGTGCAGGACGAGCGGAATCTTCACCCGGTCGTAGATCTCCTGCACCAAATCGATTTCGAGCTTCGGTTCGGCCTTGAACTTGTAGGCGCCGTGGGACGTTCCGATGGCCACGGCCAAGGCGTCGCACCCGGTCCGCTTGACGAACTCCTCGGCTTGGTCGGGATCGGTCAGCTGTACCTCTCCTGCGATGTCCTCTTCAATTCCGCCCAAGGTGCCCAACTCGGCCTCGACCGACACGCCGAAGCGGTGCGCGTAATCGACGACTTCCTTGGTGAGCGCCACGTTTTCCTCGAAGGGCAAGTGGGACCCGTCGATCATCACCGACGTGAACCCCAGGTCGATGGCGGTCTTCACCGTGTCCAGGGAGTCGCCGTGATCGAGGTGGAGAACGACCGGGATGTCGGGGTTGTCCTCTACCGCCGCCTGAACGAGATGCTTCAGGTAGACGAAGTTCGTGTACCGCAAAGCGCCGCGGCTCGCTTGCACGATAACCGGCGAGTTCATTTCCCGGGCGGCCTTCATGATGCCTTGCAGCTGCTCCATGTTGTTTACGTTGAATGCCCCGACGCCGTATCCGCCCTTCTCCGCTTCTTCGAGACATTGCACCAAGGGGATAAGTGGCACAGGCTGTTCCTCCGTTCGTCAAAAGTCTGTGGACCCATTCTCGGCTCCGCTCAATCAGTATAAATTCCCCATTCCCCCCGCCAAGCCCTGCTGCAATCCGTGGAAGTCCGTCCGGAGCCTCTGTTTTGGCCGGGCGTCACGGTGCCGGGCACGGCGCACCCGGCCCGTGCTCCCGACGGAGGAGGCGAAGCGCCGGCGGCGAATGGGCCCATGGAATGCATACTGATCGCAGGAGGATCCGACGATGAACGACGTACTGGAAGCGCTGCGAGGAGGATTGATCGTTTCGTGCCAGGCCGCGGGGGAAAATCCCCTAACGGGCGCGGACATGATGGCGAAGATGGCCAGGGCTGCTGAAATGGGAGGCGCGGTCGGCATCCGGGCGAACGGTCCCGAGGACGTGCGGGCAATCCGTGCTGCCGTCGACCTGCCCGTCATCGGCCTGTACAAGCAGGACCATCCGGGCTTCGATGTATATATCACGCCTACTTGGGCAGCGGCCGGGGAAGTGATCGAGGCCGGAGCGGAAATCGTGGCGCTCGACGGGACGGAACGGCCGAGGCCGGGCGGAGAGACGCTGAAAGACTTGATCGAGCGAATTCACGGGGCCGGCCGGCTCGTGATGGCGGACATTTCGACGTTGGAGGAGGGCGTCCGTGCCGCCGAGCTGGGGGCGGACCTGGTGG
>JAAYLA010000371.1 GCA_012522135.1 Bacillota bacterium | reverse complement strand
TTCGTTCACTGCGGGCGAGAAGACGATCTTCCTTTTCGGCGACGGCATCGGCGCCGGCAACGAGTTTCTCCCGGGGCTCATCGCGTACGCGCCCAACCGGGATCCGGCGGAGCTCAGCGGCCTGCAGCTGCACTTTTACACGGATGCGACGGGCAGGGCGCTGATGGTGCATCCGCCGGGCCTCTCGATGGATGCTTTTGAAGTGCCGACCGGCGGCATCCAGATCGGCGAACGCCTCTACATCTCGGCGAAGATGGGGCGGCGGACATTGCCCAACGGCAGCATCGAGATGGGCAGCGCGTTGGTCGAGTTTGACGAATCCCGCGGCACGTTCCGCACCGTCCGGGAGTTCAGTCCGGTAGGCGGCAAGTTTGCTGAAGTCAATATGCGTATGGCACCTGGGCCCATCCCGGGGTTGCCCGATGACGGGCCGTACGTGCTCATTTGGGGCACGGGGAAAGTGTACCGGCAAAGCCCCGTGTACTTGGCGGCGGTAAAGGCGTCGGAGATCGAGCAGCCCGGTCGCATGTGGTATTTCGCCGGCCTCGATGCCGACGGCCGGCCGACCTGGGGCACGACGGAAGACGCCGCCGTGCCGCTGCGGCCGATGCCGGGCAACATCGGAGAGTTTTCGGTGATCTGGGTCGACGAGCTGCAGCTGTGGCTGATGACGTACAACGGGGTCTACTTCCACTGGGCGAAGGAGCCGTGGGGGCCGTGGAGCCCGCCGCAGCAGATTTTTGCCCTGGGCGAATATGGCGCCGTGGGCACCTGGGTTCAAAGGCCTAGCTCGCCCTTGGCGATCTTGGCGGGGCCCGTGATCGGCAGCGGCGATCCCATGACCACGCCCGGTGCGGCCTACGGACCCTACATGATAGAGGCTTACACCCGCTTGAGCGGCGACATTCTCACCGTGTACTGGCTCGCATCGACATGGAATCCCTACAGCGTCATCTTGATGCGGTCGGACTTCCGGGTGGAGTGGGCGCCGGCGGCGGAGTGAGTTTACACGTGTGTCGTCTCTACGAGATTGACCGCGGAAAGGAGGGTCGGGTCGAAAGGAACTACACCATACTTTTCACGCCGACAGCTGAAGTCTAGGAAAGGAGAGACCGAAAATGAATCGGATTCCCAAGGACACTGCCAGGATCCTCATCGGTATCCTCACGTTCAGTCTGCTCTTCGTGGCGCCGGCCTTCGCCGCGTCGGATAAGCTGACCTTTCTCGTCATCGGCATCGACGCCGAAGGCCTCGAAGTCACGCTGGAACGTTTTACCGAACTGACCGGAATCGAAGTGGAAGTGCTGCGCAGCACCACCTGGGACGCGCAGCGTGAGCGCGTGCAGGTTATGACACTGGGCGGCGTCGCTCCCGACGTGGTGTACGTCGACTCGGCCACGTACAACTACCTGCTGCTGCAAAACTTGGCCATGCCCCTGGACGACTACATCGCCCGGGACAACATCGATGTGAGCCGTTATCCGCAGGCCGTGTTGGATTTCTGGTACTACCAAGGCTCCTTGTACGGGTTGCCGACGGCCCTCAGCCTGCACACGACGTACTATAACGTCGACCAGTACAGGGCGGCCGGCGTGCCGGAGCCGCCGATCGACTGGGACGGCGACGAGTGGCTTTGGGACGAGTTCGTCCAGACGATGCGCCGCCTGACCGTCGATACGGACGGTGACGGCGTGCCCGAGCGGTACGGCCTGCAGACCTTCGGCTGGGGCGGCGGAGCAAACCACATCGGGCTGTGGGGGCAGTACTGGGTCAACGAAGACGTGACCGAATGGTACGGCGACAGGCCTGAGGTGATCGCGGCGCTGGAGAAGACGGTCGGCCTGCGCACGGTCGACAAGGTCATCGGCGGCAACCTGGTGAACGGTACCGCGGCGACCAACGTCGCGCAGTCCAACTACCTGAACTTCCTGTTTGACAGCGACACGACGGTCAACTGGAACGTTGCGGCCATGCCGAAGGGCACCCACCGCGCCTCGCAAACGGGCTTCCACGGCATTTCGGTCGCCCGTTTCGCCCCGAATCCGGAAGGAGCCTGGCAGCTCGTCAAGTTCCTCGCCTACGATACGGAAGGAGCCGTCTTGTTCTCGCGGGCGGAAAACCGCGTGCCCGTACTGCGTGAGACGGGTCAGGACTTCATCGAGCGGTATGCCGACAGCGTCATCCCCGTCGAGAACCTCGGCTCGATGATTCAAGCTACCAACTATGTCTACAACCTGCGTTACACCCGCCATCCCAGAGGCAATGAGATTTACCAGCTCCTGAACAGCATGCACACGCCCCTTGTCAGCGGCCAGAAGTCGGTGCGTGTGATGCTCGAGGAGATCAGCCAGCAAGCCCGCGCGATCATCGCGGACTGGTAACAGGGTCACGGACCGGACAAGGCGCCCGGCCCTGCCTTTGTGTGCAGGGCCGGGCCCGCCTTTATGAACGCTGCGTTTTCTACCCTGCACCGTACGACACGTTCGACACGAGGAGGTAACCGAGGTGCTCCAACGAAAGGCTGCGCTCTTTCTCGTCCTAATTCTGACCGTGAGTATGCACGCAGCCGCGGCGCCCAGCGCACCCGCGGACGTCATCTTGTCCGCGGCGGCGGGCCAGCATACTGTCGGAACCGTCATCTTGGAACCTGAACCTAGAGCCGACGGGTATTACCACATCGACACGCCTGCTATGATCGAGCGACTGAAGGCGTTGGGCGTCAATCACTACACGTACACGGTGTGGCAGTCTCCCACGGATTGGGATGACTTGCGATACGAGTTTCTGCCCGCGGCAGAGCAGGCCGGTATCGACGTCTGGGTCATGCTGGCTCCGCCGTCCCAATGCTATGTCGCGCCCGAACCCCACAGGTCGGGCGGCTGCTCGCTCCCGTATGAAACAGACTACGTGAAGTGGGCCGAGGCGATCGCCGACTTGTCGCTCGAGTACCCGAACCTCACCGGATGGCTGATCACCGACATTATGGCCTCGGCCAACCAATCCGTGTTCACCCGCGGATACTTGGAGGAAATCCGTGCCGTCCAAGACGCCCTGAACCCCGATCTGAGCTTCTACGGCCTTCTCTACAACAGCCAGATCAACGCGAGCAACGTCGCACTGCTTGGCGGCGCTCTGGACGGGGTGGTCTACCCCTATCGCGGGTTTACCAATAGCGCGATCGACCCGACGTGGCTCGAGCGGCGTCTCGATCCGATCGTCGCACAGCTTGAAGGGTCGGGCCTCGATCTGGTCTTGTTGGTTTACGCCGGGCGTTATCTAAACAGCGTCATGCACCCGCAGGAAGGGTACGTCGCCGAGGTGTTGCATAGAGCCGAGCCGTACGTGCGCGACGGCAGGCTGAAGGGCATCATCGCGTACGGCACCCCGCTCGATCTGGACCTGCCGCAGCCGAGTTTCGACTACTGGGCGCACAGCGGACCGGGACGCCTGAGCTTCAGCGTCGGGTACGAGGTACCCACGACGACGGGAAGCTACGCCCGGGCGACCCAAAGGATCACGGTCGATCCGGACGCTGCGGAAAAGACACTCGTCTTCTATCACCGCGATCAGTACGAAGTCGGCCGCCTGCGCGGTTACATGTTCAAGCAGGTGCTGATCGACGGCCAGGTGGTTTGGGAGGAAGACGTCAGCAACGACGCCCGCGACGAGTGGATCCGCACGGAAGTTGACTTGACCGAGGCGCTCGCCGGCAAGACCGAGGCGGAGCTCACTTTCCGGCTCTACCACAAGCAGGGCGTCTTTAACTGGCCGTTCGACATGGGCCTCGATAGCGTGTCGGCGGTCGGGTTCACCGTGCAGAACGGCGGATTCGACGAGCCCGGCGGCTGGGAAATCGAACACACCCACGACAACATGTTTGCGTTCATCGACATTTACGCGGCGGACCGCCCCGTACGGATCTTCAACGCCGTGGGCGAGGCGTTTGCCCGGTTGAAGGGGGAAGACTACGAACCCGTGCCGCCCAAGGAGTTCCCGGACCTGCGCCTAGGTCCCGGCAACCGGGCCATGTACGGCAACGGCTGGCTCAGCCTGACGATCCCCGCCCACCGGTCCGTAGCCGCGGGGGCCTACGCGAGCGCGTCGCAAGTCGTGAAAGTGCAGCCGGGCCTTGACCGGTACGAGCTCTCCTTCTGGCATACCGACACGCACCTGAAGCGGTCGCCCGGCTATTTGTTCAAGGAGGTCCTGATCGACGGCGAACTCTTGTGGGCAAGCGACGCGGCCGACATGACGTGGTGGTACTACATCAACGGCCATCCGGAGCAAGGTCCCATCGACGTGACCGAGGTTGTCAAGGGAAAGGACGAAGTGGAACTGACATTCCGCATCCGGGCCGATCAGGACATCCAGGTGGGAGGTGCCTTCCTGGAGCAGGGCATAGAG
>JAAYLA010000370.1 GCA_012522135.1 Bacillota bacterium | reverse complement strand
GGAACACTTCGTGGGAGAAAGGATTGAAAAAGTAAAAGCGATTTTCCTCAGGCTGCACTTCGTACTGCTCGGCGAGGCCGAACCGAAACTCGATCGGCGCTGCAATGTGCCTGGCCCGGTACCGGTAGCTTCTTAGATTCACCAGTGCCTCTTCGTACGTCTTGTCGTGGGCCTCGATACCGATCACGGGCACATGGAACCGGTGATGAAGGAAGAAGGCCACCCTCCCCCTGCCGCAGCCAAAGTCCACCAGCCTGTCGACTTTGCGAAGACGGTAATTCTTGCACAACTGCTCCAACGCACGGTACGGCGTAGCTTCGTAACGGTTATAACGCCCCTTCGCATCCCAGTCCCGCAAGCCGACCGTCTTGACGCCGAGCTTACGGTCATACTGCCTCGGATCCATGGAATACCTCCGCTATGTCACCGTCGCCGCCCTCAACGAGATCCGGCGGCGGCTCCTGCCTTCTTCTCGGTGCGCCGCTTGTTTCTCCTGCCTGGCAGGGGCGGAAGGCTCCGTAGACGCCGCGGGAGTTGTGGCCATTTATCGCAACGTAGCACTATCGTTTCAATCCCACTTTTTTCTGCCGGGGTATCCTGAAAGCGGGAGGCTGGAGCATGCAGGAGGAGAAGGCGGCCGTTGCCCCGGATGGTTGTTCCACCTACGGGGCCCTATCTGCAACCACCCGCTGACCACGGGTGTGAAGGCCGAGGCATGCGCAGTGAGGAGTCGGATGGTCGCAAGGGGCCGCAGGGGTGTGAGCGCGACGGCGACCCCCACGTGCGCGGCCCACGGAGGAGCCTGGAGGCCGCAGCGGCGTGGATAAGCCCTGACTTGGCCGGTCATGTGGCAATAGATCCGGTGCCCGGTTGTAGGCGCTAGCTTGTGTACCTGAGTCCGATAATGCCGGCGAGAATGAGCGCAATGAAAAACAGCCGTGCCGGGTCGCTGGACTCACCGAGGAAGAAAATGCCCACGAGAACCGAGCCCACCGCGCCGATTCCCGTCCAGACGCCGTATGCCGTTCCCAAGGGCAGGCTGCGCATGGCTACGGAAAGGAGCAAGAAGCTAATGATCATTGCTGCGATCGTACCGATGCTGGGCCAAAGGCGTGTAAAGCCCTCGGAGAGCTTCATGCCGGTTGCCCAGACGACTTCCAACATGCCCGCGATGATGAGATAAACCCACGCCAACGAGAGTGCCTCCTAGTCCGCTGCATGTTTCCTTACCAGTTCTAGCATGGTACGGTCCAAGTCTCGCCGCAGCTCCGTACCGGGCGGAGCGACGGCCAAGAGTTCGGAGATCCAGACGCCGCCGGCCGCATACCGCATCAGCACCGCCACGTTGCGGTCGAGGCCGCCATTCTCGATGCGGCGGTGCTAGGCCACCGTTGCTGAGTCCCGCGTCGCTGGCGACGGCCACGAGCGTGCGAGTGAGCACGTCGTCTGGCAGCGCTACGGTGTTCGCTGCCTCCCAGATGCGGTCGCGGGCCTTCCCGGCTCTACCTCCACGCGCGGCATTGTATCGCCTGGCCGGTGCAGCGTCAACGGCACGGACGTGAGACGGGCCCGTCTGAGCCGGATCTGTGAGCCGGATCCCTCGATGAACCGGTGAGGTGGCCCCGTGTGTGTGAGCCGGTCCTGGATGATTCGGTGCGGAGGAATCATCCAGGATGCCGTCGATGCCACCGTGCCCAGGAGGGGGCCACGCAGGAGGTGAAGCTCACCCCGTAGGTGGGGCGCATGAGATAGGTGACGGCCACGCGGGAGATGAAGTCCACCCGGTCGGTGGGGTTCACCGGGTAAGTTGGCCCACGCGGTGCCTCCAGCGGGTGGGGTGGTGGCTCGGCGCCCCGTGGGATGAGAATGCGGCAGGCTGGGCGTCAGCCTGAAAAGGGAGGATGCGGCCGTGCCCCGCCGGCGGGGCGTCGGGTTAGATGTGCCTTCGTGGCGCAGGCCTGCTCGGGCCGTGCCCGGCTGGCCGGGCACCGGATTAGCTGTGCCTCCTCGGCACCGGCCTGCTCAGCCCCTGCCCCGCTGGCCGGGCACCGGAACGCACCGGCCCCAGCCGCGCCGGCAGCCCTACAGACCGGCTGCGCCGGCTCAGCCGCAGCCGCTGCTATACGCCCTGGCCAACAGGCATGCCGTTGCCACTGCGGCGCACGCGGTCTCCCTGCCCGGCTGGCGGGGCACCGGATTAGCTGTGCCTCCTCGGCACCGGCCTGCTCAGCCCCTGCCCCGCTGGCCGGGCATCGGAACGCACCGGCCCCAGCCGCGCCGGCAGCCCTACAGACCGGCTGCGCCGGCACAGCCGCAGCCGCTGCTATACGCGCTGGCCCACGGGCATGCCGTTGCCGCCGCGGCGCACGCGGTCGGCGTGCCCGGCTGGCCGGGCACCTGATTAGCTGCACCTCCTCGGCACCGCCCTGCTCAGGCCGCGCCCGACCCGCCGGGCGCCTAGTTACCTGCCTCTTCGCCGGGAAGACCAGCTACGGCCCTGCCCCGCTGGCCGGGCACCGGAACTCACGGGCCCCAGCCGCGCCGTCCGCCCTACAGGCCGACTACGCCGGCACAGCCGCAGCCGCTGCTATACGCGCCGGCCCACAGGCATGCCGTTGCCGCCGCGGCGCACGCGGTCGGCGTGCCCCGCTGGCCGGGCACCGGAACGCACCGGCCCCAGCCGCGCCGTCCTCCCTACAGACCGGCTGCGCCGGCACAGCCGCAGCCGCTGCTATACGC
>JAAYLA010000064.1 GCA_012522135.1 Bacillota bacterium | reverse complement strand
GGGACTGAGTCAAGGGAACCGGGGTGAGATCCTCTCAACCGCGGGCTGGTTCAATATTCGGTCGTACCGGCACGGCGCTGTCGTTGAGGCTGCCTTTCCCAACTCCGCGCCGAATCTCTCCAGCGCATCCTTCGCCAGCGCCCGGGCCCGTCACCCCTGGGCGGCAAGAAGCAATCGTCGCGTGCCTAATACACTTTGCCCATATGGTAGTAAGGGCTTGGACGCCGGGAACGCTGCGGGACCTGTGCCCACCGCCTGCTACGCAGGTGCCGGCCTCTTTTCGCTCAAATAGCGTAGAGGCGTGCCAATATGAGCACCGCAAGAACCGCGTAACCGAAAGCCCAGCCCGCAACGGCCGACCGTGACGCCGCCGCTGCCGCCTCGGCTTGGCCTCCCGCCGCCTCGGCCGCCGCGGTCCGGACGAAGACTGCGGTGGCCGTGAGCGCGCTCCGGCTCCTCCGCTGAGCAGCGCCGCGAAAAGAAAACCATGACACGGCAACAACCGCCAGCATCACGAGCGGACCCCGGGAAGTACCCGCCGCGACCCCGCCGTGGCCGTAAGCCCAGTACGCACCGAAAAGCAGCCGCAGCAAGCTGTCGCCCGCCAGGAGAAGCAGCGTCAGCTCACCGGGAAAGCGGGTTCGCTGGCTGTGCCGCCAAAGCAGGTACGTCCCGCCGTATGCCGCCGTGAAGACGATCAGATTGAGCCAAAGGGGGCCTTCACTCCGCAGATGGAGCAAATTGGTGCCCAAAGGGACGGAAAGGCCGACCGTCATCCCCAGGGCTGCCGCCGGAGCGAGGGCGTCGGTCGTCAGGAGCAACGGCCAGCGCCGCTGCGCGCAAAATACGACGAGCACGCCCAGTGCGGTGACGACGCCGCCGTAATAGGCCAAGCCGTCCGGAGGAATGGAATAAAAGCTGGCCCCGCTGATCGGGTCGCCGTTGCGGCCGAAAGCGACGGCGGCGATGCGCGCACCGAGCACGGAAAAGAGCATCAAGGCGAGCATGAGGCGCAAGACCTGAAGGCGACGGATTCCCCGTCTTCGCAGATGGGGAATGGCCACCACCGTGGCGGTGAGAAAACCGAGTGCCAGACTGACCCCTAAGGTGTAGACGGACAAGGGGCCCAGCTGCCACACGATATCAGAATGCAAACCTACCACCGCCTCGCTCCGCCCGATCGGTCACTCCGCCCGCTCATCCTCCCTGAACCCCAGCAATGCCAGAAAACCATCTTCGTCCAGAACGGTGATGCCGAGCTCCCGTGCCTTTTGCAGCTTCGCACCGGCTTTCTCTCCCGCCACGACGAAATCCGTGTTCCGGCTCACCGAGCCCGACGGGATTCCGCCCGCCGCCCGGATCGCGTCTTCGGCCTCTTTGCGCGACATGGTTGCCAACGTACCCGTCACGACCACGCGCTTTTCCTGCAAAGGGCCTTCACCGGGCGCAGTCCGCTCCTCGGTCATTACGACACCGGCGGCTCTCAAGTCCGCGATGAGCTTCTGATTGGCCGGCTCCGCAAAGAACCGGCTGACCGACTCGGCGATCACCGGACCGACGTCGGGAACCGAGAGCAAGGCTTGTCCCCCGTCCCGGGTCGCCGCAGCGATCAGCGCATCCACAGTGCCGAAATGCTCGGCCAGGCTGCGGGCAACTCCCGCGCCGACGTGGGGAATGCCCAAGGCAAAGAGGAGCCGGGCGAGCCCGCGGTCTTTGCTGCGTGCCAGCGCTTCCATCAGGTTGCGCGCCGAACGCTCACCCATCCGTTCCAAAGACGCAACCTGCTCCGCTTGCAGCGCATACAGGTCGGCCGGCGTCGAAACGAGTCCCGCTCGCACAAGTTGCGTCACGAGAGCGGGACCGAGTCCGTCGATGTCCATGGCATCGCGCGACGCGAAGTGGACGATGCCCTCAATGAGACGAGCCGGGCACGAAGTGTTTACGCACCGCACGGCGACCTCCCCGGCCAGCTGCACGAGGGGAGCGCCGCACTCCGGACACTCACCGGGCATGCGGAACGGAACCTCGCTGCCCGTACGCCGTTCGGGCAGGGAGCGCAAGACCTCGGGGATGATGTCGCCGGCCTTCTGTACCACGATGTAGTCACCGACGCGCAGGTCCCGTGCCTCGATCAAGTCTTGGTTGTGCAGCGAAGCCCGGGTGACGGTCGTACCGGCCAGTTCCACCGGATCGAAGATAGCTACCGGCGTGACGACCCCCGTGCGGCCCACGCTGACTTGGATCTCCCGCAGCACGGTGATCGCTTGTTCGGCCGGAAACTTGTACGCCACGGCCCAGCGGGGACTTTTGGCTGTCGCGCCGAGCAGCTCGTGGGCGGCCAAATCGTTGACTTTCACTACCACACCGTCGATGGCGTAGTCCAAGGTGTCGCGTGCCGCCGTCCACTCCTCGCAGTACCGGATCACTTCCTCAATTCCCCGGCAAATGCGAGCGTGGGGGTTCGTGCGCAGGCCGAGATCCTTCAGCAGCTGCAGTGCTTCCCAGTGGGTCCCTACGGTCGCTCCGGCCAGATACCCGATGCCGTAGACGAAAATCTCCAAAGGCCGCTGAGCCGTCACCGCCGGATCCAGCTGCCGCAAAGAGCCCGCCGAGGCGTTGCGCGGGTTGGCAAACGGAGGCTTGCCTGCCGCTTCCATCTCGGCGTTGAGCTTCAAGAAGTTCGAGCGCGTCATGAACACCTCGCCGCGCACATCGAGGCTGACCGGGCGTTCCAGTTCCAGCGGGATGGACCGCAGCGTCCTGAGGTTCGCCGTAATGTCCTCGCCCTGCAGCCCGTCCCCGCGGGTTGCGCCGTAGCGAAAGCGCCCTTCTTCATAGGTGAGGCTAACGGCGAGGCCGTCGATTTTCAGCTCGGCCACGTACTCGACCACGTCAATGCCCAGGGCACGCCGCAAACGCTCGTCGAAGGCGCGGAGCTCATCGGGGGAAAAGGCGTTGGCCAGGCTCAACATGGGACTGCGGTGTGCAATAGCCGCAAATCCCTCGGCCACGGCGCCTCCCACCCGCTGCGACGGCGATTCCGGAGTCACAAGCTCGGGATACGCTTCCTCGATGGCGATGAGCTCACGCATCAGCGCATCGTATTCGGCGTCGCTGATCACCGGCGCGTCGAGTTCGTAGTAGAGGCGGTCGTGCCTGCGAATTTCGGCGCGCAGCTCAGCCAGGCGCCGCTCTGCTTCTTGGACTGTCTTCGGAATCATATACACCCTCGCACCCTGTTCGTCACTGACAAGAATCTCATCGCACCATGTTCCACGCGCCCTCGGGCAATCCTGCCTGATCTGCGCCGTGGGGCAGCCCACATACCCCGGGCGTCCGGAGCATACATTTCCAAGCGACACGCTCCGACCGCGCTCTTCCGGACTCGGGAGCGCTTCTCTCCGGAGGTTACGAGGCATGCGCCTGCGCTATATTCTGCCCGTCTTCCCACTCATCGCCCTCGTGCTGGTAGCTACGGGCACGGGATTGTGGCTTCCCGGCCCCCCGGTGCAGGTCTGGATCCCGGCCGCGCCGCAAAGCGACGGCATCCTTCTGGCGGAATACGAGAAGGGCCCGAGCACCACGGCCCATGCGGCGGTCTTGTATGAACGGTCGACCGGCACGGTGCTCTACGGCAAAGAGATGCATACCCGGCGGGCCCCCGCCAGCACGACCAAGGTGATGACGGCCTTGCTTGCCATCGAGCTCGGACGCATGGACGATATCGTCACGGTCAGCCGGAAGGCGGCCGGGGTCCCCGGTTCGAGCGCGCGGCTTTATCCGGACCAGAAAATCCGCCTGCTCGACCTGCTCTACGGACTGTTGCTGAACTCGGGCAACGACGCGGCCGTAGCCATCGCCGAACACATCGCCGGCTCCGAGGAAGCCTTCGTCGCCCTCATGAATGAGCGGGCGCGGGAGCTGGGACTCGAAAACACCCGTTTTCAAAATCCCCACGGCCTCGACGCGCCCGGGCATTACTCGACCGCGTACGACCTGGCCATTTTGACCGACACCGCGATGAATTATCCCTTGTTCGCGCAAATCGTCGCCACGCGGGAACACGTGACCGATCACGGCGCATTCCGGAACACGAACCGCCTTCTGTGGAGTATGGAAGGGGCCCTGGGCGTAAAGACGGGCACGACCGGGCAAGCGGGCTACTGCCTCGTCGCGGCTGTCTCCGGCGAAGGGATGGAGCTAATCAGCGTCGTGCTCGGCAGCTCGGACCGGTGGGCCGACTCGATCCGCCTCCTCAACTACGGCTTCGACGAGTTCCACCTGCTCACGTTGGTGGAGCGAGGCTCCGCCGTCGCCGAAATCGATCTGCCTACGGCCATGGGCCCCGTCGTCGCCGTCGCCGAGCGGCCGATTACGGTCGTCGTCCGTAGCGACAGGCCCGCTGAAGTGGAAACCCAAACCGTCATCGAGCGGCTGCGCACCCCCGTCCGGCCCGGTCAGCCCCTCGGCCGGCTGGAAGTGCAGCTTGTCTCAGAAGGCCGGCAGCTGACCATCCCGCTCGTGGCAAAAGGGGGCGTGGCCCGTAGGACTCCCTTGCGCGTGCTGTGGGAATGGCTGACCGGACTCCTTTAGAGGCATAATGCGCCACTCGCATGATTACACTTGGATAAGACCTATCGGGAGGGACTTGCCATGCGTGACGGCACGGTTACATTGCAGTTTCTTCAGTTCATCGTGATCCTCGGCACCGTACTTTGGCTTCTCGCCCGCATGGTGGGCGGCTGACGGCGTCTTATACTTTCTCGAGCGGCACGATCCCTACCATCACCTTTTTGATCCCTTCCCCCGGAAAGGCCAACGTGACGACGACATCGCGTCCGGACTGCTCGGTGCACACCACGGTTCCTACGCCCCACTTGGGATGTTTCACGCGGTCTCCCGGGGCGAAGCGCTCGTCCTTCACCTCACCGGCTGCCGGTCCGCTGCGGGTTGACGCCTCCCGTTCCAGGCCGAGGGCCCGCCGCATTGTCCTCAACTCGGCGGCCTCCCGCTCGTTCAAGTCTTCGAGCAGCTCGCCGGGAATCTCGTCGATGAAACGGGACGGTTCGTTGAACAAGGTCTGGCCGAAGAGGGTCCGCTGCCGCGCGCACGTGAGGTAAAGGCGTTCCATGGCGCGGGTCATCCCTACGTAGCAAAGGCGGCGTTCCTCCTCCAGTTCCCCCTCATCCCACAGCGACCGGGAATGGGGGAAAACGCCCTCCTCCATGCCGACCATAAAGACGACCGGAAACTCGAGGCCTTTGGCTGCGTGCAACGTCATCAGCGTGAGCCCGTCGGCCGCGCCCTCGGCCGCATCGACGTCGGAGACGAGCGAGACGTGCTCCAGGAAGTCCAAAAGGTTCGCACCCTCGTTTTCGGCCTCGAACTGCGTCGTCACGGACAGAAACTCCCGCAGGTTTTCCTCGCGCGCTTCGGCCTCGGGGGTACGCTCCGCCAAAAGCTCGTCCAAATAGCCGCTGCGGTTCAGAATGGTCTGGGTCAGCTCCGTGAGAGAGACCGCGTCGCTCAGGGCGATCATCTCAAGCAAAAAGTCCCGGAACGCCGCCAGCCGCCCCTTCGCCGCGGCGCCCAAATCGTCAATCTCGTCGAGCCGCGCCAGCGCTCCGAACAGGGAAAGATCCCGGGCCGCGGCGAAGGACTCGAGCTTGCCCACGGTCGCGTCGCCGATGCCGCGCCGCGGCACGTTGATGATGCGGCGGAGCGATAAGGTGTCGTCGGGATTGGCCACGGCCCGCAGGTAACTGATGATGTCTTTGATCTCTTTGCGCTCGTAGAACCGGATGCCGGAGTAAATGCGATAGGGGATGCCGCGGCGCATGAACTCCTCTTCGAAGCTGCGCGACTGCGCGTGGGTACGGTACAGGACCGCGATCTGATCGAGGGTGACCCCCGCCTCGCTCCTGAGCCTGTCCACCTCGTCGCACAAAAAGGCCGCTTCGCGCCGCTCATCGGCCGCCCGGTACACCCCGATGCGGTGGCCCGCGCCCTTGCGCGTGTAAAGGTTTTTGTCTTGGCGGTCCAGGTTGTTGCGGATCACTGCGTTGGCCGCGTCCAAGATGCGCTGCGTCGACCGGTAGTTCTCCTCCAGTAAGATGACCTTCGCGTCCGGATAGTCGCGCTCGAAGTCCAAGATGTTGCGAATGTCCGCGCCCCGGAATTTGTAAATGCTTTGGTCGGCATCGCCCACGACGCACAGGTTCCGGTGCGTTTCGGCGAGCATGCGGACGAGCAGGTATTGGACGTGGTTCGTATCCTGGTACTCGTCGATCAAAATGTGGCGGAACCGCTCTTGAAACCGCTCCAGCACGTCCGGCCACCGCTCGAACAGGTCGATCGTCTTCAGCAAAAGGTCGTCGAAGTCCATGGCGTTGGCGTCGAGCAGTTTCCTCTCGTAGGCCTTGTACACCCGCGCGACTTGGCGCTCCCAAAAGTCCGCAGCGCTGTCCGCATACCACTCGGGACCGATTCTTTCGTTCTTCGCCCGGCTGATGGCGGAAAGTAAGTTGCGAGGCTCGAAGTTGCGCGGGTCAAGGTTTAGGTCTTTCAAGCACTCGCGCACGGTGGCTAGTTGGTCCGCCGTGTCGTAGATGGTAAAGCGCGAAGTGTAGCCAATGCGGTCCGCATAGCGGCGCAGAATCTGCACGCAGGTTGCGTGGAAGGTGCCCATCCAGAGGGAACCCGCGGCCGGTCCGACCAACTGCTCGATGCGCTCGCGCATCTCGCGGGCGGCCTTGTTCGTAAAGGTGACGGCAAGAATCTCGTGGGGTGCGACGCCTTGCTGCAACAAGTATGCGATACGGTACGTGAGCACCCGGGTCTTGCCGCTACCTGCTCCCGCGACCACGAGCAGCGGCCCGCCCAGATACGTCACCGCCTCGTACTGCGCGTCGTTCAGCTCCTGCCGCAAGTTCATACCGAAAACCTCGCTTCCTAGGCGCTTCCGGACTCCCCCGCCGGCCTTGCGCGCCCGGTCGGCAGCCAAAGGCGGGTTCCCGCGGAGAGCCGGTTCGGATCGTCCAATTCATTCCACTCCTGAATCTGGCCCACGGAAAGGCCGGTAGCGGCCGCGATGCCGACGAGCGTCTCCCCCGGCTGTACGTCGTAGGGCAACGCATCGCTCCAGGGAGTGTGCAATAAGACATCGTAGTGCCGGAACGCAAAGTCGAGGGCCTGCTTCAGATCCCGGTACCGCTCGTCGGGCGCGTTCGCTCCGAGCACCACGGCGACCAGATGCCGCTCGCCCCGCTTAGCGGAAGCGGCGGCGACGTAGCCCGCCCCTTCCGCGTGACCGGACTTCACCCCGGTCGCCCCCGGATGCCGCCATAGAAAGGAGTTGACGTGAAACAACTGGCGTTCGGAACCGTCCCAAGTAACCCGTGCTTTCCGGGTGCCGGCCAACGGACCCAGGGCGGGATGGTTTAGGGCGGCCCGGGCCAGCAGAGCAAGGTCGTAGGCCGTCGACGCCGAGCCGGAGGGATCCCCGAGGAAACTCGCCAGCTTGGTCTCGAGCGCGCCTTGCCGCCGCGCCTCTTCCGCCATCTGCCTGAGAAAAGCCCCTTCGCTGCCTGCCACGTGGTCGGCCAGGGCGCGGGCCGCATCGGCGGCGCCGGTATACCAAAGCCCCTGCAACAACGTGAACACCGGCATCTCTGCGCCCGGAACCACTCCGATGCGGACGCCGGGCTGCTCGGCCGCCCGCCGGCTGATGCGTACGGTTCCCTCCACGTCGGCGTAGGTCACCACGGTCAGCGCCGTCAGCATGTGGACCAGGGGACCGGGAGGTCGCTTCGCGTACGCGTTGTGACCTACAAGAAGGCGTCCCGTGGCCACGTCGACGACGACGACGGACGCC
Source organism: Bacillota bacterium (assembly GCA_012522135.1). Lineage (GTDB taxonomy): Bacteria > Bacillota > Limnochordia > DTU080 > JAAYLA01 > JAAYLA01. Next base: position 14,276 of record JAAYLA010000064.1, on the reverse strand, counting down.
GACGAAAACACGGGACCCGCGGTTGGCATGGTGTCGCCGCGGTCGGGCGGCGGCGATCCCGGGCCGGCCGCCGGGAGAGTCAGTCCTGCCCATATGCCGAGCGTGAGCAACGCGAAAAGGGCCCGACGCACGCGTATAGCCCTCGTGAACACGGGACATCACCCGTATAACTTATGGAGCCCGAAAAGGGGCTATGAGTGGGCCGATGAGCCCGGGCGCCGCCTCCTGAGCTCTGAAAAGACGGCGTCCGGTGCGATGTTTCGCTCGACGAGCAGGACGAGCAAATGGTACAGCAGATCGGCCGCCTCGTAAATCAGGGGGTCGTCTTCGGGGTCTTTCGCCGCGATGATGACCTCGGCCGCCTCTTCCCCTACCTTCTTGAGGATCTTGTTGATGCCTTCGTTAAAGAGATAGGTTGTATAGGAACCTTCCTTGGGATGGGCTTTGCGTTCGGCAATGACGCCGTGCAGTTCCGCCAGGATGCCGGAGCCGTCCTCGCGGCTGTATACCTTCTCCGGGTCGAATGCCTTCTCCGGCCCGCTGCCGTCTGCGCCGCCGGCCTTCGACGCAGCGTACACGTCCCGATAAAAGCAGGTGCGATGGCCGGTATGGCAAGCTCCCGGGCCTTCCTGCGTCACCTGCACCAACAGAGCATCGCCGTCGCAGTCAACCGACACAGAGTGGACCTTCTGCACATGGCCGGACTGCTCGCCCTTTTGCCACAGCCGGCCGCGGCTGCGGCTGTAGAACCACGTAAAGCCCGTCGCGAGCGTCTTCTCGAGGGACTCACGGTTCATGTAGGCCACCATGAGCACCTCGCCCGTGGACCGCTCCTGAACGACCGCGGGAATCAGCCCTTGGGCATCGAACCGGAGCGCGTCGACATCGATCTGCATCGAACAAGACCCCTTCCTCACGTCAGGCGAATCGGGTGCCAAATAGCGTTTAGGCTGGGACGCCCTCGACGATTTCGATGGCTTCGGCAAGCGTCACGTCGCCGGTATAAAGCGCTTTGCCCACGATGACGCCGCTGATTCCCATGTGCGCCATTTCCCGCAGCCGGCGCAGGTCGTCGAGGGACGCGACGCCACCCGAAGCGATCACCTTCAGACCCGTCCCGCACATGCGCTCGAGAGAGTCGAACGCCGGTCCCTCGAGCGTACCGTCCCTGGAAATGTCGGTGAACACGATCTCGGTAACACCCAGCCGCTTCATATGCAAGGCCAAATCGTACGCGTCCTGCTGCGTCGATTGTACCCAGCCCTTGACTGCCACCCGGCCGTGCCGCGCGTCGATGCCGACCAAAATTCGCTCGGACCCAAACCTGCGGCACGCCTCGTGGACCAAGGCCGGGTCTTCGACCGCGACGGTGCCTAAAATGACGCGGTCGACCCCGATGGCCAAAAGCTCGTCGATGGCGGCCAGATTGCGGATGCCGCCGCCGAATTGGATCGGCACGTCGCACGCTTCGGCGATCCGGCGCACGACGTCGAGATTGCGCGGCCGGCCCTCGAACGCACCGTCCAGGTCCACGACGTGAATGCGCTTGGCCCCTTGCGCCTGCCAGGTCAAAGCGATCTCCACCGGATCCTCCGCATACACAGTCTCCTGGTCCGCACGCCCTTGGTACAGGCGCACGCAGCGGCCATCCTTAACATCGATAGCAGGTATGACGATCACGTTGCATCGCCCCCGATCCAGGTCGCCATCAAGCTCACCCTACAGTTGGCCCTTCGTCGACGGAATCCCTGCGACGCGAGGATCGCGCGCGGTCGCCTGGTCCAACGCCCGGGCGAACGCCTTAAATGCCGCCTCCACAACGTGGTGCGCATTGCCGGCTGCTTCGCACCGCATGTGCAGGGTCATGTGCGCGTTCATGGCGACGGCGCGGAAAAACTCCAAGGTCAATTCCGTGTCGAAGGCGCCGATCATGGGAGCACGAAAAGCAAAACCTTCAAACGCCAAGTACGGCCGGCCGGAAAGGTCGATCACGCTCAAGACCAGCGCCTCGTCCATCGGCACGTAGGCCGAACCGTAGCGGCGGATACCGGCCTTGTCGCCCACCGCCTGCGCGATCGCCCTGCCGAGACAAATGCCCGTGTCCTCGACCGTATGGTGGCCGTCGACGTGCAAATCGCCCGCCACCTGCAGCTCGAGATCAAACAAGCCGTGCCGGGCGAAGGCCGTCAGCATGTGATCGAAAAAGCCGATTCCGGTGTTGATGCTTGCCTCGCCGCTGCCGTCTAAGTTGAGGCGCAGCTGGATGTCCGTCTCGCCCGTCTTGCGGTGCACCTGCGCCACACGTGCGTCAGTCGGTGTCATCTGCGTCTCCTCCCGCCACAACGAGCCTCTTCTCGAGCGCACGGGCGTGGGCTTCCAATCCTTCGAGGCGAGCCAGAAGGACGGCTGCCGGGCCGACGTCGAGCATGCCCTGGCGGCTCATCTGGATCAAACCCGAACGCCGGAAAAACTCGCCCACGCTGAGAGCCGAGGCAAAGCGCGCCGTTCCGTTCGTGGGCAAAATGTGGTTAGGTCCCGCAATGTAGTCGCCAATCGGCTCCGAGGACCAGGGTCCCAGGAAGACGGCCCCGGCGTGCTTGATGCGGCCCAACAGTTCGTGCGGTTCTTCCACCATCAGCTCCAAATGTTCGGGTGCGACCAAGTTGGCCAGCTCGACTGCTTCGTCCAGGTTGCGGCACGTCACGATGCGGCCCCAACGCTCGAGGGAGCTCCTCGCCGTTCGCGGGTCAGGCAAGGCTGCCAACTGCTTGTCCAGTTCGTCTGCCACGTCCCGCGCAAGAGAGCCGCTTGTGGTGATCAGGATGGCCGCCGCCTCGGTGTCGTGTTCCGCCTGCGACAGCATGTCGGCGGCTACCCAGGCCGGATCGGCGCTGTCGTCGGCTATAACCAAGATCTCGCTCGGGCCCGCGAGGGAGTCGATGCCCACCGTTCCGAAGACGAGTCCCTTCGCCAGCTGCACGAAAAGGTTACCGGGACCGACGATTTTGTCCACCTGCGGGACCGACTCCGTGCCGTATGCGAGCGCGGCGATGCTTTGGGCGCCCCCCACGCGCAAGATCTTGTGGGCGCCGGCTTCGACCAGCGCCAAGATCATGTACGGATTGAGCACGCCGGAGGGCCCGGCCGGCGTCGCGGCGATAATCTGCTCCACGCCCGCGACCCGCGCCGGCACCACGGACATCAGAGCCGTCGATACGAGAGGCGACCGGCCCCCCGGCACGTAGCAGCCGACCCGCTCGAGGGGCACGAGCCTTTGCCCGAGGAGGCTTCCGCTCGTTTCCGTCATGAACCACGACCGTTCAAGCTGCCGGGTGTGGAACGCTTCAATGCGGTGCGCGGCCAGCCGGATCGCATCTAAGACCTCTTCGTCCGCCTGTTGCCGCGCCTGTTCGATCTCCTCGTCGGTCACGAAAAGGCGCTCGGGCGTCAGCTCAAGCCCGTCGATCTCGGCCGTATAGTGCAGGACGGCGCGGTCGCCCTGTTCCGCCACGTCGGCCAAAATGCGCTGTACGGCCTGAACGGGCGTGGTACCGGGGCCGAAGACCCGATCGCTCACGGCTTGTACGTGGGGTGCGACTTCCACGGCAAAAAGGGACGGACGGCGCAGCGACCTCCGCACCGTGGCCAAATCGACGGTTAAAGTATCAAGAATGGGAATCATTCTGCGGCTGCCCCCTGTACGACATGTCCCATGAGCTCTTCGACAATGGCGCCGATCCGTTCATACTCGACCTTGTAGCTGATGCGGTTGGCCACCAGACGCGCAGAGCTTTCGCCGACCGTCGCGATCGCGCGCAGACCGTTCTCCTGCAACGTGCGTCCCGTCTCGGTAATGTCCAGGATCGCATCAGCCAGGCCGACAAGCGGGCCGAGCTCGACCGAACCGTGGAGCGGGATGACGTCGGCCTGGATGCCGTGGCGCGCCAAAAAGCGCCTCGTCACGTTAGGGTACTTCGACGCCACACGGCAGTTGTAGTCGAGCTGCTCGACGCTGCGGATACCCGCCCCCTCCGGCACGGCCAGCACGAAAGAGCAGCGGGCGTAGCCCAGGTCGGCGAGTTCGGCCACGGCCCTCTCGCTCTCCATCAGCACGTCCTTGCCGACGATTCCCAAGTCCGCGGCGCCGTACTCGACGAAAGTGGGCACGTCCATCGACTTGGCGAGAATGAATTTCAGGTGACGGTGCGGTTCCGCAACCACCAAACTTCGCGATCGGCCGTCCAGCGCGTCCATCAGCGTGGTCACGTCGCACCCGATGGCGCCAAAGAGCTGCGCCGCCTTCTCGCCCAAGCGCCCTTTCGCCACGGCGACCGTGAGCGTTCTCATGCCCCCCGCCCCCCGTTCTCGAACAGGTCGTCCGGCGCCACATGCCGTCGCCTTTCCCCTTCGACGAGCTCGACCGGACCTTGCGGCGCGCCGGTAAAGAGCACGGTCCGGTGCATTCCCTTCCTGCGTGCGTAAGCGAGGGCAGCGTCCTCTTCCATTCCGAGGACGTCGACTTCTACGACGTAGCCTTGCCGGCGCAAACGCCACGCCGTAGAACACGCTTCGCGGTGCCTCGCCGGCTCAGACACCAGAAAGATCCGTTCCGGCTCGTCGCCGTTCGGGACCCCTGCCCGCTCGAGGGCGAGCAGCAGCCGCTCCACGCCGAGGGCCAAGCCCGTCGCCGGGGCAGGATACCCGAAACGTTCCAAGAGATGGTCGTATCGCCCTCCGGAACAGAGGCCGTAACCCATCTCGGACGTGTACCCTTCCACGATGATGCCGGTGTAGTAGTCGGCCTGCTTCAGCATGCCGAGGTCGATGCGCACCCATCCCGCTACTCCTTGGTCCTCTAGGTGACGCATGACGACGGACACGTTCTCCAACGCCCGTTCGGTCTGTTCCGAGCGGGCGAGGCGGCTCGCTTCGTCGAGGACGCCGGCACCGCCCCGCAGCCTGGTCAAAGCCTTGACGGTTTCCTTTGCTTCGGTGGAGGCGCCGCTTTGCTCCAGCACACCGGTGAGGCCGACGTAATCCTGCTCGCGCAGCATGTGGCGCACGGCGGTCGCGGCTTTGACGGAAAGTCCCAGACTGTCGATCACTCCGGCGGTAAAACCGACATGTCCCACGTCAACGCGAAAGTCGCGGAGCCCCAAAGCCATCATCGCTTCGATCGTAACCGCGATCACTTCGGCGTCCGCCGCCGGTCCGGACGCGCCGATGAGCTCGAGGCCGGCCTGGGTAAACTCACGCAAACGCCCCGACTGGGGCTCGTCGTAGCGAAAGACGGATCCTATGTAATAGAGCCGCAGCGGCGCAGGATGTTCCTTCATGCGTGAGGCTACGAGCCGCGCGATCGGCACCGTCATCTCGGGCCGCAAGGCCAGAACCTGGCCTTCCCTGTCGACAAGGCGGTAAAGCTGCTCCGCCGACGGCGCGGTGCCCGCCGCATCGAAAACATCCATGAACTCAAAGGTCGGCGTAACTACGGGATCGTAGCCCCAGGCCGAAAAATGGCTCGCCAGGCGCTGCTCGAGCGCGCCCTTGCGTCGCGCCGCGGAGGGAAGGAGATCGCGCACCCCGCGCGGTGTGTGCAGCCTTACGTCCGACAAGGCGTTCGTCCCACCTTTGCTTGTCACGCCCTGGCCCCTCATTCCCACTCGATCGTCGAAGGCGGTTTCGGGCTGATGTCGTATACAACCCGGCCAATCGCCGGCACCTCGTTCAAGATGCGGCGTGAGATCGCGTCGAGCACGTCGTAAGGAATTCGGCCCCAGTCGGCGCTCATCGCGTCACGGCTCGTGACGGTGCGCACGGCCGCGACGTAACCGTACGTCCGCGTGTCGTCCCGCACCCCTACGGTCCGGGCCTCGGTGAGGACCGCAAAAGCTTGCCACAGATCGTCCATCAACCCGGCCCGCCGCAGCTCGTCGGTGACGATCGCATCGCAGCGGCGCGCGATCTCGACGCGCTCGGGCGTCACTTCGCCCAAAACCCGCACGGCAAGGCCGGGGCCAGGGAACGGGTGCCGCCACACGAGCTCCCGCGGCAAGCCCAGTGCTTCGCCGAGACGGCGCACCTCGTCTTTAAACAGGTAACGCAAAGGTTCGATGAGTTCGAGCGCCATCCGTTCCGGAAGCCCACCGACGTTGTGATGGCTCTTGACCAAGCCGCCGCCGACGCCGGACTCGATGACGTCGGGGTAGACCGTACCTTGCACGAGATAGCGCACGTCGCCGATGCTGCGGGCTTCCTCCTCGAATACCCGGATGAACTCTTCTCCAATGACACGCCGCTTGTGCTCCGGATCCGTGACGCCCGCCAGCTTCCCGAGGAATCTGGCCGACGCATCGACGTGCCGAAAGTTCGGACCAAACCGTTCGCGGAAAGCAGCCTCGACCCGCTCGGGCTCTCCGGCGCGCATCAGCCCGGTGTTCACAAAGATCGTATGCAGGCGATCACCTACGGCCCGATGCACCAGCGCGGCGGCCACGGAGGAATCCACACCGCCCGACAAACCGCACACGATCGCTCCCGCTTCGCCCGCGGCCGCGCGGATTGCCGCGACCTGCTCGTCGATGAAGCGTTCCACGGTCCAGTCGGGCGTGAGACCACACTCGTGCTTAAGGAAGCTTTCGATGCGTGCCGCAAGGCCGCTTCCGGTCGCGTCGCCTTCCACGACGAGTGCGGGGATACCCGCCGCGTGCAAGGCAGCGGCCAACGCCCGGACTCCGGCGTCGCCTGCCTCGCCGGCGACGATCACACCTGGCGGCCGGTCCGCGACGAACCGCTCCGGAGGATCGAAGGCCGGCCACACTTCCGAGTAGAAATTCATCTCGCGGACAAGACGTGCGATGTCTTGGGCCCTACGCCCGGCAAAATCCACAACGACTGCACCTTTGAGTAGCGGCATTGGCACTCATCGCCTTCCTCGAAACTCTGTGAGATTCGCACGTTGCGGCTTTCCTGCTCGCTTCCGGCCAGCCTATTCGCCGGTTGCCGCATAGATTTCGGGCTTTAACACCCCGATGAAGGGCAGGTTACGGTACTTCTCCGCGTAGTCGAGGCCGTAACCGATGACGAACTCGTCCGGTATCTCGAAACCGACGTAGTCGGGCGTCAGATCGACCACCCGCCGCTCGGGCTTGTCCAACAATACGCACACCTTCATCGAGGCGGGCTGACGGGAGCTAAGCGTCTCGAGGAGATAGGAGAGCGTGAGCCCTGAGTCGACGATGTCCTCGACCACCAGCACATGCTTTCCTTCAATCGAATGGTCGAGGTCTTTCAAGATGCGCACGACTCCCGACGTCCGCACGCCTCGCCCGTAACTCGAGATGGCCATGAAATCGATCTCGACCGGCAGGGGCAGAGCACGCAAAAGGTCGGCCGCAAAGAGGACCGCCCCTTTCAAAATGCAAACCAAGGTCAGCTCTTTACCGGCATAGTCTTCTGCGATGCGTGCGGCAAGCTCTCGCACCTTCGCTTGTATGGTCGCCTCGTCCAACAGCACCTTGGCGACGTCGTCCATCATGGGCGCCATGTCTCTCCTCCCCCAAGTACTGCCACCCGAAACATATTCCCATGATAGCACAGCGCCCGGCGGGCAGCAACCGGAGCCGAGGTCGCAATGCAGGCAAACACTGCGGTGGAGAGGACACGCGCGGCACAGGTGGTGCGGCCGGTACCCCTGCGGAACTCGGCCGAGCCGGCTAAGCAAAAGGGGATGCGCCAAACAGGCACATCCCCCGCCTCACCGCGGCTACGGAAAGCCGCGACCTTCGCCGTCTTCCGAAGGCTTACATCATCCCGCCCATACCGGAGTTGGGCGCGGGCTGCTCTTCCTCGGGCTCGTCGGCGATCAAAGCCTCCGTCGTCAGCACCATGCCGGCGATGCTGGCCGCATTTTCGACCGCACTGCGGGTGACTTTCGCCGGGTCGATGATTCCGGCCGCCACCATATCGACGAACTCGCCCGTCAGCGCGTTGTAGCCGACACCGGGCTTCTCGCTCCGCACACGGTCGACGATCACCGCGCCTTCCACGCCCGCGTTTTCGGCGATGGTCCGCAGCGGCGCCTCCAGCGCACGGCGGAAGATCTCGACGCCGGTCTTCACGTCGCCTTCGACCTCGATGTCGTCTAGCGCAGACTGGATCTCAATCAAGGTCACGCCGCCCCCGGGCACGATGCCCTCCTCCACCGCCGCGCGGGTAGCGGACAGCGCGTCCTCGACGCGGCTTTTTCTCTCCTTGAGTTCGGTCTCGGTCGCCGCGCCAACCTTGACCACCGCGACGCCCCCGGCCAGCTTGGCCAAGCGCTCCTGCAGCTTCTCGCGGTCGTAGTCGGAGTCGGTCTCCTCGATCTCACGGCGGATCTGCGCCTTCCGGCCTTCGATCGCCTCGGCCGAGCCCTTGCCGTCGACGATCGTCGTGTCGTCCTTGGTGATGCGCACCTGACGGGCCTGGCCTAGCATGTCGAGGGTGACGTTCTCGAGCTTCATGCCCGTCTCGTCGGAGATCACCCGGCCGCCCGTGACAACGGCGATGTCCTCGAGCATAGCCTTGCGCCGGTCACCGAAGCCGGGCGCCTTTACCGCCGCTACCTTCAAGGTGCCGCGCAGCTTGTTGACGACCAGCGTAGCCAAAGCCTCGCCCTCGACGTCCTCTGCGATAATCAGCAGGGAGTTGCCGTTTTGCACGACCTTCTCCAAGACCGGTACAAGGTCGTTCACGGCACTGAGCTTCTTGTCGGTGATCAGGATGTACGGATCCTCGAGGACCGCCTCCATGCGCTCGTAGTCCGTCACCATGTGGGGCGAGAGGTACCCGCGGTCGAACTGCAGTCCCTCTACGACCTCCAGCGTGGTAGCGGTAGAGGTGGACTCCTCGACCGTAATCACGCCGTCGCGGCCCACCTTCTCCATGGCATCGGCCAAAAGCTCGCCGATCTCCGGATCGTCAGCCGAAATAGCCGCCACCTGGGCGATGGCCTCGCGGGTTTCGACCGGCCGGCTCATCTCTTGAATCTTGGCTACCGCGGCAGCCGTCGCCTTCTCGATGCCTTTCTTGAGCAAAATCGGGTTCGCACCCGCGGCGACGTTCTTCAGGCCCTCGTTAACGAGCGCCTGCGCCAACACCGTAGCAGTGGTGGTGCCGTCGCCCGCCACGTCTTGGGTCTTCGTGGCGACCTCCTTCACGAGCTGCGCACCCATGTTTTCAAAGGGATCTTCGAGTTCGATATCACGGGCGATGGTGACGCCGTCGTTGGTGACGGTCGGTGAGCCGTACTTCTTCTCCAGCACTACGTTGCGCCCTTTCGGGCCCAAGGTGACGCTTACGGCGTTCGCCAAAGTGTTTACGCCGCGCTCGAGCGCCCGTCGCGCTTCTTCATTGAAGCTGAGCTGCTTACCCATGCGTGCTTTCACATCCTCTCACAAACTCAGGTGAACTTTTACGCGGTACTAGTCCTCTACGATCGCCAGCACTTCGCTCTCGCTCATGATCAGGTAGTCCTTGCCGTTCAGCTTCACTTCCGTACCCGCGTAGCGAGCAAACAGCACCGTCTGCCCCTCTTCAACCGACATCGGCAGACGCTCACCGTTCTCCTTCAGGCGTCCCGATCCGACGGCGACGACCTTGCCCTGCTGCGGCTTTTCCTTCGCCGTATCCGGGAGCACAATGCCGCCGGCCGTCTTCTCCTCCGCGTCGATGGGCTCCACCAAGATGCGGTCGCCGAGCGGCTTCAGACTTACAGATGCCATGCCGTCTCCTCCTCTCATCACTCCTGGTTATTAGCACTCGCCAGGACTGAGTGCTAACACCCAACGTTTATCATAGAGGAGCCGCCTTTCCTCCGCAAACTCGCAAGAGATCGCCAGCCCTCATTATGGACGATTTAGCCCGGTTTATCCCCTGTTTTCTCCCAAAAACGCATGATTTCTCGTTCCCTACCCCCAACTATTACCAACCGCACCCCCGGTTACGCCCGGCGCTCCGGTACGAGGCGGTCGCCCGTCCAAACAGGAGTCACGCTCAGACGGTTCACCGCGGCACAATAGCGAAGGTCGGCACCGAATCCTAGCTCAAGCAGACGCCGCCCGTGCGCGCTGTCGGCAAAGCTACGCATAGGTTCCCCGGCGTACCGGGACCACAGCTGCCGTGCCGCTACCGCTGCGTCGGTGAGCTCGACGTCCGGGGCGATGCACGCTACCTCGGCGATGATGCACCCCGCTCCCACCGCGTCCTCTAGGGTGAACCGCTCCTCCGTGCCCGCGCAGATCAAAGTCAGGGACGCTCCCCGCTCCACGGCCCAGCGAGACACGGCCGCGGCGTTCACGAGGGCGCCCGTCGCCAAACCGGACGCTCCCGCCGCCAGGGCCCGCGATATGGCCAAGGTGCCGTTGGTCGTCGTGAACACGATGGTGCGGTCCGACACGAGCTCGGCGGTATACTCGAGAGGCGAGTTTCCCGCGTGAAACCCCTCGGGAGGCAGGCCTCCCCGCTCGCCTCCTAGGATCATGCCGTCCCCTTCCTGGGCACGCCGGCGGGCTGCCTCCAAGTCGGCTACCGGATAGACCGCCACGGCGCCCCGGCTGAGCGCGGCTGCTATCGTCGTCGTCGCACGGAGCACGTCGATGATGACGGCTGTGCGCCCTTGCAACGAAGTGTAGGTCGCCTCGCGGCTCGTAAACAGTACGTCGATCTGCACGTTGCTCCTCCTCAAATACGACATGTCGACAAGGGACACTGCTCCTGCGTGGCGAAAGCGAAAGTATCGAGCGGTATGTCGCTATGGAAAGGGGGGTAGTCTCGATGCGCAACCTCTGGTTCAAAGGGGTCTTGCTCGCGCTCGCCGTGGCCGTGGCAGGCTGCGGCCAAAGGGTACAGGTGGAAATTCCGCCCAAGGCGCCGGTGGAGGGCATACGCTCCATCGTCGTCCTGCCCTTCGACAACGTGACAAACGACGCCGCCCTCGGCTACGAGATCGAAGAACGGATCGCCGATGTCCTCCGCTCCTCGGGTTGGTACGAGTCGGTGCAGACCGTGCGCCATCTCGTCGCCTTGCCCCCTGGCCAGCCGGTCACCCTCGCATCGCTCTTGGGCCTCGACGTCGTAGCTGAAGCGGATGCCGCGATCGTAGGTACGGCAACCTACTACTTCGAAGACGTGTACGTGGACGTGCCTTACTGTTCCGGCTGCGGCCGCACCGACGTTACACCGACCTGGAGCGTAACGCAAACCACCCACGTCGCCGTTCGCTTCACCGCGCGCCTTATCGAGACGGCCACGGGCCGGGAGCTGTACGCCGTAACCGCCGAGGGCGAAGATACGGACCTGTACACCCATTTCTCGATTCACCGCGGAGACAACCCGCCGGCCGAGGCTCTGGTTCCGAAGCCGAACCGGCAAAGGGTGCCCGCCACGCGCAGTTGGGCCATCGACCGGGCCGTCCGGCAGTTTACCCGCGACCTGCTTCCGACCTACGAATGGCGGGCCGTCGAGTGATCACGGTTATTGCCAGAAGTTAGGCTCTAGGTAGACGCGCTCGACGAGCCGGCGCACTGCGTCCGTGTCGATGCGAAAGGTCTCACCCTCGAACGTTCCGGGCAGCACGTCGAGCCAAATCCTGCCGGGATCGGCCGTGTACAGGTGCTTCGCGACATCGAGGAGCACGTTGCGATCGAGCTCCGTCTCGAAGTACCTGTGCCCCCGTTCGAACAGGGCCTCTAAGTTGACCATCCGGTACATCGAACGGATCACTTGCAAACCCGCACGGAAGACTGCACCCTGCGCGGCCAGCAGCGTTTCTCCGTCGGAGTACCGGTCGGGATCGACGTAGGCTGCGACCTCCTCGCCTGAAAACCGCGCCGTAGGCACCGATTGTCCCTGAACCGGCTCAGCCGCATTGCCGACGACGCCCTCGATCCCGACCGCGGCGATGTCGACGGGAAGCTCCAGGCCGCCCTCCCGGTGGACCAAAGTTTGCAGGCTTAAGACGTCCGTGCGCAGCGCGGCGTGAACGGGTGCGCCCAAGATGTGCTCGACGGCCTCAATCAGGCTTTGGGCGCCGATCCCGTCGACGAGCTCGGCCAACGGACGTCCTTCCGTGTAGGGCGCGAACGGATCGTCCGGATCGGGCGGAAGTTGGATTTGCGTCGGGATCAACAGAAGATGGACGCTGCGGTGCCGTGGATGGATCGACAGCAGCGCGAGCGAGGTCACGACGGGCCGGCTGTCGTCGGGTACCGCGGGCGACGACTCTACCGTTACGACGCCCTCGATGCCCACGATCAGCATGTTCAGCGTTTCGTCAGCCTTTAAATAGCTGCGCGGCCACATCCGGTAGGCCGCGATGCCCACGAGCAGCAGGGGGATGAGCCAAGGCAAAAGGCGCTTTACCCACGGATTATCCACAAGACCACCCCTTCTCACGACCCTAGCCTGAGGCTCGGATCGGCATTCAAGCTAAAGGGCGACCGCTCACCCCGCTGCAGCCGATAGTAGCCTGCGCTGGCGATCATGGCCGCGTTGTCCGTACAAAGCTGCAGCGACGGCGCATAGACCCGGATACCCAGAGACGCAGCCTCCCGGGTCATCCGCTCGCGCAGGCGGGAATTGGCCGCGACCCCGCCGGACAAAAAGAGCGTCTTCACGCCCTTCGCCACGGCGGCACGCAGGCTCTTTTCAACCAGCACGTCGACGACTGCCTCCTGCAGCGAAGCGGCGAAGTCTGCCCGGGGCACTTCCTCCCCCGCTTGCCGCAGCTGGTTCAGCCGGTTCATCGCCGCCGTCTTTACTCCGCTGAAGCTAAAATCGAGGGAATCTTCTTCGGCGAGGCCCCGTGGCAAGTCGAAGCGCTGAGGATCCCCGTTCCGGGCCAGCCGGTCGAGATCGGGGCCGGCCGGGTAAGGCAGGCCCAATAGGCGTCCCACCTTGTCGATGGCCTCGCCCGCCGCATCGTCCCGAGTGCGTCCCAAAACCGTATAGCGGCCGAACTCGGGCATGTAGAAGAGCTCGGTATGGCCCCCGGAGACGGTCAGGCACACGAGGGGCGGCTCCGCATCGGCGTGCTCCAGAAAGTTCGCGTAAATGTGCCCTTCGATGTGGTTGACCCCGATGAAAGGAATGCCCTTGGCGAAGGCCAGGGCTTTCGCGGCGGTAAGGCCTACGAGCAGGCTGCCCACAAGGCCGGGACCGTAGGTGGCCGCGATGCCGTCGACGTCGTCCAACGTGACCCCGGCTTCGGCCAACGCCGTATCGATGACGGGCAGTATCGCTTCGACGTGATGGCGCGACGCGATCTCCGGCACGACACCGCCGAACTTGCGATGCAGATCAATTTGGGACGCAATGACGTTCGACCGGATGAGACGGCCGTCCTCCACTACGGCAGCCGCCGTCTCATCGCAACTGGACTCGATGCCTAAGACCAGCCTCACTCCAGATCTTTCCACATGATCACCGCATCTTCGTTGTTATCCCGGTAATACCCTTTGCGCAGGCCGCCGTCGTAAAAGCCCAGGCTCCGGTACAGATGGCGCGCCCACACGTTGCTCACGCGCACTTCGAGGGTCAACCGGTCCCCCCCGCGGCTCCGCACGAGCTCTTCGAGCGTGAGCATGATGCGGCGGCCGATGCCTTGTCTTTGGAATTCGGGGTGCACCGCCACGTTCGTGATATGCCCTTCGCCCGCGATGAGCCACACCCCACCGTAGCCTACGACTCGGTCTTTGACCTTTGCCACCACGTAGTAGGCCCGTTCGTTCTCCAGAAGTTCCGATAAAAAGGCACTTCTCGACCAAGGCGTCGTGAAACAGAGCTTTTCGACGATGAGCACGCCCGGGATATCACGCAGGCGCATCGGATCGATTACGACTTGAACTTGCTCTGCCAACGGATCTCCGCCTCCGCCTTGCGCAAATACTCGGGGACAAGTTCAAAGGGCGAGCTAGCCCGTCCCGCGGCGAGCAGCAGTGCGCCCAAATGCGCGACGGTGCCGCTGTGCAGCCTGAGCCACGTGGGCGGCACGCTCACAAGCCGCGCCCCGAGTCTCGCCTCGATCCGCTCGTGAAACGCGACCGCCGCATCGCCGGCGCAGACGACGGGCATGTCCGCTGCATCGACGGCCGCGAGCAGCTCGTCGATCCGGTAGTGGCCGGGTTCAATCACCGTGCGGGGCGGCGTGTACACGTCGTCTCGGGCATCGTCGGGATAAGTATAACCTCCGGCGAACAGCACTTCCCGCCGCGACGCGACCATGGCGACTTGCAGCG
>JAAYLA010000063.1 GCA_012522135.1 Bacillota bacterium | reverse complement strand
CGCTTGGAAGCAGCGATGTGACCCATGGTTGGGTCACCTTGCGCGCAGATCGACCCAAACGTGGGTCGATCTGCTCCGTGCGCGACCCACTCCCGGGTCAACCGCCTCCGTCCGGCAGCAACCAGGTCGGTTGGAAACTACTCCCACCTTCCCTAGCTGCGGAAACGCCGGGAGACGGGCGGCTGCCGCTGGCATCCAGCGTTCCGTTGAAGCAAGGGGCTGTCCCGAAAGCACTGTTGGGACAGCCCCTTTGTGTACGCCCGGTGCGCCTGCATTGATCCCCGGCTACGTCACGGATCCACGAATATCCCGATTCCGTTCGGGATGGCGCGCTGGGCGTCCGTCGGCAGCATGTTCTTCACGGTCACCGTGGGCTGGCCCGGGTCCCGGACGACCAAAGTCGACGACCCGCCGCCGTCCAAGTTGACCCCGTCGTGCACGCCCAAGTCCAGGAGCAGGCGGGCAAGCTCGGCGTAGGTCATTCCCGCCATGTTGCGGTCGAGGGCGAGGAGAATCAACGTATTTCCGCCGTCCGCGGCACCGGCTGCGCTCCGTATAGCGGCGGTCAAATTGTCGAGGCCCAACACCGCCTTGCCGTCCCGGACGATGGGTTGCCCGCCGACGGCAAAAACGAAGGGTACCTCGACGGAAGACACGAGGCCGTATGCCACCTGGACCGGATCGCCCACGCCAAGTGCCGCCAAGATGCGGGCGCCGGCTTCACGTCCAACAAGTACAACTTCGTTTTCGGCGATGGCCCCGGCGCCGGGCTCCTGTGACACAGCCGCCACACGCCCTTCCCTCACCCGCACTTCGAAGTATTCGGTGCTGCAGGGGTCCTCTCGGCGGTTATCGTTTCCGCACACCGCCCGCTTTCGGGGCGCGACGCCCCAGTGCACGTCAAATACGCCGATTCCGTCTACGGGGAGTGCATACTGGTTGAAGCCGCCCAGGGCGTACGTGCCCGAAGGCGTGGTAATGTGGCCCTCCAAGGTCAAGCGACCGAGCCGGACGCGGCCGTCGGTGCCGAGGCCGATGACGTCCTCGACCGAGGCCCCCAAGGGCAGGGAGGGACCGAAGCGTTGCCGCGTCGGCACGGCCGCCTTCAGTTCGACGCCGCCGGCAATGGCCGGTCCGACGGGCGCGTTCGTAGGCACGACGCCGGGCTGCGTAGCGCTGATGTTAAAGAAATCGCCGTTTACAGCCGCAACGGCACCTTGCATGGCCGCCATAGCCGAAAGGGGCAGGGCCTGCGCCACGTGTCCCGGATACACCAAATCGGCCGAGACGTGCGGCTGGGTGAGATCGGCCTGCACGATGTGGGCGCGGGCGACGCCCCGGGGCGTCTCAACGTCTTGCGTCCAGTACCAGACTCCGGGAGCCAGCTCGAGTCTTTCGTCCAATGTCACCTGCTGCGCCGCGGTCCACGCGGCCGCGCCGAGGAGCAGCGCGGCCACGACAGCCCACGCAGACCGGCGGGATAATCTCGACACTGCGTTCACCACCTTCTGACCGTGCGGTCCCATTACTCGCCGCCGTAGAACTCATCGAGCAACACTTGCACTCGCTGATGGGCGTCGAGGGCCGCCTGCGCCACCGACAGCTGGCCGCGGAAAGCCGGATCCAAGGCCTGTGTGGCTGCGTTCACCCAGTCGCTCCACACGGCGTTCGGATCGAGGGGCGTCGAGTAGGCAAGGCCTTCGATGAACGTCATGCGTCCCGCCGGCGGCTCGGTCGAGGCGATGAACGTGTTCACAGCGACTTGGCGATTGATGGGAACGGCCTCGCCGAGCTCGGCCCACACGGTCTGCGCCCGCTCGCCGGCGAAGAACTTCACCCACTCCCAGGCCGCCTGCTGCTTCTCCGCGCTCGAGCGGGAGTTGATGATCCACGAGTTCACGATGACCGGGTTCGACTTGCCCGCCGGGCCCGTGGGCATGTGGGTGACATTGTACTCGAAAGGCGCCTGGTTTGCGGCGTAGGTCCGCACGTACAAGCCGAACTGCATGGCCACGATTCCGTTCGGGAACCAGTTGAAGTGACTGCCGTGCTGGCCCGGGGCCGGAGACGAGCCGTCGATGTGGATCATATCGACCAGAAGTTGCAGCGCGGCCAGGCTCTCCGGCGTGTTGAAGAGCGAGTTGCGCCAGTTCTCGTCGAGGGCGCCGCCTCCAAACGCCTTCAGCACGGGGAACCAGCCCTCGGTCACGTGGTTCGCCGCTCGGAATCCGTACTGGTCGGTGATGCCGTCTCCGTCTTTGTCCAGGGTGAGGCGACGGGCGACGGTGCGCAGATCATCGTAGGTAAAGTCGGGCGTCGGAAAGTCGATGCCGGCAGCTTGGAACATTTCCTCGTTGTAGAAGAAAGCGCTGGATTGCAGTCCTTGCGGGAACGCCCAAACCCGCCCTTCCGGATCGCGGTTGTCCTCGATGCCGAAGTATTCCGCCGGGTCCAGATCGCGTTCGATGAGGTCGGTCAGATCCAGAGCAAAGCCCTGGGCCGCGTACTGGTCGATCAAGACACCGTCGCTGAGCCATACGTCAGGGCCTACGCCGGCGGCGAGCTCAACGGGCAGCCGCTGGAAGAAGGCTCCGTACGGTGCGACGGTGGTGTTGACCGTGATGTGCGGGTTGAGCTCCATGAACTCGCGGATCAAAGCCTCCATCGTCTGGCCCGTTTGGCCAAGGCCCCCGCTCGACTCGTAGTAGCCGATCGTGATGGTGACCGGCTCGTTCGCATGCGCTACGCCCAAGGGCAGTGCCAGAAGAAGTACGGTACACGCCACGAACTGGTAAAGCCTGTGCACAATTCCCTGCTTTGCCATCGACCAATCGCCTCCTTAAACGTGTGTTGGCCGGTATGCGGG
>JAAYLA010000369.1 GCA_012522135.1 Bacillota bacterium | reverse complement strand
GCAGTCCTCCGTCCCGTTTTAGCTTTTCCGTCCGGCGGTGCGCGGCGGAAGACGTGTTGGGTCCGGACGTCGACCGCGTGGAACAGTGGCGTTTGGCTAACGTGCAGGTCGGAGGGGACCTGCCGGCGCCGGGCCTTGACGTTTTGCAAAGCCTATGCTAGAATTGCAGGTGCCTCAGGAATCCCACGCGCACGCGGAAGGGTGCGAGAGTGGCTGAATCGAGCGGTTTGCTAAACCGTCGTAAGGAGCGATACTCCTTACCGAGGGTTCGAATCCCTCCCCTTCCGCCAGGAAAGCCCCCGTTCGGGGGCGTTTTTTGTATCCTGTTTTGTGCCGGATTGCCTGTACTCCCTTCACACACCGATTTCCGTATGCCCCACCCTTTTCCGGTTTAGACTAAACCCGTGTCCGCCGGGCAACACAAAGGAGTTTCGACAAAATCCGTCCAAGTGTAGACTAGGGGATGTGTAAAGAGGGGGGCGATACACCATGTCCGTTGGAGGCGTCGATTGGGCGTTTTTGGGTCAGCGCGTCGGCTTGGGCGTCCTCCTAGGCCTGGCAGTAGGCTATGCAACCAAGAAGGCTCTGAAGATCGTGCTCATCATCGTCGCGCTCGTGCTCCTGCTTCTGCTCGGTCTGCAAAGCCTCGACGTCATAACGATTAACTGGCACATCGTCGAGCAAGCGTACAGCCAAGCCTTCCAGCAGCCCACGGGCATCATCGGACGGCTTACCGACTGGGCCGGCGAGCTCGCCATCCTGATTCCCGTGGCCGGTAGCTTTACCCTGGGTTTTGTCATCGGCTTCCGGTTGGGCTGAGCCGTCACAACCCGCGGATCATGCTCGATTGCGGCGCCACTACGATCGGCACCTCGGCGGTGGCCGATTGTCCAGAGACCATATCGCGCACCGTAAGGCGCCAGACATAGTTGCCGCCTGCCACATCGCCGACCCAGAGCGGTACCGACAGCGCGACATCCCGTACGGGACTGTGTGTGATGCGGTTCCACACCATGACGCCGGGCAGGTGGTTCACGACATTGCCGTCTGCGTCGATCAGCGTGGCATCGACGGTCAGGTGGATTTCGTACCGTCCTGCATCGGACCGTACGTGGAAATTGCGGGGTTCGACGTAAACGTGTATCCAGTCTCCCTGGCGATATACTCTGCTCGTTCTGGGGACATATTCACCGTAGTCGAAAGCCCGCTCCATGATGAGCAGCACTTCCGCGATCTGCAGGGGCAACTGCTCACGCACGTGCGACAACAACGTTTCCAGCGCGTCCGCAACCCCATCCCAGTCGGAGGCCGCGGCAGCCGCCTGCACCCGGTGCCATCCCTGCTCCAACAAGGATCCCATCGTCGCGGGATCCACTTCACGTCCGAGCGATTCGACCGCCAGGACAAAGCGGCCTTCGGCACCGGCACCGTACGTGTTCACAACCACCAAGTATTCTCCCGTCCCGGGCAGACGCACCTGTACCGCAGCGTCCGTGCCGCCTGCAGAATCGTTGTCTTCGGCCAAGATCTCCCATTGGTCATCCAAGAGCAGCAAGTAGGCGTCGAAGTCCTGCGACGTGAGCACGACCCGTACCAGCTCGCCTTCCCGGCCGCGGAGGGTATACAGCACGGCAGGGGTACCGTCTTCCAGCACCCACCCGTCCCCCGACAGAACGCCGCCGACCATGTCGCCGGCTTGCAAAGGATCGACGGAAGGCAGCTGCAAAGACGCAGTGCGCCCAAAGTACACTTGCCCGGTCGTTTCGATCTCTACACGGCCCGCCAGACCGAAGGTATCCTCCGCCCCGGCTTCCGTACGCAGCGTCGCTCGCAGCTCCACTGCATGGCTCAACGGAAAATCGCCCGGCACAAGACGCGCCGTCACGGTCTGTTCGCCGGAAAGGAAACTACGCAGAAAGTTTCCGCTCTCGGCTTCGGATTTCAAGCCCATCGTAAGGCGCACCAAAGCCGCAGCTTCACCGCCCTCCTCGGCCGTTTCCCAACCGACAAAC
Source organism: Bacillota bacterium (assembly GCA_012522135.1). Classification (GTDB taxonomy): domain Bacteria; phylum Bacillota; class Limnochordia; order DTU080; family JAAYLA01; genus JAAYLA01. The sequence goes on along the minus strand of JAAYLA010000369.1, from coordinate 7,165 downwards.
TCGATAACCGGCTCCGTTGGCACAATGCCCAGTGCCAGGTCGGAGTTGTCGGCCAGCAGCGGCAGGCTTAGGGCGCTCATGTCCGAAGCAATGGAACGTCTTTCACCGGGATGTAGCGGAGCGAACGGCTCTTGCTCCGTTCCGGGTTCCCAAAATAGCCAGTTCGGCGCGATGAGGGGGCTTGCGCTCGGGGCACCTTCCACCAGCCTGGCCTGCCGCTCTCCGGGCGCTACGGCGTAAACTCCCCTCCACGTCGGCGCCACCTGCGGCCTAAGCGTTGTGGGATCGAGGGGATGGGCCTCCACCTGCAGCAGCAGGTTGCCCGCGGCATCAGGCTCGAGAACCGTGAACGTGACATGTTCCGCCATACGGGACACACGGCTCAGCGCCCCCGGCTCCTGTAGCAAGAAAAGGCCCTCCCGCTTCACGACGCGAACCACGGTATCGAGCACCGCCAGGTAACTTTGGCTCGCACCCGGTTCTTGCGGCAAGCTAGGCCCCTGCAAGACGAGCGGGCCTTGCGTGGCCCCGGCTGAAGCCGCAAATAAGAATACAACAAGGAGACCTGCGCTAAACAGCGAACATTTCCTCACCTGAAGCACCCCGCACTTTGCGCTGTCGCCGCTCGTGTTCCACTTCTCCTTCGTCGCCTGCGTTCCTTGTGTTCAGCAGGCGGAAGACCCGGGCGCCGCAGGTACGCAAGGAGGCGGAAAACAAAAAAGCATGCGAACCAGAACCCTCTGGCGCATGCCTGGCGGAAGGGGGGAGATTTGAACTCCCGGCGGCTTTCACCGCGACGGTTTTCAAGACCGCTCCGTTCGACCGCTCCGGCACCCTTCCGTGACGCGAAAAGCATATCATGTCCCCGGGCTGGGTGTCAACCGAGCGCCGGCTCAGAAGGCTCCGTGCGCGGCACGAGCGCTGTGCACAGAGCGGGCACAATCCAGTGGAGGGAGCGCCAGTGTCCGTTTCACAGACCTTCGCCTTGCGCGCCGATCCGCGAGATCTGCTCCGTTTCGGCGAACAGACCGCCGTCGCCGCCTTCCAGTTTAACTCGCTCCTTCAGGGCGTGGTCCGCGGCTACTACGCAGCGCGGCATTGGGTGTTTACGGCGGCTTACGACGGAGACGAAGTGGTGGCCGCTCTCGTAGTCAGCCGCCTCGACGGTTACGGCCTGCTCCACGCCGTGGACGACGCTGCAGCCTGGGAACTGATCACCCACGTGACGGCCAAACAGCGGCTCACGGCCGTCGCCGGGGAAGCCGACGCCGTGGCGGCCGTGACGAGGCACCCGGCGATCGCTTCGCGCATTTACCGCACCGAACATGAGCTGTTCATGGTGCTGCGTGCCTTCGAACATCAAATCGAACCCGACGGCAACTACCGCCTGGCCGAGCCGAAGGACATCCCGGCATTGCGCGCCTATGCCGCCGGCTACAGTGCCGAGCACAACGTTCCCTTCCACTGTGATTGGCATTACGAGGTCGCCCGGGGCCAGGTGCTCGTGGCCGACACTTTGCCTCCCGACCCTCCCGGCCGGATCGCATCGTGCCTCATGCGCGGCGGGACGACCGACCAATTTGCCCTGTGCAGCGGTGTCTACACCTTTCCCCGCTTCCGCGGCAAAGGATACGCCCCGCGGCTTGTCGCGAACTTCGCCCTGGAAGCGGCACTGGGCGGCCTCGACACGTGCCTTTACGTGGGAGTGAACAACCGGGCCGCCCTGAGCGCCTACCGGCGGGTCGGCTTCTTTCCCGTCGGCGAATATCTCATCCACTTCCTACGGCCGACCGGTTAAGCGCTGCTCCTACCTGTCCTTGGGAACCAGCCGGTCCGTGCCCATATACGGGCGGAGCGCCTCGGGAATTACGACGGATCCGTCCTCCTGCTGGTAGTTTTCCAAGATGGCCGCGACCGTCCGACCGATCGCGACGCCCGAACCATTCAAGGTGTGCACGTACTCGGGCTTCGCTCCAGGCTCGCGGCGGAAGCGTATGTTGGCACGCCGGGCCTGGAAGTCTTCGAAGTTGCTGCACGAAGAGATCTCGACGTACCGGCCATAGCTCGGCATCCAGACTTCCGGGTCGTATTTTTTCGCCGCGGTGAAGCCCACGTCGCCCGCGCACATCATCATCACCCGGTACGGTAAGCCAAGGCGTTGCAACACTGTCTCCGCGTCCCGCACCAAGGATTCGAGTTCGTCGTAGGAATCCTCCGGCCGGACAAACTTTACGAGCTCCACCTTGTCAAATTGATGCTGCCGGATAAGACCACGGGTGTCGCGGCCGTGGGCCCCCGCTTCCGCCCTGAAGCACGCGGAATAGGCCACGTGCTTGATCGGCAAATCCCGCCCGTCGAGGATCTCGTCCCGGTACATATTGGTCACAGGGACTTCCGCGGTCGGAATGAGAAAATACTCGGTACCGGCGATGTGGAACATATCCTCCGTAAACTTCGGCAGCTGGCCCGTGCCGGTCATGCTCTCCCTGTTGGCTAGGAAAGGCGGCCAAACCTCCGTGTAGCCGTGCTCCTCGACGTGCAAATCGATCATGAAGTTGATCAACGCACGCTCGAGCTTCGCGCCCGTTCCCTTCAGAAAGGCGAAGCGCGCGCCCGTGACCTTGGCGGCCCGTTCGAAATCGATGATGTCCAGCGCCGCGCCGATCTCCCAGTGCGGCTTCGGTTCGAAAGAAAAGTCACGCGGCTCGCCCCACCTGCGCACTTCGACGTTTTCCGCTTCCGTGAAGCCGTCAGGCACCGACTCGTGGGGGATGTTGGGGATGACGAGCAGCAGTTCCTCGATTTCTTGCTCCAACGTCTTCACTTTGGTATCGAGCTCGCGGATGGTTTCGGCGACGCGCTTCATCTCGGCAATGGCCTCGGACGCGTCCTGCTTTTCCCGCTTCAGCCTGCCGATCTCGTCACTCACCTTGTTCCGTAGCGCCTTCAGCTTCTCGACTTCCGCCAGCGCACTGCGCCACTGTTCGTCCTTCTCCAAGAGTTGATCGATGGGCACGTCGTCGCCACGGCGAGCCAGCGCCCGCCGAACGCGCTCCGGGTCTCTCCGAATCATCCTAAGATCCAACATGGGCACATCCTCCTCCATAACCATTTCTGCCGTAGGGAAAGTCTCCGGGAAAGAATGAAAAAGGCGGCCTCTCACCCGATCAGGGACGAGAGCCGCCTCCCGCGTTGCCACCCTATTTGCCCTGCCCGAGACCGACCACGGGCCAGGACCGCTCGTTCGGCTGTAACGGGCTCCCCGGGTGAGTTCGGGCGCAAACCGCGCTTTTCCCCACCACTCCGAGGCGGATTCAGCCACGGACCCGGCACCGGTTTCCACCTTCCCGGCTCTCTATCGCCTGCCCTGCGGCCTACTGGTCCTCATCATCGCGCTGTACCGATCTCGGCTGTTCCGAATCTAGCATACCCGCTCTCAAGGCCCCGAGCAAGTCTAGAAGCGGCAGCTGGGGTGGATGTCGGCCCCGCGAAAGCTCTTCAGTGCCGCTGCATTAAGGCCGCTGTCGATCCGGACGTCGCTCGTGTGCAAGGAGAGCACGAGCCTGCCGTCGGCACTGTACTCCTCCACCTTCGTCACGACCAGCCGCTCCAGGTCGACCCACAGGTAGACGGTGTCGGTCACATCGACGCCGAGCTTGCCGACCGCGCCCTCGATCGTCTCCTGTACCGTGTCGACGCCCTCCTCGAGCGCTTCCGGCACGGTGCCCTTAATGACTGCATGGTCTACGCCGTTCAGCTCCTCGACCCGCACTACTTCCAGGCTTTCCAGCGCGGCCGTTCCACCCCCGCCGAATAAGTGTGCGAGGTCCAGGTCGATGCCGAACTGGGCGAGGAAAGCTTCCGGCGTGTCGCACTGTACCATGTCGTAAATTGGCGAGTACTGGTACAGTATGTTCGCCTCGTAATCGAGCACGAAGATATTGCCCAGCCACAGTTCCGGCTTGCGAAACGTAATGCGCAAAAGGGAGGGCGCGATTGCCTGCACCTCAAACTCCGACTGCCTAAGCACCTGCGGGCTGTTGTTCGTATATGAATTGATGGTGATGATGCCCGTAATGTCCTTGAGCTCGGCAAAGCGCGCCGCGACGAGTTCGAGCAGCTCTTCAACCGCCGGCACGGCCCGGTGCGACGCGGCTACAGGTTGTCCCGCGGAAGAGTAAGCCGTCGGAACCTGGGGCACCGTCCAGGCAAAGAGAAGCATGAAGACAAGCAGACCGGCTAGCGGAACACGCACCGGGGTGCGCCGTCTCAGACGTGGTGACATCACTTGGCTGGCCTCCCCTAAGCGCCTCGATACAGCGGATAGGCCGAACTCAACTCCTGGACGCGCGCCCGGAGCGATGCCCGCACTTCATCCAAGGTGCCGCGAACCGCCGCCGTGAGCGCCTCGTCGATGAGCTCGGCGATGGTCTCCATATCGTTTTCGGTGTAGCCCCTCGTAGTGACGGCGGGAGTTCCCAGCCGGATGCCGCTCGTGACGAAGGGGCTCTCTTGATCGAAGGGAATGGTGTTCTTGTTTACGGTGATACCGATGTCGTCGAGTACCTTTTCGGCGTCCTTACCCGTAATGCCTTTCGCCTTGACGTCGACCAACATCAAATGGTTGTCGGTACCTCCCGACACCAGGCGGTACCCCCTGGCTTGCAGCGCCGAAGCCAGGGCCCGGGCGTTGGCTAACACGCGGGATTGATACTCTTTGAACTCAGGCTGCAAGGCCTCTTTCAAGGCGACGGCCTTCGCCGCGATGATGTGCATGAGCGGTCCGCCTTGCAGTCCGGGAAACACGGCCCGGTCGATGTTTTTCGCCTCTTCCGCCTTGCAAAGGATCATACCGCCCCGCGGCCCGCGCAACGTCTTGTGCGTCGTCGTGGTTACGTAATCGGCGTACGGCACCGGACTGGGATGGAACCCCGCCGCTACGAGCCCTGCGATGTGAGCCATGTCGACGAGCAGCTTCGCTCCCACCTCGTCGCAGATTGAACGGAAAGCGGCGAAATCGATGATCCTCGGATAGGCGCTGGCGCCCGCGATGATGAGCTTCGGCCTGTGCTCCAAGGCCGCCTTGCGTACGGCGTCGTAGTCGATCCGCTCCGTTTCGGGATCGACGCCGTACGAGACGATGTTGAACCACTTGCCCGAAACGTTGACGGGACTGCCGTGTGTCAGGTGTCCGCCGTGGGGAAGAGCCATACCGAGCACGGTGTCGCCGGGCTCGAGGGCAGCGAAAAAGACGGCTTGGTTGGCCTGGGCCCCGGAGTGGGGCTGGACGTTCGCATGCTCGGCCCCGAAAAGCTCCTTTGCCCGTTCGATGGCAAGGGTTTCGGGGATGTCGACGTATTCGCACCCTCCGTAGTAACGTCTTCCCGGATACCCTTCGGCGTATTTGTTTGTCAGGACGGAACCGGCAGCGGCTAAGACGGCTTCACTGACGAAGTTCTCCGAAGCGATCAACTCGATCTTGCTCTCTTGTCTTTGCCTTTCAGCTTCGATCGCCGCATACACTTCCGGGTCGATTTCCTTTAGACGCTCGTACACAGGAGAGGTGCCCCTTTCACGACAGAAGGATCCAAAACAGTATAGCACAGCAAAAGGCGGTGCAACAAGAACGACGTACCGCGATTTTCCAGGCAGCAAGTCCAAAGGGTGGGGCGCGCCCCACCCTATCAGAACACGATGCCGAGGTCGAAGGTGAACCCTACGGCCTTGTCGTCTTGTCCGCCAAAGACCGCCTCGATCTTCTCCAGTCGCAAACGCGTCCTCACGGGCCCAAGGCGCAGACCGGCCTCACCGGTGAGGGACACCGCTTCTCCCGGTACGTAGGAAACGCCGACCCCGACCGGCAAGAAAGCCAACCCGCTCCAGTGCAAGGCGGCCTCGATGCGGTCCGGTTCCCGGTACGTGAAACCTTCCCCCGTGCCGTGGACCGTGCGGGTGTAAGATCCCCCAAGGTGCAGGGTAGGCGATACACGGTAGCCCAGGCTGACTTCGAACCGGCGGGGCAAGGTCCACTTGAGCCCCGATATGACTTCCTTCTCTACCAGCTCGAGGGCTGGTCCGCCGTCGGCGTCCAATTTCCCTTCATAGCGCTCGCTGTAGACGTCATGCCACGTAATGTGACCGAGATCCATGACAGCAAAGCTCAGGGCCAAGTTCTCGTTGGGATGCCAGGCAACGCCGAGGTCGAACGCCGTACCGTCGCCGTGGAGTCCGGATCCCCAAATGTAGCGGGCGTCGAGCGCCATTTCGCCTTCGAAACCCGTCTTTTCGTCGGTGTAGTGCAGGATGCCGCTACCTTCCGCCTCCGCTTCCAGATAGCCAATACCCATCAGCCGATGGTATCGCCCGCCGACGCGGAAGGAAGGTCCTATATTGAACGCGAAGCCTACCGAGACGTCGCCGAAGGCGGCTGCGCCTACCTCCGTGCCGTCCACCGTATAATGGCGATTCGGATCGTTGCCGTTCAGCACCAAGTCGGCCAGGTCTTTGGCTAGGCGGCCGTCGCCCAAGGTGCGGATCGAGGCATCCGTGCTGAAGCCGGCAAAGCCCAAGCCAACGCTCGACCAGCTGTGCCAACGCATGTCGAGCCCGCCGGAGGGAATCTGCTGGACGAGCTTTTCTTTCACTTCTTCCGTCAGGTGTTCGTTTAAGTACTTGCCGATTTCAAAGATAGACCAGGCATTGTTCGCAATATCGACGTCGCCGGGCAAGAAAGCAAAGCGAAAGGTCGGCTGCCCTACACCGATGTTGACCGGATTTTCGCCCGGTGTCGAGAAGATCTCGGGCCCTACCCGGACCGCCGAGGCCAAAGCGGGTGCCACGGCCAGCAACGCTGCCAGCAACGTTCCCACGAAAACACGACCCCAGTGCACGCGCTCTGCTCTCATGGACCAACACATCCCTTCCCAAACCGAGTGTCAAGTTTTCACGTGTTCAGCCGCGGTTAACTCCCACGGTCACCACCGCATAACCCCGCAAGGTAACGTGGTCGTCGGCGGTAAAGCGGACCGCGATGCCGTCCGGACCCGCCTCGTCGTTGTACAGCGCAAGGCGGGCCGTCATGAACACGCGTTCACCGACGAGAAGCTGCCGCAGCTCCTCGCTAATGTGAATTTCCCGCGTCAAGCGTGCCGGTGCAACCGCCCGG
>JAAYLA010000368.1 GCA_012522135.1 Bacillota bacterium | reverse complement strand
CGGAGCTTCGCCGCCGCATTCAGGCAAGCAGCCGGCGCGCTCTCGCCCGACGAGGTCGCGGCGGAACTCGAGCGGATCCACGCCGCTGACGCCCGCGTGGAGGCATTGCAACGCGAGACGGAAGAGCTGCGAAGGAATGTGGCCGCACTGCGCGGTCAGGCTGAGGAGCACGCGGCACGTCAGACCGCATTGCAGGCTGAAGCGATTCAGGCAGAGGCCGATCTCAGGCTCTTGCAGCAAGAGATCGACGCCTTAAGCCAAGATCTCGCGGCCCTCACGGGCGGACGGGCCGTGCGTGAGGTCCTAGGCGAGGTAGAAGCCCGCCTCGCGGCCCTGGCCGAGGAAGAAGCCGCGAAATGGAACGCCCGGGAGGCCGCAGCCGCCCAGCTGGCCGCGGCCCAAAGGCACCAGGATGCGGCGAAGCTCGGCTTGACACGGGCGTTGGAGCACGAGAAGACGATTAAGGAGCAGCTGCAAAGGCAAGTGGCCGAAGCCGGCTTCGGCAGCGTGGCGTCCGCCCGGGCTGCTTTGCGCCCGGCCGATGTGCGAAACGCGCTGCGGGAGCGGATCGCCGAATACGAAAAAGCCGTTGCCGTACTGAAAGAACGCCGGGCGCGACTTGAGGCGCGGTTAGGTGACGACCGGCTAGACGAGCCGGCGTGGGAACGTATCGTGCAGGAGCTGACCGAGGCCGAGGCTGCCTGGGAAGGGGCCTTGCTAAAGCTGAGCGCCGCACGAAAGGAAGCCGCCGAAAGGGCGCGGCGGCATGAAGAATGGCTCGCGCTGGAGGCCGAACGCAAAGAGGCCCAGACATTGCACGACCGCCTGCAGCAGCTGCAGCAGCTTTGCCGAGGACGCCAGTTCGTGGAGTTCGTCGCGGAAGAGTACCTCGCGTCCGTCACGGCCGACGCGTCCAGGCGTCTTGCCGACCTGACCAGCGGCCGCTACGCTTTGGAACTTGACGGCGGGGGCGGCTTCGTCGTCCGCGACGATGCGAACGGCGGTGTGCGCCGCCCGGTGTCGAGCCTTTCGGGAGGCGAGACCTTCGTCACCTCGCTGGCTTTGGCACTCGCCCTGTCCAAGCAGATTCAACTGCACGGCACCTATCCGCTCGAGTTCTTCTTCCTGGACGAAGGCTTCGGTACGCTCGATCCCGAGCTGCTCGAGACGGTGATGACCTCGCTCGAAAAACTGCGCAGCGAACAAGTGAGCATCGGGATCATAAGCCACGTCCCCGAGCTGCGGCAACGAGTGGCCCGGCGCCTCATCGTGCACCACGCCCGGGAAAGCGATCGGGGTAGCTACCTCGAGTTCGAGCAGGGCTAGTAAAGACAGTTCCTGTTTCCCGCGGCCGGACGGATCGCGCGCGAGCTTACAGCCTAAATTGCCGCACGATGCCGCGCCAGAAACTGTCGGCCATCTGCAACGCCTGCTGTTCGATGCGGTCGAATGTGGCCACGCTGTCGGTATACTCGCCGCTCAAAATCTCCACTGCCTCGTTCAAGGTGAGGTCCAGGTGCTCCCGCCACATGGGCCTCATCTCGTCCGGGCGCCAAAACGGGTTCATCGTGCGCATATGTTGGACGATCTCGTCGGCGTTGGCGTACCACCGGTCCGTGAGTTCCTCTACCGCCTCATTGTCGCCCATCTTCGCCGCTTGCACGAGGTCGGCCGCAATGACCAGGTGGTCGCGCAGCAACGCACCGAAGGTTTCAACTTCCGATCTGCTGTAAAACTGATCCAAAGTGGCCTCGAAATCGGGTACGTTGCGCAACAGCCGCGTGACCGAAGCGTCGAGGTCAGGCGAGTTGAAAGCGATGCCCGTTATGACCATCCGCGTCCAATACACATGCTGCTCCCATAACAGCCGCAGCCGGTTCCGCAGCATAATGCGCGCCCTGCTGTGCCGCACTCTGCGCCCGCGCACTATCGTTGCCATGACGATCCCCCCGAAGTGAAGTCGGGCCATGGTATGCGGCCACCACCGCGCTGGTGCCTGGGTACTAGGCGGCGTCGACGGGCCACGAGGCGGCAAACGAGGGCACTGCGGCTGAAGCACCGTGCTCCGGATCATCGCTTCCCGGGCAAAGCAAAAAGCCCTGCGTGTGCAGGGCTTTTTGCTTGCCTCTGGTGGGCCATCAGGGATTCGAACCCCGGACACCCTGATTAAGAGTCAGGTGCTCTAACCAGCTGAGCTAATGGCCCACGCCGTTGGCGAGATACATTATACAGCAGGCCGGGCATGAGATCAAGACCTTTTTTGACCTTAGAACCCCGAACTGCCTGCTACGCTCCGGCAAGGAGCAAGACCGGCAAGTTGCCGGTCTTGGTGGTAGCGGTGGCTGGATTCGAACCAGCGACGCCACGGGTATGAACCGTGTGCTCTAACCAGCTGAGCTACACCGCCGTGAACTCCTATGGTGATGGCCTCTGCAGGCCATCACCGATCTGGTTGCGGGGGCCGGATTCGAACCGACAACCTTCGGGTTATGAGCCCGACGAGCTACCAGACTGCTCCACCCCGCGACGACTGAGTGGTGAATCCATGTGTAATTATAGCGGCGGGCGGCGCGGCTGTCAACCCCGGTCACCGATCGGTGGCGAGTCGCCGCGTGCGCAAGCAAGCGGGCTCACGCCGTCCGGCGGGCCCGCTCGCACGCTTCCCGCAGAAGGCGGCCGCTCAACCGGGGACTTAACTTTTTTCTCCCAGCCGCTCCCAAGCCACGGCCGCGGCGCCGATCACGCCCACGGCATCGCCCAGCTTTGCAGGAACGATTTCTGCGACCTCGGCCAAAGGTGCCATCGCGTGCCGGCGCATCCCTTCGCGCAGGGGACCGAACAGCCGCTCCCCGGCATTCGAAAGGCCCCCGCCCACCACGATGCGCCGCGGGTTGAACGTATTCACCAGGCTGCCTACACCGGCGCTCAAATACTCCATGGTCTCCCGCCAAAGGCGCGTCGCCAGCTCGTCCCCGGCGTCCATGGCCTGCACCACCGTCTCGGCCCGGATGTGCTGCACGCCCCCTGCGAGCTCTGCCAAACTGGAGGGCTCTCCTGCCGCTACCGCCTCCTGCGCCCGCTTGGCCAAGGCGGTGCCCGACGCATACGCCTCGAGGCACCCGCGCCCGCCGCAGCCGCATTCCCGGCCGTTGTACACGATCTTGATATGCCCGAGCTCGCACGCCGCACCCGTCTCGCCGCGGAACAGCCTGCCGTCCAGCACCGCTCCGCCGCCGATGCCCGTCGATACCGTCAGGTACACCATGTTCTTGACCCCGACGCCGGCGCCGTACTGGGCTTCCCCTAAGGCCGCGGCGTTCGCGTCGTTCTCCAGGTAAGCCGGCTTGCCTAACGCCGCCTCCACGACGTCAACCACCGGAAAGTTGTGCCAGGTCGGAAGGTTCGGCGGCGTCAGGATGCGCCCCTCCACTGGATCGAGCGGCCCGGCGAAGGCGATGCCGACGGCCCGGACTGCATCCTCGCTTATTCCTGCCTCGTCCATCAAGGCGTGTACTCTGTCGACCATGCGCTGCACTGTGACTGCGGGCGGCGCCTCGGCATGCGTCGGAATGCGGTCCCCCGCAACCTGCCGGCCGCTGGCGTCGACCAACCCTAGCGCAATCTTCGTTCCTCCGACGTCAATCCCTAGGACGTAGTCTGCGTTCACGGTTCATCCTCCTGCTTCTCGGAAACGAACTGAGCGTTTCCCGTCTACACTTCCCCACGAGACGGAAACCTCCTTCGCCCGCAGAAGCCGCATGCCGTTGGCGATGACGATGAGGACACTCGCTTGATGGACCAGCATGCCGAGGCTCAGGCCGACGCTCCGGTTCAGCACGCCGAAGAGGAGCACCAGCACAGTAAGGACCGCGATCGCCACGTTTTGGCGGATCACGCCGAGTATGCGCCGGCTCAAGTGGATCGCGGCCGGAACCTTGTCGATGCGGTCTTCGACGAGGACGATGTCCGCCGATTCCATGGCCACCTGCGTGCCGGAAGCGCCCATCGCGATGCTCACGTCGGCCGTCGCCAGAGCCGGTGCGTCGTTGATGCCGTCGCCGATCATCGCCACCCGCCGCCCCGCCGCCTGGATTTCCTTCAGTGCCGCTACCTTCTCCGCAGGCAAGAGCCCCGCCCGTACTTCACCGATGCCGACCTGTCGTGCGACCCGGTTCGCGGCGGCTGCGTGGTCGCCCGTCAGCATCACCGTGTGCCGGATGCCCGCCCTGCGCAGCTCCGCCACGAGGGACTCGGTCTCGGGACGCAGCCGGTCGTGGACGGTGATGAGGCCGATAAGCTCCCGGTCCTTCGCCACGAACGCCAAAGCCTCGCCGAGCGCTTCCCTCTCTCGTGCCGCAGCCATTTGCTCCTCGGACACCGCCACGCCGAACCGCTCGAGGAGCCTGCGGTTCCCTACGTAGACCGTCGATCCCGCCAGCTCGGCCGAAATTCCTAGGCCCGGATGGAACGCCCAGTCGTCGGCTTCCTGTACTTCAACGCCTTCGTCTTTTGCCTTGGCCAAAATCGCCGCCGCTAGATGGTGCTCCGACCGCAGCTCGGCAGTCGCGGCCAGTGCCAGCACTTCTCGCTCCGTGCCCGTGAAGGCGATGACCCGGGAAACGCTGGGCCGTCCTTCCGTCAGCGTACCGGTCTTGTCGAAGGCGATTGTATCGAGCCTGCCGATCATCTCGAGCCGCTCGCCGCCCTTGATCAAGATCCCCGAGCGCGCCGCCCGTCCTAGGCCCGCCACGACCGCGACCGGCGCCGCCACCACCAGAGCCCCGGGGCAGCCGATCACGAGGAACGTCAAGGCCAGGTGCACTTCCCGGGTCCACAGGCCGAGCAAGATGGCGGCCAAAATGATCGCCGGCGTGTACCACTGGGCGAAGCGGTCGAGGAAGTACTGTACCTTGGGCTTTTCGCTTTGTGCCTGGGCAACCAGCTTGATGAGGCGGTTGAAGGTCGTGTCGGAACTGACCCGCTCCGCTTCGATCTCGATGTAACCACCCCGGTTGATGCTGCCGCTCAGGACGCTGTCCCCAACGGCCGTCTCCTTCGGCAACGGTTCGCCTGTCAGGGCCGACGTGTCGAGCGCCGCCTGTCCCGCGATCACCTTACCGTCCACCGGCACCTTATCCCCCGGACGCACCATGACGACCTGTCCGACCTGCACCTTTTCCGCCGGAACCTCGCGCCACTCGCCGTTTTTGTCCTTGACCCGCGCCGTGAGAGGCCTCAGATCGAGCAGTTCCCGCAGTGCGGCCCGGGTGCGGCCCAGGGTGAGGCCCTCCAAGTAACCGCCGAACTTGAAGAGAAAGGTGACGGCCGCGGCCTCCCATACTTCCCCGATCGAAAGGGCGCCACCGGCCGCGATGGTGACGAGAAGCGGAATGCTGAACTGCCTGTGCCGCAGCCGCTTCCAGCCCTCGACCGCGATGGGCACGCCCGCAATGAGCGACGCGGCCACCATCAGGGCGTTGCGCCATCCGGTCTGGCCCCACACGCCCTGCGCGATCCAGGCGACGCCGATGAGCACGCCCGGGATCACGACCAAAAGCAGTTCCTTATGTCTTCTCCACCAAGTCATAGTCCGCCACCCCTCTAAAGCCCGGCACGGGACGTATCCCGGAGTCCTTCACCTGCCGCACCGGTGCCGTCCCTGCCCGTCGCCGCCTACTTACAGCAAATTACAGGCGAGAAGCGATCGTCACGCCGAAGCTCTCGGCCGTCTTGTGAATCTGGTCCTCCGTCAGCCGTCCCTCGTCGTACTCGAGGTCGAGCGTTCCCGTAGCGAAAGTTACGCTCGCCGACTTCACGCCCGCCAAATTCTTGAACGCCTGCTCCAACTGGGCCGCGCAGCTGGGGCAGTTGAGGTTGTCCAGAACGATGGTCTCCTTTTTCATCTTGCCGGTCTCCTCTCTTGTTCTCGCCCGGGAAACTTGCTCTGCCCGGAAGCGATTGTTCGACCCCATAGTATCCCCCGACGGTCCCAGGCCGCATTGACGCGCGTCAAGTCGGAAAAAATCATAGGCCGCGGGCGCCGCTGCGTGCCGAAACAAAAAACGACGGCCCGCCCGGCTGTTCCTCCTTCAGCCGGACAGGCCGTCCTCGTGCTCGATCGCGGGGCGTGTCCTTACTCGACCGTCTCCCGCAAGGCTTGGACATCGGGTATGTGCACGCGGCGGCCCTCCACCTCGACCAAGCCCTGGGAGCTCAAGCGGCGCAGCCGGCGGCTCAGGCTTTCGGGGGTCGTGCCCAGCTTCGTCGCCATCTGGGCCCACGGCACGGGCAGTTCAAACGTAGCGGACCCGGCCGCCTCCGCCTCATCGGCCAGGCGCACCAGTTCCATCACGAGCCGCTCTCCCACGTCGAGCAGGGCCAGCTCGCCGATGGTGCGCTCGGCCTCGGACAGACGGCTCGCGATGGCCTCCACCAAACTTACGGCCAGGTGCGGTTGGGTGCGGAGCACTTCTTGCACGGCGCTGCGCTCCAGGATACACGCGTGCGTCTCCAGCGCCGCGATTAGGTCTCCCTCGCTCGTCACCTCGGTAAAGAGCGCCATCTCGCCGTAAAACTCGCCCGGTCCCAGCTCACGCAGGACCTGCTCCCGCCCCGCCTTGTTCGTCCGGCTCAGGCGCAGAAGTCCTTTCGCCACCACGACCAGGCTAGTCAAAGGTTCCCCTGCGTGTGTGAGAGTCTCTCCCGGCTGCAGATGGCGATGGTGCATGGCCTGGACCAGGCGCTCGACCCCTTCCTCCGGCAACGAGCGAAAGACCGGCACGTGGTAGATGCACGACTCGATCTCCATAACACATCCTCCTCCGGCGCGGTCAGGCCGGCGCGCCTTGGCCCGGTCTGTTCGCGAGCAGCCGCATGCTGTTTAGAATGACCAGGACCGTGCTGCCTTCGTGACCGACGACGCCCGCCGCGAGCACGAGGCCCCGGGTCAAGACGACGAAGGCCAGCACGCCGATGACCGCGAGGGAAAAGATCAGGTTTTGCCAAACGATCCGGCGCGTGCGGCGGCTGAGCGTCACGGCGTGGTTCAGCTTGGCCAAATCGTTGCGCATCAGGACGACGCCGGCAGTCTCGAGGGCCACGTCGGTCCCGGCCGCGCCCATCGCGATCCCGACGGTGGCCTGGGCGAGCGCCGGTGCATCGTTTACGCCGTCGCCCACCATCGCCACCGGACCGTATTCACGGCGCAAACGCTGGACAATCTCGGCCTTATCCTCGGGCAAGAGCTCGGTGTAGACCTCGTCCACGCCCGCTAGCTCTGCTACCGCCTCACCTACCCGCCGGTTGTCGCCCGTGAGCATGACGACGCGCTCGATGCCCTGGGCCTTCAACCGGGCCACGGTCGCCGCCGCATCGGGCCGCAGCCGGTCCATGAGCCCCAGTATCCCGACCACCTCGTCGCCCGAGCCCCCGAAGACAACCGTCTTGCAGCTTTCTTCGAGCTACCGGGCCCGTGCGAGCCACACCT
>JAAYLA010000367.1 GCA_012522135.1 Bacillota bacterium | reverse complement strand
CGGCTGAGAAAGTACCGGTAGTCGCTTTCGTAGTAGGGCGTGTAAGGATCGTCCGGGTCGTTCTTTTCGGCCAAGGCCTTGGCCAGCATGGCGATGCCGAAGTCGTTGATGTAACCTTCCAGCGCCCACGACAGCCCCTCGCGGGTGTCGGTGTTCGTGTAACCGTCGAAGATCGAGGTGGCCATCCCCTTGCGTCCCACGTGGCGGTTGGGTGGCACCACCGTGGCATCCTTCAGGGCCGACTGGTAAAAGGCGCGCACGTCGAAGCCGGTCACGCCCTTCAAGTACGCATCGGCGAAGGCGACGTTGGCGCTTGTACCCACCATCAAATCGGCATATCCCGGCGACGACCAGCGGGAGATCCAGCCGCCGTCGCGGTACTGCTGCACGAACCCGTCGATCATCTCGGCCGCCATGGTCGGAGTGAGGAGCACGTAAGCCGGCCAGGTAGTGCGGTACGTGTCCCAAAAGCCGTTGTTTACGTAGATCTTGCCGTCTCGGATCTCGGCGCACGTCTCGGTAGCGGTGGATGTTTCGCACGGTTCAATTTCCAGCTGGCTCGCGTATTTGTAAACGGGCTCTTCCAGCGTGCCGACGTTCTCGAAGGCCGAGTTCGGATACAGGAACAGGCGGTACAGGCCGGAGTACAAGGTGATCAGCTGGTCCTCGGTGGCCCCCTCCACCTCGATGATGCCCAGCTTCTCGTTCCACGCCGCCTCGGCCCTGTCACGCACGGTTTCGAAGGTGTCGTCCGGGCCGATCTCGAGTTCCAGATTGCGTTTGGCCTGCTCCACACTGATAAGCGACGTCGCGATTTTCATGGTGACCGTCTTGGCATCCGAGGTGTCGAAGGTGAAGTACGCTGCCACATCGTCGCGCCCCTCGCCCCGGAGCCTGCCGCTTGCGACGACGGGACGGTCGAATTCCGCGTAGATAAACATGCGCGTCGCGCCGGTCGACAGGTTGCTCTTGTGGTCAGTGTAGGCGGTGATGGTGCGGCCTTCCGGATCGAGCGTGATGCCTCCAGCGTTGCTCACGTTATCGAAGATCAGGCTGCCCCGGTTGCCCACGAAGGTGAAGCGCATCATGGCGGCGTGATCGGTCGGGGTCATCTCGGCGACGATCCCGTTTTCGAAAGTTACCTTATAGTAGTGGGGCTTCGCGATCTCGTTTTCGTGGCGGAAGGCCAAGGCCCTGCGGCTGCGGTTCGCCGTGGGACGGGCCGCTTCCGTCGGCATTACCTGAAACGTCTGCCGGTCGCCCATCCACGGACTCGGTTTGTGGCTCAGCGAAAAGGCCTGCAGCTCCGGCAAGTTTTGCGCGTTGTTCTTCTCGTGGTACGCGTAGAGCCAGTTTGAGCCGGCATCGGTCACGGGCGTCCAGAAGTTGAATCCGTGAGGCAACGCGACGGCCGGAAACGTGTTGCCGCGCGAGAAGACGCCGTTCGAGTGCGTGCCGCGCCGGGTGTCTACGTAGTCGATCGGCTTTTCGTACACAGGACGGACCGGTTCGGCTTCGATACGGATGTCGTCGACGTAGCCCTGGAAAACCCCGGGGCCGTTCGGATTGTCGTAGGCGAGCAAGATGCGCTTGATCGTCTTTCCCGCGGCGACGCTGCCCACGTGCACCCGTTTGAAGTTCCACTGGTGCGGAAACAGAATATTGGACTCTCCTTGCGCCCGCGGATGCAGGGGCACGCCGTACTGATCGACTGCACCGAGCTCATGCAAGTACGTGCCGTCGTCGAAGGCCAGATCGATTGCTACGTACGTGCTGGAATAGTCGTGGTGGTTGCGATCGGCGAAGGCGGTAAAAATCACGTACGTAAGCGCCGTCTCCGGACCTACGGGAATTTCCACGGCGAAGATCTTGTTATACGAATAGGCCCGGCCCGAGGCGTCGTGGGTTCCCTCGTAAGCCAGGGAGCGCAACCCCGTAAAGCCGGCGTTCTTCTTAGCGGCGTACGGATCCGCCGGTCCCCGAGCCACGTAGGTGCGCATGCCGGCACGACCGCCGCTAACGCCCTCGCTCATGCGTATCCCCCGGGCATCGGTTTCCACGGCATTCGTCCACGTCGGTTTCGGCTCGTTTGCTTCGAACGAAGTGAAGAAGTCTCCTGTCTTGCCTGCGTCGATGGGTATTCGCGGCATCTGCAAACATCCTCCCGACATCAAAAGCATCGTCGCGACCGCACACGCTACCATGGTTCTGCCCAGAGCCATCGTGATTCCTCCCGCCTCGGCTCGCCATGTGTGCCGGTACGTGTCGCTTCGCCTACGACAAACTGCACCTTACCTCACGTGTGGAGGCAGACGGAACGATTCCCGGAGCAAGGCCAAGTACTCCTCGGCCAGCACTACCTCGAACTCGGGGCCTAGCCGGTTCACGATGAGCAGTGCATCGGTCGGCCGCAAGTTCCACGCCAGAAGACCCACGGCGATGAACAAGGGCCGGTCGCCGGTCCAGCGGGCCTTCGCCTCCTCCAAAACCGTCAGGGCTTCCTGCACGCTGCCGACGCCCCGCACCGTCGAGACCGGCAGCGTCCGGTTCATAAGGTACGTGTTGTATTGCGACTCCCAGCTGAGGAACAGTCCCGGCAGTCCGTACTGTTCTTCGTAGGCCCGTGCTACCTGCGGGGTCAGGCGAACGTTCTGCTCGTTAATCCGGTTCAAGGCATACACGAGCGGCATGCCGGAACGCTCAAGGTACGGCGCGCCCGCCGCGAGGAACTCAGCGAACGAGTCGCTCGGCCATACGTTGCCGTAGAAGTAGCCCACGCCCGATGGCCCGGCGATGAGCAGGTCGTTCTCCGTAGCCGTTGCGTGGTAGTAGTTCAAAATGGCCGGCGCCGCGTCGATAAGAAGCGGGCTGGACGTCCAGTTGATCGGCACTTTGCCCCGGTTGGGGTCGTCCCAAAGCACGCGCATGTGGTGCTGGTTGTATTGCAGGTTGTCCCCTTCGCCGAAGATGAACGTGACGTAGATCTTGTTCTCAAGGGGCCGCACCGTCGTTTCGGGCCGATCCGGGGCGCCTTTATACCGCGTGCCGGAAAAGACGGTCATGTTGTTGAACCAGTCGGCGGCCAGAACGTACACTCCGTGGCTGGACGCAAGCTCGACGCCGCTGAACTCGCCTGCAATGTCGTCGGCAAACCAGCCCAGATACGGCGTACCCGGCGCGACGTCGGCCAGGATTTTCTCAAACAGCTCACGCTCACGGGTCACGTTGGGCCGCAGCCAAAACACCATGGCACGATTGGCCACGGCATAGTCGCGCAGGTAACCGTAGGGCTCGATGTAAGTCGTAGGCGCGGGACGCTTGCCGCTTACCGACACTTTGAACTGGTTCCAAAGGTCCAGGTACAGGATGAGCTTCTCCGTACCCTCGGGCACCGGCAGCTCGTAGATGAAGTAGCGGTCGTTGTCGGCATAGCGGTGGCCGTCGAAGTTCGAGTTGGCCTGCGAATTGCCGTCTTCAAACATGTACTCGCCTTCATCGGGGCCGTAGGCGATGAAGTCGACGATGATGTCGCCATCGGCCTCAAGCTGCAGCCGGTGGAGCGCCGGGCCCCAGCCGTCTTCGGGGAAGTTGTCCTCGAAGCGCACGTACACGGCCGGCCCTTCGATGAACGGCGTCAGGTCGATTTCATAGATTTTTCTGTTCGCCGCGGTCCGCTCTTGCGTCTGCTCGACCAGAACCGTGGTGAAGGCGTCCGCGGGCCGCGCGCCGATAGTGCGCGTGTGGCCGGGACTCAACCCGATGAGCATGCGGCGGGTCGTGTCAGGCCAAAGGTGCTGGTATTGCCACTCGTAAGCCTCGAACTTGTTGCGGAACCTCCCCCGCAAGTCTTCCACTATCTGCAGACCGTAAGGTTCCTGAGCCAAGGCTACGGCGAGTTCGGGGCTGGCGACCACCGCATCTCGCAGGCCAGCCAGCGTAGTAGCGACGTTGATTGTATCGGGCACCTCGGGGTCATATACGATCATGCCCTGTACTTCGTCCCGGTACTTCACGACGGCATTGCGCCAGTTTAGCAGCGAATAGGGCACGCCGAGGTCCCTCAGCCAAGTATAGGGGCCTTCCCCGCCGGGCGATTCGAGCAGGTACAAACGGGGCTCGGTGCGGTTTACGATCCCCTGCAGCGTAGCCATGAGCAGCTTCACTTCTCCCGGCGAATTGATGACATCGACGACGTCCAGCTGCCGGGGTTCTGCGAATGTGGGCAACATTTGACCGCCGGGCCACGTGATGCCGGCGGCCCAGGCAATAGGCGATCCAAGGCAAAGGGCCAGCACCGCCGGAGCAAAAACACGCCAGCTTCCTGCAAGCGTCATTCGGGCATACCTCCCGTCGCGGGTGTGGGATGATGTGCGGCGGCGCCGCGGGTTCAAGATGCCCTCCCCGGCCCGCGGCGCCTTTGGGAAACGTTTCGACTTACTGCTGGGCCCGCTCCAAGATCGTGCGCACGACCGGAGCCACGGCGTCGAACCAGGTGCGCACGGGCGTCTCGCCGCGGATCATCTCGCCCCAACCGACGTTCAGCGCGTTGAAGATCTCATCGGCGTTCGGCGGATGGTACACCATGCGGCCCCGCTGCACGCTGGTGACGAAGGCGTCCCAGCTGTCCGGAGGCGAAGGCTGAGCCACGTATTCAGGCACGAGAGAGGTGACAAGGGGCACGCCTCCGATGCCGTACTCAAGCCCGAACACCCGCTGCGCCTCGGCGCTGACGAGGAACTTCATGAACTCCCAGGCCGCTGCCGCCTTCTCGTCGTCCACCACCGCGGGAATCACGTAAACGCCGTTCCCCTGGATGAAGGAGAAGTGGCCTGCGGGACCGCCCGGCGTGGGAGCAAAGTCGAAGTCCAGGGTGTCCGTCTGCCGCAGCAGGTTGACGTCCCACACCCCCGTGTTCCACATAGCCAAGGTGCCGTTGAGGAAGCGGCCGACCACGTCGAAGTCCTCGGGGAACACGCGATACTCGTACACTAAGCTCTGGATGAAGGAGAGCGCCTCGATGCTTTCGTCGTCGCCCAGGCGCATGTTGCCCTCTGCATCGAATACCTCGCCGCCGAAGGCCCACAGAATCTCGGGGATGTCCTTGCGCAGGTTCCCCGCCCCGCCCGTGTGGAAGCCGATGCCGTAGGTCAGGGGCAGGTCGTCGGCGTCACGGGTCGAAAGGCGCCGCGCCGCATCGAGCAATTCCTGGTCCCAACGCCAGTCGTCGCTAGGATACGACAGACCCGCGTTCACGAACATGAGCCGGTTGTAAGCCAAGGCGCGGGTGGCAAGACCCTGGGGGAATCCGTAAAAGACGCCGCGGTGGGAACCTAGCTGGGCGGTAATCGGCAGGTAATCGCTCAGGTCGATGTCGCGCTCCAGCCAGTCATCGAGCGGGCGCAAGTACCCGGCATCGGCCCACACGGGAAGGGCCTCGTCGCTCAGGCGCATGATGTGGGGAGGCGTCGCCGCGGCGATCCGGACGAGCATGCGCTCCTGGTAGCCGATCCATTCGCCGGTGTCCCAGTAGGGCACGACGACGATCTCGTCTTGCGATGCGTTGAACATGTCGGTCAGCGTATACCAAGCGTCCGCCTCCGACTGGTTCGCAACGAAGTGGAATTCGATCTCGATGGGCGCCGCCGCCGTGAAAACGCTCATGGCCATGACAAGTAATACCACAAGTCCGTGCCGGACCATATTTGTGGAGCCTCCTTTCATTGATGCAGCTACATCGTGCTATCCATCTGACGTCCCGATCGACAGCCGTCTCGTTAGCCCCGTCCGAACGCAGCTACCGGCCTCTCACCTCCCTTCCGCATTTAGGCTTGCTCTGCGACCGCACCGGAAAGCGCCTGCGCGTCGGAACGGGGCGGAGCGGTCGAATCTCGCACAACGAGCTTCACCGGCAAAATGCGTTGCCGCGTTCCTTCGACCGTGCCCGTCAGCCGTTCGAGCAAAAGGCGCGCCGCCGTCCGTCCGAGTCCGATGGCGTCTTGGCGGACCGTCGTCAGCGGCAGGTTCAGGTCGCTAGGCAGCTCGATGTCGTCGAAGCCTACAACGGAAATGTGCTCGGGAATTTTCACGCCGATGGACCGTGCGGCTCGGACAAAGGCAATGGCCACGTGGTCGTTCTCGCAACATACGGCGGTCACTTCGGGGCATGCCTCGAGTTTCCCGCGCAGCCAGCCGGGCCAATCGTCGTCCATCGGAACGAGCCAGAGCCATTCCTCTCTGTGGGCAATTCTTGCCTCGCGCAGGGCAACTTGGTATCCCAGATAGCGCTCCTCGACTGACGTGATATGCTCGAAATTTTGCGCGACGTAGGCGATGGCGCGGTGGCCGAGCTGGATGAGATGCCGCGTTGCCGTAAAACCGCCGCGCAAGTTGTCGGACTGAGCGCAGTCGCAAATGAGACCTCGCAGGAACCGGTCGACGAGCACGATAGGAAAGCCCTTCAGATGTTGATGAAGGAGCTCTTCGTTTAGGTACTCGCCCGGCGTCGGCCACACGATGATGCCCCGCACCCCGCCTTCGATGAGCTCGCGGATGGACCGGGTTTCCTCCGCTCCCGTGCCGCCGCTGCGGAAGACCAGGTGGTAGCCGGCTTCGGCCAGCGTGGATTCGACGCCCAAAACGATGCGGGTGGCATAGGAATCGTCCAGGTGCGGCACGACGATTCCAATTACCGGGCCCTGATGTCCGGCCGACGGCGGCAGCGGTTTGGCGACGAACGTGCCCTTGCCGCGAATCCGCCGGACCCATCCTTCGCGGGCCAGTTCGTTGAGGGCCTGTTTCGTCGTGATGCGGCTGACCCCGGCCTCGCGGGCGAGCTCGTTTTCCGACGGAACCCGTTCCCCCGGCTGCAACTCGCCGCTGCGGATTTTTGCCAGAATCGACTCCTTGATCTGTTCGTATAGGGGTATTGTCCGTGCCAACCCGATCGACCGCCTCGACCCGAGTTGATATATCAAGATGTCCCACTTGATATACTAATTGTGCGACTTATGAGGAATACTCGCGTGAAATACTTCTGCCGAGGAGCTCTTTTTCCTCCCGAAATTTGGCGCGATTTCGGCAAGAAGGCGTACGAAAGATGGCAAATCGGGCGTGCTGCCGAGGTCTAGCCGGTGGAACGACTAGCATCATCACCTAAGTTGGTATGCTCACTAGGATGGAATTATATCAACTTAGCTGAGTGAACGTCTCTGCGGCGCGCGAGGAGGCAGGGGTGACCCGCCGTATGACCCGCTGACCGGCCCATCGGTGGATCGCCCGCTTCCTCCACAACGAAATACCGGGCCCTAGCTAACCCCCGTCCCGTCGGGAGCCGGCCAGAGCCCGGGGCAAGTTAAGCCATCCTATGCACGGCG
The DNA here is from genome assembly GCA_012522135.1 of Bacillota bacterium. GTDB lineage: Bacteria > Bacillota > Limnochordia > DTU080 > JAAYLA01 > JAAYLA01. The sequence continues at coordinate 2,827 of JAAYLA010000367.1, read as the reverse complement.
TGCCTCCTCTGCCCTATTGCGAACGTCCGGAAACCGCAGACTCCGGCTCCCGGGGCACCGAGAGGCCGGGGATCACCTTCGCTGCATTCGCCACGTAGATCTTCCACAGCACTTCATCGGGGAGGTCGATTCCGTAAATGTGGAAAAAACCGTGGCGCGGGTACATGTAGTATTCGAAACACTCATCGTCGGTTTCCAAGAAGCGGAAATACGAACGGTACATCTCCGGGTGATCGTGGGCGTCGGTACCGAAAAGGATGCGGTCTTGGTACTTCAGGAAAAACTGCCGGGTGTTCCTCGGTTTGCGTCCCAACTCGGCCTGGCGGGCGGAAATGTCCACGTAGTAGTTGGGATACCGGTCGAGCACTTCACCGGCCCGTGCGAGATCTTCCGACTCGCTGCCGATGTGCGCACCAATGAAGATGGTTTTGGGGTGCCGCTCCAACAGGCGGTCCCGCTGCGCGAGAAGCTGCCTCAGAGGAGGATAGTCTTTACCGTAGAAGTGCCAGTCGGGGTGCAACATAAGCTGGACGTAGCGCTCATTCGTTTCGTCCAAGGGCTCGAAGAAGGCAAAGGGATCGGCCACGTGGATCATCACCGGCACGCCCAGTTCGCCGGCCGCCTGCCACATCGGATCGAGCCGCTCGTCATCGACTGCCAGCAGCTTCCCATTGGCAGCACGGACAGACAAACCGAGCTCCTTGTATATCTTGAGCCCCTGCGCGCCGGCCCTGACCGCCTCCTCGAGCTCGCGTGCGACGTTCTCTGCGAAATCCGGCTCGTTGACTCGCTTAAAATCGGGAACGTAGAAGACGGCGAAGCGATCGGGATAGTTGTCCTTCAGCAGTTCGAGGCGCCGCTTCAGACGATCGCCGCTGCCTCCGGACAGGTCGATGTATGTGCGCACGTTGCAGCTGTCCATATTGGCTACGACCCGGTGCACATCCATGTCGTCGCTGAAGTGGTTGTGCGCATCGATGGCCGGATAGCGTGCTTTCACGACCCGCGTCTCGGGAACGATGGACATGCATCGGGGCCGAAACTTGTCGATCGTCAGCGCCCTGGGCTCGGACCTTTCCGCCGGCATTTGAATCCCTCCGTTTGGGGTCTTTACCACTTGCCGACATCTTTTCATGCACGTAGGGCAAGGACCTGCTGCGAAATGAGGTCTATGTGGGAAGAAAAGGAGCGGCCGGTCGCGTGATTGGTCCGGATCCGGGGGCACCAGGGGAACGAGACGGCCACTTCACCTGTCGAGTCGTGTCCGCCGGTTGCATCTAGTCCTCGGGAAGGATCACTTTTTTCCCTTCGGCGGCGCGATACGCCTCGTACACCTTCATGATCTGCAGCGCGTCGTACAGGTGGGCTTTCTCGAGCGGGGTGCCCCCTAAAACACATTCACAGAAATGCAGAACCTCCTGGGCGTATCCGAGCATGAACAGGTTCTTGTTGTACAGCTGGCCAAGGGAAAACTCGGGCTCCCAAAATAGCGGCGCCTGCTCGTCGGACACCAGGTAGGAAGGCGTTCGACCGTAGTGGCCACGGAAAGCCTTGCGGTAATACGTCACGTGCACGCCGTTGTCCACGACCACGTTTGCCCCGTCACCGATCACCTCGACGCGCTCGAGCGGTGAGGCCCCGGACTGCCCTGCCGTCAGGTGCAGCGTGCCGATGGCACCGCTGCGAAACCGTATGGACGCGACGGTACCGCCGCTCCACTCCTCTCGCAAGAAGTAGAGGGAATGGACCGGCCCCATCAGATAAATCATGATGCTCGCCGGATGCACGATGTGGTCGAGAAAGCCGGCCATGCAGCGATCGTCTTGCCTTTGCTCCTCGGGAGGAAGTCCCTGCGGGTAACGCAAGTAAATCGACCGCGGCGTGCCAAAATCGTCACCGCCGATGATCCCCTTTGCCTTCTCGATTGCCGGGAAAAACATCTTCTTAAATCCGACCATCACCTGCTTTCCGGCCCGGCGGCTCGCCTGGATGAGTTCCCGGATCTGCTGCGCACCTGCGGCAGGCGGCTTTTCCATCCACACGTGGCAGCCGGCCTCCAGCGCATCGAGGGCTAGCTGAAAGGCTTGCGGATGGCCTTGCTCGTCGTACGCAGTCACGATGAAGACCGCGTCCAGCTCTTCCCTTCCAGCATGTCGCGGTGCGACGTATAGGCCCGCTCGGCTCCGAACCGGCGCGCGTAGTGGGCGGCGCGTTCGGGCGACAGGTCGCAAACGCTCACAAGGTCGACCGGCGCATACTGAAACGTCGGGTATATGTTTCGGAAGGAGTGGCCCCCGCAACCGATAAAACCGACTCGGAGACGTCGTTCATATTCGAAGTTGTACTTGATCGTCTCGTGCACCATTCAACACCACCCCGGGGACGCGTCGCAGTGCCATCGACCACGTCACCTTTGCCGCTACACGCCGACCGTCTGGCGTTCCCCGGTGGAGTAAGCGATCACCATGCGGACCGGCCTATTCCCCGTATTGACGGCATTGTGTACGGCGCCGGTGGGGATGCGGAGCATTTGCCCCGGCTTCAGGGAAAACACCTCGTCCCCCAAGCTGTGGTCGCACTCGCCTTCCAAGACGAAGACCAGCTCTTCGCAGTTGGGATGGTAGTGCCGCGGGTTGCTGTGGCCCGGCTTGATCTCAACTACGCCTAAGGTCAGATCCGTCTCGGGATCAAGCTTCCGGTTGCAGAGCCACCAAATCGCACCCCACTCCGCCTTGAGGTCCGGCTCTTTGTCCAAGGTTGTGACGGTTACCATCTCGTCTGACTTCCTCCCCGTTGCCCTTTGCTGCCAAGTCATCATATCACCTGT
>JAAYLA010000366.1 GCA_012522135.1 Bacillota bacterium | reverse complement strand
GACCATTCCTGCGTGGACTCAGCTATTCCGGAGGGTGGCCCGTTCTGCGGTCTCAACTTGGAAGGGTGTGCGACTCGTTTGGCAAGCTGACCGCCTTCGTGCATCGGTTCTGTTCGTCTTGTACAGCCTACAGGCGATTCTGGGAATAAGTGCTGCTTATTTGAGTAAACTGGTCATCGATGCCTTGTTTTATCCAAGCACTGTTGTACTCTCCCCGATGATTCCGGCTGTCGCCTTCGTAGTTGTTTCACTTGCGCTAGACACCTTGCCTGTCTTTATCGGTAGTCAGCAGAATTTGTTCACTGCAACGCTCCGTGCCTATATCGACACGCGGCTTATGGAGAAAGCCAATGAGATTCCTGATCTTGGTCCTTTCGAGGACATTGGATTCCACACCAAGGTGCGTGCATTCCGAGCCGACGAGTACTTGGCTACGATGTGGTTAGGTGTACTCTCCGGAACACTGATAGGTCTGTTACGGGTCGGGATGTCTCTCGCTTTCATGATCCGGCTCGCGTCGGGGATCCCGATTCTTATCTTATCGTTTGGTATCGCACGCATGGTGTCCGAGGAACGAGTGAGTAGCGTTACCTTTGAAGGAAGGGAAGAGATCGTGGCGCTGCGTAGACGGGCAGAGTATTTCGCTTCGCTTCCATTGGCACCCGAGCACGCGCACGAGGTTAAGGCGTATCGTCTCATTCCTTTCTTCAAAAGACGTTACACCATGGTCGCCCGTGAGCTCCTCCAACTGATTAGTAGGGACCAGCGCAGGCTCCTGATCCATCAGACTGTCTGGGCCGTCCTTGAGGTACTGTCGTTCGGTGCGGGACTGTACTACGTCGCATTGCATTCCACGGCGACGGCCGGAGACATCACACTGTTCATAGCGATGTATTGGCAGTTCGCTGAAGGGTTAAGAGACCTATCTGCTCCCGTAACCATAGGTGCTCGTGAAGGAGCTCAGGTGCGGAAAATGCTCGCCTTTCTTGAAGCGAACCCGACCATGGAGGTGCCAAAGACGGGCAAGATACCGACCTTGAGCGGCCGCACAAGGCCAGGGTTTCATGTCAAGGACCTTGTCTTTTCATATGACGGTCAGACTCCGGTGCTCGAGATACCTGACCTCGAGATACCCAAGCGTCAAACCGTCGCCCCGGTTCGGGAGAATGGAGCGGGTACGAGCACACTCATTAAGTTGCTGTTTCGTCTATACGATCCCGATAGGGGCATGATTTACCTAGACGGACTACCGTTATCGGAATACGACGTAGTGGCGTATCGCTCCATAGCGAGTGGGGTGTTTCAGGACTTTGTACGATACCAGCTAACCCTACGGCAGAACATCGGTCTCGGACGCGTGCAAGACCTAGAGAACAGCGAGGTTATCCACCGGGCGGCTTGCCTTGCTGGGGCCGACCGACTGGCTGAGCAAGACGTTCAAGGATACGACCAGCAGCTCGGGAAACTGTTCGGTGGTAGAGAACTATCGGGCGGTGAGTGGCAACGCATCGCTTTGGCACGTGCCTTCATGCGGCATAACCATGCTGAATTGTACATCTTCGACGAGCCTACATCGGCCCTCGACGCGCACATTGAGTACGAAATCCTTTCCCGTATGATAGGAGTGACCTCTGGTAAGACGGTGATTCTTGTGTCCCATCGCCTGAGTACTGTTCGCAGAGCAAGCAAAATCATTGTTCTCGACAAAGGTAGGGTAGTAGAAGAGGGAGATCACAATTCGTTGATGAGACGTGGCGGGCGATACGCCGAGTTGTACGAGGTACAGGCGAGTCGCTATCGGGTATAGCGATCGCTTTACTGCGCTCGTCGGCTTCGGTTTGTCCGTTATTGCCGTAAGGGTACTCCCGAAATCACCAGTCAGGAACGTCCCGGCGTGTGCTAACAACGCCGGTTTGAAATTGGTTCTTCCGCGGTTTAGGTGCAATCGGGGCCGCGGCCGTCGGCGCCTCATCCGGGGACCGCCGGCTGCGTAGCCTTCGATCGCTTGCAGGAACCTTGGCGGCGCAGATATCCTCAGTTTGCCATCGCTAGAAGGCGTCGCTTCAACAGTTCGATCCCAGCTCGGCCGTGCATCTGCCGCTTCAAGAGCTTCAACCGGTTGATGTGCCCTTCAACGGGCCTGTTGCTCCATGGAAAAGTCAGTGCGTGAACCACGGCGTCCAGGTCACGTCGCAGGTTTTCGGAAAATCCACGGATGGACTCCAAGGACGAGCGAGTGGCCCGTTCGAGCCACTCGAGGAGTTCATCGGCTTGCGGGTTGGTCAACAGGGCACGAAACTCTTGAGAGAACGAGTAGGCCTCTCGTGCAGCATCCGAGGCGTTCAGCAAGTGCTCAAACCATTGGTGTTCAGTCTCACTTAGCTTCTCCGGCGGTTGAGTGAGCAACTTCCGGAGTTTCGCCGCGGAAAGCGGGCGCTACCGTACCACTGGTTCCTCGTGTGGATGTCGCCGGAGCGTCGCAATGAAGTCCTTTACGAGGGTCTGGGGAACCGGTATACCCAAGTCCGGTGATCTCCCGATACAGCGCCGCCGCATTCCGGCATCCTTCGGACCACCCGCGAGTTAGGTAATCACGATAGGGATGGAGTATGCTTTTTCGTTTTGCCCGCGGCCCAGGCTGAGGAGATTCCGGAGCCCGCAGATACTTGCGCACTGTACGGCGAGTCGGTCGCAACTCCCTTGCCACAGCATGGGATGGACCGGGTCTTGCGCAAAGCGCGTGGATTTCGACGTAGCGTTCTTGACGAGGCTGTTGGCTTTGCCGCTGTCGGACATCGTTGCGATTTTCTCTCGCAGGCTTCGTTTGTTTCGCCTCCACAACTCAAAGTGCTTCTTGGCTGTTCTCTTCCTCGGGAACAGGCGGCAAGGACAGGGTCGACACGACCCGCTCGGCAACGTCGCCCAGGTACTTGAACAAGTGCTACCGATCCGCCACCTGAATAGCGTTCGGTGCTCCAGCCTTTGCAGCGTCCGCAAAGGTCCCAGAAAGGTCTCGGCTTACGGTGGTAACCGTCGGATGCCCCGCAACCAAGTGGCAAGGACATTGGCGCGAGCCTCGGAGAGAATCTCCACCGGACGACCGGTCTCGAGGTCGCACACGATCGCGCCGTACCGATGGCCTTTGCGTCACGCCCACTCATCGACACCGACGACCCGCAAGTTGCCACACGGACTGATTTCCATGCGATACAGCTAGCCAGCCGTGCGCCGGCTTCGCCGCCCAAGAACACGCCCATACGGGTCAACAGTTGGTCGAGCCGCTCAGTCCGACGGCGTGTGGCCGGGCTAGACCGGGGATTCGCTCCGCAAAAACACGTCGCCGGCAGTTTGGATTGCTGCAACGGAACTTCCGGGTCCGCCAATGCAGGACAACCTTGCGACCATCCGCCGGCAGGTCAAGCAACCGCCGGATGTATTGACTGTGACGACAGTCCGAGAAATGACCGCACAGCGGACATGCTGCGCCTAAGGCCGAGCTTTCCACGACCAAGATAATCTCGGCGGGATCCGATCGCTCTTGCTTGACGACCAAACCAAGTCGCCGAAAAAATCCCCACATGCCGCGAAACCCCAGTCCTGAGTGTCGTACACGGGGTTCGCGCCTTTCCAGAAAAATCCTGCGATCCCTGTCCAGATTGCACCTAAACTGCGGAAGAACCAGTTTATCACCGCCGTTAACAACGGAGGCCAGTCAGGATGTTGATGATCGAAGCTATGATGAGCGTACCTGGGGACCGCACCCACTGCGTATCGTCCCAGCTGATTACGCGGCTGACCAACTCGGCAATACCCTGTCGCATACACCAACGATATACCCGTTTCCGTCACGACCCAAAGAGTCACTTCCGGTGCAACCGTCGCCAAACCACCTCCAGATGTGACAGGGAGAAGCTCACGCGTATATTCCAAATTCTGCTGAACCGAAGAGAAACTTCATCGCTACTCATTCAAGGTGCGGGAAGCGGGTTCCGATAAGCACCGATTATCGGAAATACTTGAGCCCCGCCCCCAACGGGCGCCAGGATCGCCGTCCGCGTCTTTTCACGTTCTGTATTGCTGAACGGAGGTGTGTCCAGTCCCACTTTCCGCACCCTGAGTGAGTAGCGCTGAAGTTTCTTTTATGGTTCAGCAGGAATACCGAACATACGCGCGAACTTCCCTCTATCAACATCCGGAGGGAGT
>JAAYLA010000365.1 GCA_012522135.1 Bacillota bacterium | reverse complement strand
GTTTCCCTTGGGGCAACAGCGGATATAAGGTGAGGTCAAGGAGCTCTTTTCTCCCCTCTACCGGCCCCCCGAGCGTTCCGCCTATGTTCTTGCCCAACCAGCCGCCGGTCGCCTTGTCCCGGTAAACATCCTCATCGAACGCCCACACAAGCATCCCACCCCGAGGCATTTCTAAAGCCATGGTACCGCGGCCCCACGGCGAACGGCTATAGTCTCACGTCGCTCTGACCTGGACAGATGTCGCTTCAATCCGGCAGGACGCTGTCTTGGGGGTACCTAAGGTTGAGGCGGCGCCGGGACCTCGGGTGGCTGAGGAGGACTGCGGTACGGCCGGAAGGGCGACAGGGTGCCTATGGATCGCAGCGCAGACGTCCCAGTGCAAGCGGCATGGCGTTGCGGGCTGGCGGGTTACATACGCTGCAATCCCGAGCCCAGGGTTCACAGCACGCACGTGAACCTATTCTTTCAAGTTGTGGTGGCCCGCCGTTGAGCGCTTGACGCAGTCGTTTTCGCTTGTTAGTGTAGTAACTACCACGGTAGTTACTATGAGCGAGGGGCGACACCGCTTGGATGTTGAACAGGGATTGCAAGAACTCGGCTTTAGTGCGTACGAAGCCAAGGTGTACCTGGCGCTGCTGAGGCATCCGGGGGCGACGGGCTACGAGGTGGCGCGCCACTCGGGGGTCCCGCGTTCGAAGGTGTATGAGGTTCTGGAGAAGCTAGCGGCGCTGGACGTCGTCCACACCAGCCAAACGGAGGACCAAGTGCGTTACCGCCCGTTGCCGTATCGTACCCTGCTCCAGCGCCGCAAGAACGAAACCACGGCGCTGATCGAGCATTTGTCGGCCGCTCTCGAGGAATGGGCGCGGCCCGAACCCGACGGGCCGCTCATCACCGTGCGAGGCTACGAGGCCGTGCTCACCCGCAGCGCCGAGATGCTGGCGAGTGCGAGGCAAGATGTCTTCCTCTCCGCGTGGCCAAAGGAGATCGCTCGCCTATCTCCCCAGCTGGTGGAGCTCGAGGCGCGTGGCGTCGACGTGTGGCTCCTCGTATACGGCACGATGCAGCCTCCCGTTCGGCGCTGCTATTTTCACGAGCCGCCGTCCGCCGTGGGCCGCCTGACCGAGATGCTGCCGGCCTTGGTCGTCGTCGTCGATCATAGCGAAGCGCTGCTCGCCAGCCTGTCCGCAACGACGCCCGTGACCGCGCTCTGGACGCGACACCGGGGCGTGGCGCTGATCGCCGCCGAGTACATCAAACACGACCTGTTTCTGGCCGCCGTTGCCGAGCGCTTGGGGCCCGAACTGCCCAAGATCATGGCGCAGGTGCAGGATCTGCAGCGCATGTGGTTCGGTTGACGGGCGGCTGGCCAAGGGATGGGAGGTTTCATCATGGATCGGATCTTGCAGGTTCTTCGTTGCCCTTACTCCGGCGCGCCGCTGCACAGGGCGGATGGATACTTGGAAGGTGGGCTGTACCGGTACCCGGTCGTAGACGGCATTCCCTGGCTCTTGGCGGAGGAGCGCCTTTCGGAACTGGACCGGCATTTCCAGCAGCAGTACGGGGAGGAGACGGCGCGCAAGTACGACGCGGTGATTCGCCTGCAGAGCCTGCTCATCGGCTGCTGGGAACCGGCCGAACGGCGCCGCATGGTGGATTTGCTGTCCGGAGTCCAGGGCGGGAGGATACTGGAGATTGCGGTCGGGACCGGGGCCAACCTGCCGTGGCTCGCCCGGTTGGCCGGCCCCTCCGGCGAGATCGTCGCAGTGGACCTGTCGCCGGCGATGATGCGCGTGGCGCAGCACCAGGCCGAGG
>JAAYLA010000364.1 GCA_012522135.1 Bacillota bacterium | reverse complement strand
GCCGGTGATCTCGTGTCGATATTCGTCTTCCAGAACGGCGGCCGCCTCGTTTCACCCGATGGGACGAGGATCACGATCAACAGTCCCGAAGCGGTCGGTGCTGTGCAATTTCTAGCCGACATGGTCCTTGAACATCGCGTGGGATGGCCTGGAGGGGCACCGTGGGAAGGCGCCCACGGCATCGTGACCGGCCGTACCGCTATGGCTTACACGGGTGACTGGAACCTCGGCGCCATGGCCGAATGGGATCCCGACAACGCCCACGCCCTGCAGGTGGCAATTCCGGCGGGCAACGTGAACAATTCCGGTTTCCTCTACGTCAACAAGTGGATCATGAGCAGTCAGACGCAAAATCCCGAGGCCGCCTGGAAGTGGATCGAGTTCGTGTCCCGGCCCGAGATTATGTACGAATTGAGCCGTCTCAACTCGTTCTTGCCGCCGCGGCGCAGTGCGCTGATCGGATCGCCCTTCACCGACGATCCGCGCTGGGGCGTTATCTTTGCTTCGAGCGAGCAGACGATACCGCTGCCCGGTAACGTGTACAATTTGGCCAGAGTCATGACTCACTTGAGCCAGGCGACGGCCAAGGTGTTCAATCGCGAGGAACCGGTCACCACCGCACTCGAAAACGCAGCCCAGCAGGCTGCCATCGAAGTATTCGGCGGCAACTGAGGGCCTGCGCAGGAACGAACGGATAAGTGATGAAAGCAGTCGGCGATCCTGGATCTTCAGCCGGGATCGCCGACCTATGCCCGGCGGGAGGAGGCGCGCCATGAAAATCACGATTGCATCCTTTTCATTCCACGGTCTCTTGCAGCGCGGCATGATCGACGTATTCGGTTACTTGGAGACAGTGAAGTACCGCTACCATCTGGACGCGGCCGACATCTGGAACGGGATGATCGCCTCGTACGACGATGACTACTTGTACAAGGTGCGGGAAGCCCTGGACGAGCGGCAGTTAGTTTTGGCCAACCTGTGCGTGGACGGCGCGCACGTATGGGAACCGGATCCGGAACAGCGCGAGGCCAATTACCGAAGGGCCTTGGACAATTTGCGGGCCGCGGAGATCCTCGGCGCGAAAACGGTGCGCATCGATATGGGCGGACGGGACCCAGAGATGACGGACGAGCAGTTCGATTACACCGTGCGCCGCTACAGGGAATACGCCGAGCGGGCTCACGATAACGGTTACAAGATCGGGCCGGAAAACCATTGGGGCTGTTCCCGGGTGCCGGACAACATCATCCGGTTAGTCGAGGCGGTTGATCATCCGGCTTTTGGTATTTTGCTGCACTTTGAAAACTGGGACGTGGAAAAGGACGTAGGCGACGCAAAGGTAGCGCAGTACGCGTTCCACACCCACATGGCGGCCTGGGTTGAGCCGCGCTACGAAGAAAAGATCCGCACTTTGCAGGAAGCGGGATACGACGGTTATTGGGGCGTGGAGCATCATTCAGGCAAGAATGAATACGCACAAGAGGCTTGGCAGCTCGGCTCGGTCCGGCGTATTCTGGCCGAGCTGGCGTCGCAGTAGACGGAAAAGGGCAGACCGGAGGTGCAACGGATGGAGACGATCCGCATCGGGGTTATCGGCGCCGGCATCATGGGAAACCGCCACATCGAGCAGTACAAGCAGATCGAAGGAGCCGAAGTGGTGGCCGTCGTCGACATCGTCGAGGAGAAGGCAAAGCGAGCAGCCGAACGCCACGGCGTGCCGCACTACTACACCGACTTTCGCCGGATGCTCGAGCGAGACGATATCGACGCGGTCGACGTGTGCCTGCACAATAACTTGCACGCCCCGGTGACCATCGCAGCCTTGGAATCGGGACGCCACGTGTATGGCGAAAAACCGATCGCGGGCAGCTACGCCGACGGCCTCGCCATGGTCGAGGCGGCGAAACGCTGCGGAAAAATGCTGCACATCCAGCTGTCGACCTTGTACACGAAGGAGACCAAGGCGGCGAAGGCCATCATCGACGGCGGCGCTTTGGGGAACATTTACCACGCTCGGTCGATGGGCTTTCGCCGGCGTGGGCGTCCATACGTCGACGGCTACGCTACGCCGGAGTTCGTGCAGAAGGAGGTGGCCGGGGGAGGCGCCCTCTTCGACATGGCCGTCTACCACATCGCGCAGATCCTGTACCTGATCGGCATGCCCGGTGTGGAGCGGGTGACGGGGAAAGTGTACCAGGAGACGCCGATGGACGAGGAAAGGCGTCGGATCAGCGGCTACAACGTCGAGGAGTTCGCCGCCGGTTTCGTGCACCTTGCGGGCGGTATCACGTTGGACATCGCCGAGTCTTGGGCCTTGCACTTGGACGGCTTTGAAGGCTCGAGCATCGTCGGCTCGCTGGGAGGACTGCGCCTTTCGCCCTTTAGTTTCCACACCATCCGTTGGGACCTGGAGATGGACGCGACTTTCAACCTGGACGCCATGGAGTACCGCCGGAATCAGCTCGATCCCGATCCGGCGCGCTACCGCTCATCGCAGCACCATTGGATCGCCGCGCTGCAGGGACGGGTTGAGCTGCTGCCGACCGCCGACATCGCTCTGCAGACCATGCTGATTCAAGAAGGGATCTATTTGGCGGACCGGCTCGGGCGTGAGGTAACGGCCGAGGAGATCGTGAAAATGTCCAAGAGCACGCAGCTTCCGGTGTAAGGCCGGAACCGGGGACCCGTCGGTCCGGGCGGCCCTGCAGCGGTGCACCGTTTCCCGATCCCGCGAGGAACGCAGCAGGTTTTCCGCGCCCGGAGCGGAAGAACTGTCTCCGTGCCGTGGCGAGGTATTCTATCTTGGCTGCTCGGGAGGGATCGGCGTGTTCGACATCGGGCTCATTCAGGCGATCCAGAAACTGTCGTCTCCCGTGTTGGATTGGTGCTTTCGGTTGTTCACGCAGCTCGGCAGCCATTACGCGTACATGTTGGTGCTTCCCTTCGTGTATTGGGTCGTCGACAGGCGCGTGGGGCGGCGTCTGACGGGCATTTTCCTCGCCTCGATGTGGCTCAACGGCCTGATCAAAGAGTACTGGATGCTGCCGCGCCCGAGTCCCGATTTGGTGCGGGTATTGTCCGACGAGGGGGGACCGGGCTTTCCGTCGGGTCATGTCCAAGGCACGGTCACGGTGTGGGGTTACCTAGCGCTCGCCTTTGCCCGCCGCTGGCTGACGTGGCTCGCTGCAGCGCTCATCGTCCTCATGTGCATATCCCGCCTCTACCTCGGTCTGCATTTTCCTGCCGACGTGTTGGGCGGTCTCGTCCTCGGCCTCGTGCTCGTACTGTTCTACCATTGGCTCACGCTGCGGCCGCGCCGCAGGGAAATGGCAATCGGGTGGCGCATCTTTTGGGCTGTTTTCGTTCCGGTTCTGCTCTATCCCCTGTACCAGTCCAGCGCCGCGGAACAAATCATCGGCTTTTTCATCGGATTTTTCACCGCGGATCTTTTCGCGTGGCACGTTGCACCTTTCGAGCCGCGGGTGAGCCCGGGCAAGCAAGTGGCTAAGGTGCTCATCGGCTATGCCGGTTTGGCCGTCCTCGTCGCGGTGCACATGCTCTTCGTTCCCGTCGGCTGGCCCGGGGTGTTCGGCTTCAGTCTCATCGCGCTCTGGGTGACGATGGGCGCGCCGGCCCTTTTCCGCGCCCTCGGCTTGGCGGGCGAGGCCGGGACGCCTCCGGGTCCGCGGCCCAGCGACAAGGCGGTTCGCCGTTACGCCGTGGCTGCGGCTATCGTCGCTGCCTTCGTTGTAGGGAGCACCGTATACGTGGGGACGGCCGTGCCCGCGGTAGCGCCGATGGACGCTTTGCGTCAGGACCGGCCCTTAATCATAGCCCACGCCGGCGCCAAGGGACTGGCCCCTGAAAATACCATGGTGGCTTTTCAGACTGCGGTACAGGCGGGCGTCGACGTGCTGGAAATGGACGTACACCTGACTGCCGACGG
>JAAYLA010000363.1 GCA_012522135.1 Bacillota bacterium | reverse complement strand
GGCCCGGGCCGTCCGCCACTTGGCCGGCCTTGGCTGCACGTCGATCGCCTATCTGGGACCGGTCCGCAGCTTGCGTTGTGCCGGGTACCGTACGGCCTTGGAGGCGTGCGGCCTTGAGCTGCGCCCGGAACTGCTTTGGGACTGCCGCTGGAGCATGGAGGAGGCCTTTACGGTGGCGGGCCAGAGGCTGCAAACCCTCGGCGGCGTCGACGGCGTCTTCGCAGCTAGCGACGAACTCGCTTTAGGCCTTCTGCGTGCAGCCAGCACGCTGGGCATCGCGATTCCCGGCCGGCTGCGGGTGGTGGGGCATGATGACCATCCGTGGTCGAGTTTCATTTCGCCGGCCTTGACGACGATCCGTGTACCGGTGCGCGAGATGGCCGTCACGGCCGTCCGCCGTCTGCTGGAACGCCTCTCCGGCGAGCGCACCTTCCCGGTACACTCTTTCCTGCCCCCCGCGTTGCTCGTGCGCGAATCATGCGGCGCCGAAGGGGGGAATGTCAGCCGTCGGACGGATGCATGAGGACCGGGGGTCGGATGTTCGTCAGCAATTGCGGAACAAGCGAAGTAGAAGGAGATGAACCTATGAGGCGTGTGACACGTACGTGGTGGCTGGCGGTGGGCTTGGCGCTCATCCTGGCGGCGGGGGCCCAGGCGGCCACGAAGGTCGTCCATCTTACCAACTCGATCCACGGCGCAGGCTGGTACCAGTACCTGACGGAGATGGCCGAGCGCTTTAACGCGCTTCAAACGGACATCGAGGTCGAGATCATCCGCACGTCGTACTACAGCGACCGCTACGCGACGATGCTCGCCGGCGGCACCCCGCCCGACATGACGGACTTCACGCCGGCCTTGGCGGGGCACTTCGTCGAAAGCGGCGCATTCCTCGACCTTGTGCCGCTGATGACGAACGACCCGTCCTTCTACGCCGGCGATCTTCTGCCGATGAGCTTTGACGTCTTTACGTTGCCGGACGGTGCGATCTGGGCGTTTCCCATCGACATTCGTGACCTACGTCAACACGGACATCCTGAACTTCGCCGGGCTGCAGTCGCCGAACGAGATGCCGCGTGACGACTGGAACTGGGACACGGTCGTGAACATCGCCAAGAAGACGACCATCGTACATGCCGATGGGTCCGTCTCCCAGTACGGTATCGACCGGCCGAACCAGCGCTGGATCACCGTCCTCAACCAGGCCGGCACGCTGCCCTACGACCGCATGGTGTTTCCCACCGAAAGCCGCTGGAACACGCCTGAGGCGCGCACGGCCATGGAGTGGCTGCGCTCCCTCTTCGTCGACCACAAGGTGGCTGCGCCGTACGGCAGCGGCGAGGTGAGCAACTACTACTTCTGGCTCGGCACCTCTGCTATGCACCTGGCTTACGGCCCCGGCATGATCGGCGGCGGCTACGAGGACCTCGGCTTCGACTGGGACATTACCGTTCCGCCCCTGGGGCCGGCGAACCGCGGGTCCATGTACACGGCGAACGCTGTTCAGATCTCGGCCGCCTCGCGCAACCACGAAGCGGCGTGGGAATGGATCAAGTTCATCGCGTACAACGAAGATTCGTTGTCCCGGTTCATCCAGCTGACGAGCCGCATTCCGGCGCTGGCGAGCATGCAGTACCTGTACCCGCAGCTTGCCGAGAATCCGCCGAAGAGCTGGCACCTGTTCTACGAGACGGCGATGGACCCGAACATCGCTCCGCCGCCGCTCGATCCGAACATCAACCGGGTCGAGGAAGTGATCTTCGAAGGCTTCCGCCAGATCTTCAGCGGCCAGCAGGCCGTCGACGCGGTGCTGGAGGAAGTCCACCGCCGGGTGAACGGCATCCTGGAGGAGGCGGCGTCGTCCCGCTACGCCGCCCTGACGACGCAGCTGCAGGCTTCCCGGGATCTTGGGTCAGGTTCGATCGTCTTCCAGTCGGACCGGACCGGCTCGTGGCAGATCTTCCGTTACGACATCGCCACCGGCGCCGTGACCCAGCTGACGACCCTCGGACAGAACTACTACCCGCGGGTGAGCGCCGACGGCAAGAAGATCGTCTTCGAATCGACCCGTGACGGCTCCTGGGCCGTTTACACCATGAACATCGACGGCTCCGACCAGCGGCGCGTGACGCCGCTCGACATGGACGTGCGCAACGGCACCTGGTCGCCGGACGGCCAGTACATCGCCTTCCACGCCCGGGTGCCCGAGGGTGGCTGGAGTATCTTCACGATCAAGGTCGACGGCACGGAGCTGCGGCGTCTCACCTACAGCGGCTCGGCGACGGACGCCTGGGTCTCCTGGTCGCCCGACGGCAAGACGCTGGTCTACAGCTCGAATCGGGCACCGCATGGCCCGGACTACAAGACGTACATTATCAACGTCGACGGGACGGGCGAGCGGCAGCTGTTCAACCACCCGCGGCGCAGCCAGCGTCCGGTCTGGTCGCCCGACGGCAAGAGCATCGTCGTCGGTTCCAACCGGGACGGTCAGTGGGACATCTACATCGATCGCCTCGACGGGACCAGCATCCGCGTGACGAACGACGCCCGCACCGACCTTGAGCCCGCCTGGTCGCCGGACGGGACGAAGATCGTCTTCTCGGGCCACCTGGGCGGCGGTGACGTGGGCATCTGGGTCGTTAATGCGGACGGGACCGGCTTGCGTCGCCTGGACGTGGGTCCCGGCCAGAACCAGCATCCGTCCTGGGCGCCGTGAGGATGGAGCGGCGCCTTGGGAATGCGGGGCACAACGCGGCGATGACGGGGCGTCCGTGAGGATGGCGGACCGCGTGTGGCAATGACGGGACGTTCCATGGTGCGGACGCCGCGAGGATGACATCCCCTGGGTGAGGGCGCTGCGGTCGCCGGGATGTCGCCCGGTGGCTATGGAGGAGGCTGTGCCGGCGCATCGGCAGGCCTCCTCTTCGTTTCTTGCGGGAGGCTTCGCCCGTCCGCCCCTGGGGCGGGTTGCGTCGGCGTATCCTCGGATGGATGAGTCCGGGCCCGTCACCGGTTCGGTACGCTCCGCCGTGCTCGATTGTATCAACCCGACGACAGTGCTTGGGCTGCCGCACCTTCCGCGGCGTCTTCAGATGGTGCGCGCTGTGACGGCGTGCACCGTGGGAGCGTGGCCTGTCCGGCGCGTCAGGCGTAAGTGCCGGAGGTGTCGTCCTCGTGTCCATGCTCGACGCACTGCTGACTCTGACTTGAATCCAGTCAAACAGACTCTGAATTAGCGAACGATCCACCTCACGGCCCGTGAGTGGGTTGGGGGGCATACATCCTCGTTCTGCTGACGCCGGTCGTCTTGGACGCGGGGGGCGATACGCCTGGTTGGGCGCGACCCGACGAGTTATTTTACAAACAACTTGACAGGTTACGAAACAGTCGAATACAATCAGGCCCAAGCGGCGAACACGCCGCATCGACCGGCCCCGGGCGTGGGGACTCGTCATGGGACGAAGGCGGCCCGCCCATGCGCTGTTGCACCTTGCCGGCGATCCGCGTGAACCGCTTAAGCTGTTCGTGAATCACCGCTTCAGAGTCCATGGATTGGATGGAGGGATTCGGATATGGCGGAAGCCGGAGTGGGTGCTGCAAGGGTTTTCGAGGTATACATCAAAGCTTCACCAAGGGCCATCTGGGACGCCGTCACGTTGCCCGAATGGAATGAGCGTTACGGGTACAGGGCTCGCTCTGAGTACGAATTGCGGCCGGGTGGCGCCTTCCGGGCGTACGCCGGCGAAGCGATGAAGGCCTACGGCGCACCGGACGTCGTCGTTGACGGAGAGGTCCTCGAGGTTGATCCGCCGCACCGGTTGGTGCAAACGTACCGGTTCCTCTGGGACCCTGCGTTAGAGGCCGAAGGATTCACCAAGGTCACTTGGGAGATCGGC
>JAAYLA010000362.1 GCA_012522135.1 Bacillota bacterium | reverse complement strand
TGTATAATAACGTTGTGCCAAGCACAAGTGTATATGCGGGCGTGGCGGAATAGGCAGACGCGCTAGCTTGAGGGGCTAGTGACCGCAAGGTCGTGAAGGTTCAAGTCCTTTCGCCCGCACCAAACGAAAAGGGCAGGCCGTGCGGCTTGTCCTTTTCGCTTTTGCACACCGAGCCATGTAGGGCGAAGTGCTGGCAAAAGCAAACCCTCGGCCCTGGAGCCGAGGGTCGACGGTGAAATGAGAGCAAGCGTACGAATGAGGTCTTACTTGAAGAAGTTGGCGTTCTTCTCGATGAAGTGCTGCCACTCCTCGGGAACTTCGTCCTCCGGGAAGATGGCTTCGACCGGGCATTCCGGCTCGCACGCGCCGCAGTCGATACACTCATCGGGGTCGATGTAGTACTGATCCTCGCCTTCGTGGATGCAGTCGACCGGGCATACCTCGACGCACGCGGCATCTTTCACACCGATACACGGTTCGGTAATCACAAAGGCCATCGATTAGTCGCTCTCCTTTCACGGCTGGACGTGCCGGCCCGCGACCGACACGAAGCGGGTTTCCAACGTCATTATAGCTACGCTGGGACATTCTGTAAAGGCCCAAAGCCTTACAGACGGCGCGGAAAGACGGGGGAGGCGCCGAGGGCCCATCCCCCGTCCTTGTCGTCGAAACTGCGGCGCTTTAGAAGTCCATGTCGCCGCCGCTCGGCATCGGCGTCTGCTCCTTCTTCGGGATCTCCGAGATGACTGCCTCGGTGGTGAGGATCATCGCCGCGATGCTCGCTGCGTTCTGCAGTGCCGTGCGCGTGACCTTCGCAGGGTCGACGATGCCGGCCTTGACCATATCGACATACTCCTCGGTCAGCGCATCCCAACCGATGCCGGGCTTTTCGGCCTTGACCCGCTCGACGATGACCGAGCCCTCGTGTCCCGCGTTGCGCGCGATCTGCCGCAACGGCTCGGCAAGGGCGCGCTGCACGATACGTGCACCGACTGCCTCGTCGCCCTCAAGCTTCAGGTTGTCGAGGGCAGGCATGATGTCGATCAGCGTAGTGCCACCGCCCGCGACGATGCCTTCTTCGACCGCGGCACGCGTGGCGTGTACGGCATCCTCGATGCGATGCTTCTTTTCCTTGAGCTCCGTCTCGGTAGCGGCTCCCACATGGATTACCGCCACGCCGCCTGCCAGCTTCGCCAGGCGCTCCTGGAGCTTCTCGCGATCGTAATCGGAGTCGGTCTCGTCGATCTGACGCTTGATCAGCTCGATACGTCCGGTGACCGCCTTCTTGTCGCCGAAGCCCTCGATGATCGTGGTGCTTTCCTTGTCCACCTGCACACGGCGGGCACGACCGAGCATCTCGAGGGTCACGTTCTCCAGCTTGTGGCCCAAATCCTCGGAGATGAAGGTGCCGCCGGTCAAGATCGCGATGTCCTCCAGCATGGCCTTGCGGCGATCGCCGAATCCCGGCGCCTTCACCGCGCATACGTTGAGCGTGCCGCGGATCCGGTTGACGACCAGCGTAGCCAAGGCTTCGCCTTCCACGTCCTCGGCGATGATCAGGAGGGGCTTGCCGGCCTGCACGATTTTCTCGAGGAGCGGCAGAAGATCGTGCACGTTCGAGATCTTCTTCTCGTAGATGAGGATGTACGGTTCCTCCAGCACGGCTTCCATCGTCTCAGCGTTTGTGACGAAGTAGTGCGAGATGTATCCGCGGTCGAACTCCATCCCTTCGACGACTTCCACCGTGGTCGTGGTGCCCTTCGCTTCTTCCACGGTGATGACGCCGTCTTTGCCTACCTTGTCCATGGCCTCGGCGATGAGCTTGCCGATTTCAGGGTCGTTGCCGGAGATGGAGGCTACCTGCTGAATGTCCTCGGTTCTTTCGACCGGGGTGGCGAGCTTCTTGATTTCCTCAACCGCCACCTCGACGGCCTTTTCGATGCCGCGGCGCAGGATTACCGGGTTGGCGCCGGCAGCCACGTTCTTGAGCCCTTCCAGTACGATGGCTTGGGCCAGCACGGTTGCCGTTGTCGTCCCGTCACCGGCGACGTCGTTGGTCTTCGAGGCGACTTCCTTGCACAGCTGCGCGCCCATGTTCTCGTACGGCTCAGAGAGTTCGATTTCCTTTGCCACCGTCACGCCGTCTTTGGTCACTACCGGCGACCCGTACTTCCGTTCCAGGACGACGCTGCGTCCCTTAGGGCCAAGAGTGACTTTGACGGCGTTGGCTACCGTGTTGACACCCCGCTCGAGCGCACGTCGGGCGTCCGCATCGAACAAGAGCTGTTTCGCTGCCATCGTTTCTCCTCCTTAAGAGTCGTAGATATGCAATGTGAGCCGGAAAACGCTGTTACTGGGAGATCGCCAAGATGTCGCTCTCGCGCATAATCAAGTAGGTCTCGCCTTCGATCTTGACCTCGGTGCCCGCGTACTTGGCGTAGAGCACCTTGTCGCCTACCTTCACTTCCAGGGGAACGCGCTCGCCGTTATCGAGAAGTTTGCCCGTGCCGACGGCGAGGACTTCACCCTGCTGCGGCTTTTCCTTGGCGGTGTCGGGGAGCACGATGCCTCCCGCGGTCGTCTCCTCTTGCTCAATCGGTTTCACCACGACTCTGTCGCCCAAGGGCTTCAGCTTCATGTGCGGAGTCCCTCCCTAAAGCGGAATGAATTGACGCTTGTTAGCACTCACATGTCGCGAGTGCTACCAAGGACTAATATAATGGAAACCCGTGGGATGTCAAGATCTTCTTTTCCCGTCCGGCCGGAAGCAAAACCCGAACATTCCGGGGAATGCGGGAGAAACGTTCGCCTTTTCGTTGACTTGAACGGGGTCATCTGGTAATATGTGCGTGTCGTAATGCTGTAGGGGCGAACGTTTAGGGGAAAGCAACGGCAGGAGGGAGCTCAGCATGGCTCAAGCGACAGCGCAGAGTGACGGTTTCATGGAACGCGTATTCAAGCTGAGGGAAAACAACACGAACGTTCGTACCGAAGTGCTGGCCGGCGTGACTACCTTCATGACGATGGCCTACATCATCATCGTCAACCCCCAAATCTTGAGCGATGCCGGCGTACCGTTTGAAGCGGCGGTCTTTGCCACGTGCATGTCGGCAGCCGTGGCGACCTTGCTCATGGCGTTCCTGGCCAATTATCCGTTCGCCCTCGCGCCCGGTATGGGTCTGAACGCCTACTTCGCGTACTCGGTCGTCCTCGGGATGGGCATAAGCTGGCAAACGGCTCTCGGTGCAGTATTCATCTCGGGTGTCATCTTTCTCATCATCAGCGTTACCCAAGTCAGAGAGTATATCGTCAATGCCGTTCCGATGTCCTTGAAGTCGGCCATCGCCGCAGGTATCGGCCTTTTCATCGCCTTTATCGGACTGCAAAACGGCGGTTTGGTCGTCGATAGCCCGGCTACGTTGGTCACGATTGCGAACATTCGCCAGCCCGAGGCGGTCCTGACGCTCATCGGCCTCGTCGTTACGGGCGCGCTCTTGGCCAGAAACGTGCGGGGCGCCATTCTCATCGGTATGGTCATTTCCGCCTTGATCGGGATTCCTATGGGCCTCGTGGATTTTTCGGAGGGATTTTTCGCTTTGCCCCGGTTCAGCGAGTGGGCGCCCACATTCGGCAAGCTTGACATCATGGGGGCGCTGAACACGGGGTTGCTTACGATCGTCTTCGCTTTCCTGTTCGTCGACTTCTTCGATACGGCGGGCACGTTGATCGGTGTCTCCACCCGGGCCGGTTTTTTGGATGAACGGGGCAGGCTACCGCGGGCCGGGCGGGCCTTTACGGCAGACTCCATCGGTACGATTTTCGGCTCCATTTCTGGGACGCCGACGGTGACGACTTACGTGGAGTCTACGGCCGGCGTGGCGGTAGGTGGCAGGACCGGTCTGACTGCCGTCGTAGTAGCGGTCGGCTTCTTGCTGGCGCTCTTCTTGAAGCCGCTCATTACGGCTTTGGCCGCCGTGGGCAGCATTACGGCGCCGGCCCTCATCCTGGTCGGTTCGATGATGGTGCGGTCGGTGCTTAACGTGAACTGGGACGATGCGTCGGACGGCATTCCGGCCTTCATTGCCATGGTCGCCATGCCGCTCGTCTACAGCATCTCGGAGGGCATCTCCCTGGGCTTCATCGCCTACGCCGTCGTTAAGGCCTTGGCGGGTAAGGCGAAGGAAGTGCATTGGGTGATGTGGGTGCTCGCCGCGCTGTTCGTCCTCCGCTACCTCTTCTTGATGTGAGTTCGCAGGGAGTACATGGTGCCGGCGACAAGAAAGGCGCCGCCCGGAGCTAAGTCCGGACGGCGCTTCTTTTTGTCCTCGCCTCGGATTTACCCGCTCGGGCGGCCCCTTCAGGACGCCAGTCCGAGCAGCCGCAACGGAGCGCGGACTGCTTCGATCGAGCGTTCGAAGGCTTCCCTTTCCTCCGGGGTCAGATCGATTTCGATGACCCGCTCGACGCCGCCGGCACCCAATATGACCGGTACGCCCGCGTAGACGTCGCGCTGACCGTATTCGCCGTTGAGGTACGCGATAGCGGGCAGGACGCGCCGCTTGTCCTTCAAAATCGCCTCGGCCATCTCGATGACGGAAAGGCCCGGGGCGTAGTAGGCGCTGCCCGTCTTCAACAGGTTGACGATTTCTCCGCCGCCCCTGCGGGTCCGCTCGACGATGGCCCGGATGCGTACTTCGGGGATCAGATGTTCAATGGGGATGCCCCCTACGTACGAATAACGGACGAGGGGCACCATGTCGTCGCCGTGGACGCCCATGACGAGCGCGGTGACGTCCTCCACGGAAACACCGAGTTCTTGGGCGATAAACGTGCGAAAACGCGTCGAATCCAGCACTCCGGCCTGCCCGATCACGCGCTGCGACGGCAGTCCGCTCACCCGGTAGGCGACGTAGGTCATCACATCGACCGGATTCGTGACGATGATGAAAGTAGCCCCGGGCGAGCGCTGCGCGGCTTCGCGCACGACGGAGCTGACGATGCCATAGTTCGTCTTCAATAGGTCGTCTCGGGTCATGCCCGGCTTGCGGGCCACTCCCGCCGTTACGATGACCACGTCGGAGTCGGCCGTATCGTCAAAGTCGTTGGTGCCGATTATGTTGCAGTCAAAGCCTTCGAGGGGGGCGGCTTGTAAGAGGTCGAGTGCCTTGCCTTGAGGAACGCCTTCGACGATGTCGTAAAGCACGATATCCGCAAGTTCCTTCGACGCAGCCCAGTGCGCCGCGGTCGCACCGACATTGCCAGCACCGATGATCGAAAGTTTCTTGCGTGCCATATTCTCTCTCCCACCGTAGATATACGTGGCATGATTGTACCACTTTCCCGTCTTTGGGACAACACTCCCGTACTCTCGCTCATAACGGTTCCTTCGTCCCTTGCATAGTCTGAAGGGTTCCATCATGGCGAGGAAAGGGGAGCGGGAGGCGTATGGAGTGCTCTGACTTCGGCGGCGTCGTGGTTGCGCCCGTGCCGAGACCGGGCAAGCCGCGCCGGGCGGGAGTTACTATGGTAATCGATAAGGGGCTGGGCAGGGCGGAAACCGAGGACTTTCTGACGTGCGCGGGTCCGTACGTCGATATTCTGAAACTCGGCTTTGGTACTGCCCTATTATACTCTCC
>JAAYLA010000361.1 GCA_012522135.1 Bacillota bacterium | reverse complement strand
GCAGCCCACCTCCCCGTCCAGCTTCCATTGTAACGCTCGAAAGCCGGCGGTTCAGCGGACAGAAGTCACAGGAGCAGGAGTTCCGAATGCCCCGATTTAGGACGACCTAACAAACCGAATTGGGCCTGCCCGGGTTCACCACGTAGAGGCCACCGGTGCCTCTCTGTTGGCGGGCAAGGCTAGAAGGAGGCCTGCCTGCTGCCGCGGTACAGGAATATGCCCCGCGGCTGCTCCGGCAAGGCCGGTCCCTGTTCGGCGGCAGCGGCGCTCTTGGCTCCCAACTCTTGCCCAGCGGGAACCACATCGTACTGCTTCACTCACACCGCAGCTCCCATGTATCGCCAAGGGGTGCGCTGCCGTCCCATCCGCCGAATAGCAGCGTGCTCTCCCTCGCTCCGTCGTAGACCATACCGTAGTAGATCCGCCGGACAGGAAGCGCACCTCGAGCAGCCTGTCCTCGTCCCGAACCGGCGCGGTCCGTACCGGGTATGGTTTCCCAGTGCTGGCCATCAAAGACTATGGTGTCTGCATTACCGGCAAAGGCGACCCCATGAGAGATCAAGGTACCCAGCTTCGGCTCGTACACCATGCCGTGGCGTGCCCGGGCGTGGGGAGAAGCCGATTCGAGCTGCGTCCACCTTTCGCCGTCCCATTGCCAGGTGTCGCCGGCGGGCTGCCCGTCCGGAAGCCGTCCGCCGAACAAGACTACGGCCTGCCTGTTCGGATCATAGGCCATGGCCACCCGCGAGCGGCCGCTCGGTGCCTGCTCCGTGTCGACCCGCTTCCACTCCGTACCATCCCATTCCCACGTATCGCCGGTATCCCGCGGAATGCCGCCGAACAGCACGACGACCCCCCGGTTCTCGTCGTACGCCATGCCGAAGCGGGAGCGAGGCGACGGACCTGTTTGCGCCACGAGCCGCCACTCCCGGCCGTCCCACTCCCACGTTTCGTTCCGGAAGGTACCGTCGTTGCCGCCGAACAGGACCACCACGCCACGCGCCGCATCGAAAACCATTGCATGGCCCAAGCGCGGTGAGGGCCCCGTCGTCGCCACCAGCTGCCAAGACTCTCCATCCCATTCCCACGTAACGCCGTACATTAGGGCACCTCTATCGCGCCCCGTGAAGCCACCGAATAGAACGACCACCCCACGACGGCTGTCATAGGCCATGGCCGGGCTGTGCCGGGCCGGCGGTCCTTCGACATCTAGCTGAACCCAAGTACAAGAGATGGCGAGTGCAGGTTCAAACTGCAGCAAAACGGCCATGAGGAATACAAGGAGAGATGCCTTGGTCTTGCGCATTTTGGTGCAGCCCCCTTTGGAGTCGGTTTCCTTGTGTGCGGCAGCCGTCCCTTATGCGAAAAGGATGTACAAGATGCTTCCCCGTGCACGCGAGTGGTCCCGTGCCTACGCCGCGCAGGTGCGATAGTCAATCCGTACGTTTCATCGCACTCAAATTCTCGACGATTTGTTGCAACACCCGCACGGTCGTCACGTAATCGGCGTCGGTGATTCCTTGCACCGCTTGGCGGCGTATGCTTTGTTGTACTTCTAACGCCCTGGCGTGGAGATCGCGTCCCTGGGCCGTTAACTGAACACGAGCGGATCCAGACTGTTGCGCTTCGACGAGCCCGCTCTGGATCAACTGGTCTACCGTAGCTTCCAGGGCGGCCGCGCTGGCGAACGGGCGCAGCAGCTCGACGATCTCGGCTTTGGTGGCGCCGGAGGTCTCGTGCAGGCTGTTTAGTATTTGCCACTCCGTCCGTGTGAGTCCGTTGGCTCGCTGAACCTCATTGATCCGCTCTGTTAGGAGTTCATCGGCTTTCTTGATCCAGTATCCGATGGGAAGGTGGGGCTTTTTCGGTTGCGTCATGGAGGCTGTCTCTCCTTCCGTTCTCGTGGCCTTTGGATGCAGCATGCTTCCGCGGCATGCCAAGGTACCCATCAATAGCATTGTAGTCGTGGCACCGCCGAATCTCGATGGCAGAGGTCGACCGTCAGTCCAAGTCCTCCTTTTAGCGTGCCATTCGGGATGCATCCGTCGCTCCTTGCTTTCACTGTACCGCATCGACGCCCGCGGGTCCAAGTCGGGTGGGGATGGTAGGGCCGATCACTCGTAGATGATTGCCGGCGTCCCTACGTTCCGATTCTGATCCCTTTCCACCGGAATCGGTGTGCTGCACAAAGGAAAAATCACTGGCGGCGCCGTACGTTTGATCCGGCAAAGGCAGGATCACGAATGACCTGCTCCGAGCTACATGAGAGTCTAGCGAGGAGGCGCGGGTTGATTCGTTGCTGCAGTTGCACACGGTTATCGACAGCGCTGGCCAGGTGAGTCGTGGGCTGCCCGTCGAACGCCTCCGGCGCTGATTCCGGTTCGAGGAGTGCGGAGCCGCGTGCTGACGATCCGACGCTACCGGCGAAAGGACCATGACGCCGTCTGGGAGCTGCATAATGTCGCCCTGTACCAAGTGGGTGCCCATGCGGGGAACGGTCCCTGGGACGACGACCTGCACGACATCGAACGCGTTTATATCGAGTCGGGCGGCGAGTTCCTTGTGGGCGAGCTGGACGGGCTTATCGTAGCCATGGGGGCCATCCGGCCGCTCGGTGAAGGCCGCGCGGAAGTGAAACGCATGCGGGTGCACCCCGGCTACCAACGCCGTGGGTTCGGTCAAGCCATCCTGACGGCCCTGGAGGAGGCAGCACGCCGGACAGGCTTTCGCGTGCTGACCTTGGATACAACGGTAAAGCAGGTACCGGCGCAGCGTCTTTATGAGAAGAACGGCTTTCGCCCGGTGCGCAGAACGGTTCTGGCCGGGTTCGAATGCATCATCTACGAAAAAGAGATCGGCCGGACCGGACCCGCGTGAACACAAACTGGGCAGTCCTATCCGGAGTGATGATGTCGCGTGCGTGTACCCGGTCGGAGGAAGGACGTGGGCACCGCGCTAACCGATACGGCCATCGCCCGCGCACAAGGCCATTGCAAGACGGCTGCGTGAGATCGAAGCTGAGTATGGCCGATAGGAAACCTTGACCTGAAGGATCGGGCGGCGACGCCTCTCACGGGCACACACCGACCGACCTCCGTAGTCCGCAATCACTGCTCCATTCATTCCAAAAGGCGGGATTGGGAGGAACGGCCCCAGCAGCCGCCGAACGCTTGCACCAAGCCGCGCAATGGAGGGATGCGTATGTATCTTCTGGCGATTTTGCTGCCGCCCGTTGCCGTGCTCTTATGTGGTAAGCCCATTCAGGCCGTGTTGAACTTCTTCCTGACGCTGTGCTTTTGGGTTCCCGGTGCAATCCACGCGATCCTAGTCGTCAATGAACACAAGGCCAACAAACGGATTGAAAAGCTGATTAAGGCCGGCGCTGCAATCGCAAACATGAAGCGAGACTGACAGAGGGCTGTCCCGAATGCATTTTTGGGACAGCCCCGCTCAGCACGCGACCCATTCTTGGGTCGATCGCCTCGGCTCGGCGGAGGCCGGGTAGGCTGGAGATTACTTCCATCTCCTCTAGCTGCGAGAACACTGGGAGGCGGGTAGGGGCGGCGGACGCAACCCCTCTGTTCGAGCCGAGCGACCCACCCGTGGGTCACTGAGCCGCAGCACGGGTTGTTACCAGAATCCGCGAACGCCCACACCGCCTCTTTGGGGCTTGCTTTACGTCGCACACAACCTAGCCAGGTTGGCCACCGTTGCACTCTGATCAGGCGCCGCACGTTTTACTGTTGTCTGTCTCTCCACGCCCAAACGTCGAAAGAAGGGGCTGCCCCGAATGCACTCTTGGAAGAGCCCTCGCTATTCGTTCCACTGCCACGCCACCAACCGATGACTTTCTCCCCGATTTCCCCCGGTGTACGAAGGACATAGAATGAGCCCCACCGCAAACGACGTCGCGATGGGGCTTTCGCTTGGTGGGCCCGCTGGGACTCGAACCCAGGACACCCGGATTAAAAGTCCGGTGCTCTACCAACTGAGCTACGGGCCCGTACCTATGCATTTCGCTGCACATTGTCTCGCCGCTC
>JAAYLA010000360.1 GCA_012522135.1 Bacillota bacterium | reverse complement strand
GGCGACGTGGTCTGGGAGCGTACTGACCTGGGCAAGAGCGACTGGATCAGTTCGTACACGAGCCCGTCGTTGGCCGGCTCGGTGCTTGTGCTGGGCTTCGTCTGGCAGCCGTGGCCTCTCTACGGACTGGATGCGGAGACGGGACAAACCCTTTGGTCGTCGGCGCGGACGGAAGGCAACGTGAGTGCGCTCACGGCGACGGGGGAGGGGTACGTGTACGCCTTGCGGCATCCGGGCGTACTCCAGAAACTCGTGGCCGCCACGGGAGAGGTGGTGTGGGCTACGAAAGGCCTTGCCCGCTGGAGCCCGGCTACCCCGGCTGTGGCCCAAGGCCGGGTGTTTGTGGCAAGCGGTGAGCGGGTGCTGTGCTACGAGGCACAAACGGGCGACTTGGTGTGGGCGTACGAACATTCGTGGGAGGGCGGCGCTTGGCCCGACGTGTATCCTTACGGGCGCGGCGGCCGGGCGATCTTGGGTTCGCCGGTGGTAGGCGGCGAGCGGTTCTCGCCGGCTCCGGGGAGTGCGAGGGGGCCCGCGGGCCCGGCGCACCCGGTGGTCTGGGTCGCCTGCGGCGACGGCAGCCTCGTGGCGCTCGACGCCGGGACCGGCACACTCCGCGGGCGCCACGGGTTAGGAGCGCCGATCTACACCACGCCCCTCCCCGTCGCCGGTGCCATGGTGGTCGTGGATTCCCAAGGCGTGGTGCACGCCGTGGCGGTGGATACGGACGCTGTTTCCTGACGGAAGCCCCTCCGCCGAATCCGTCGTGCGGAGTCGGACGTACGTTCCCTACGGCGACGCACGACGCAGGCCGTCCCTAAGGCGCTGGCCGTTCGACCCCTGCGGAATTCGTCCCCGTTCCCAAATCCCAGGGCAGCCACATGCCGGTGGGAAAGCGTTACGCTTTCAAGCAGCCTCAAGTGCCCGTGGTGGCCTCGGCTACCTAGGTGCACACTTTTTGTCCAGATGTTTGTAGCATTTCTCCAGAGGTTTGTACGGTCCGTCGTTGAAGATTATCTTTAAGAATTTGACGCGCAAAGAGTTTGACACGCAGTGTCGTTCGACTCAGTTGACGGCGTGTCCCAGTACGTCTGTTGTCGCACGCACGGTGACGAGAGTTCCCGTACCGGTGGTGCAGTCGTTGAGGGCCAGGCCGACGGGCCGTCCCGTGGGCCGGATCGTGGCGTTGCCGAGCCTTTCTCCATTTTTCTGAGTGCCAGTCACCGAAAACGAACGGTACCGGAAGCGTGAGTTCCCCCGAGCGGGAGTTGATGCGCATGCGACGCGATCACTCTGACGACCCGGTAAACAACAGCGAAATGGAGGAGAAGGTGGTCTACTTCACCAACCCCCTCCATGATGCAATACCAGGTCTGGACTTTTTGCCACTGCGGGCGGGCCACACCAAGACGCTGCCGAGCTACCGCAAAGAGTCGGTCATGGGCGATGCCCACGTGATGATGTTCATCGTGCGAGGTGCCGGCGTGCTGCAGACGGCCCGTGGCACAAGCCCTTTCTCAGCCGGCGACGTGGTTGGGTTCTTCGCCGACGAGACCTGCAGCTGGTGGAGCATGCCCCACAGTCCACTGGAGCACTATTGGATGAGTTTCAGCGGCGAAGGGGGACGGGGAATCCTCAAGCGGCTCAGTTGCTCCGATACGGCGTTCATCCTGCGCCGTCCGTCGATGCCGCCGAAGGAAAAGCGCCTTCTCGAACGACTGCTCCAGCTGCTGAAGAACCGGTCCGATGCGAGTATCTGGTCAAGCATCTCTTGTTGTTTCGCCATTTTCGATTCCGTCGCACAAACTTATTCCCCCCTGTCCGAGCAGCCTTCCCAAAGCGCAGGAGATCTGGCCAACCAAACTCGTCGGTTCATCGAGAAGAACTTCTCAGAGCCCCTCACAGTAACCGACATGGCGGCTTTCCTCGGCACATCCGTCGAACAGCTGAGGCGCTCCTTCCGGGAAACGTACGGCATGACGCCCTACGCCTAACTGACCAAAGTGCGTCTGCAGCGCGCGCGGCACCTGCTCCGCTGCGGCGTGTCGGTGAAAGAGACAGCCCTTTCGGTCGGTTACCGCGATCCCAACTACTTCTCCCGTCTCTTCCGTCAACGTTTCAACAGGCCGCCTACCGCGTTTCAGAATGGTGCCTACGAGTCAAACCGCAGCAGTGCTCTGACCGAACCGGCCGGACATGTTATTTGAGCTGCTACGATCTGTGCTGGAGGCAGCAACAAAGCTGTACACTCCGAGGCTCGAAGACAGTCTGGATCGTCCTCGGATCATTGCCGACAGAAGAGACGGAAAACGGTGGTCGATTCTGTCATAGTGGGGGGCTAGCTCGTTCCGACTTCGGTGCCTGCACGTAAGGAGGTGGTCGGCAGAGGTG
>JAAYLA010000359.1 GCA_012522135.1 Bacillota bacterium | reverse complement strand
GTGCTCCTGGAACCCATCGTCAACATGGAGATTCTTGTGCCCGAAGCGTTCATGGGCGATGTGATGTCTGATCTGAACAAGAAGCGGGGCCGCATTTTGGGTATGGAGCCCGCCGGCAAGATGCAGCGCATTCGGGCTCAGGTGCCGCAGGCCGAGGTGTTCCGCTACGGCGTCGATCTGCGCTCGATCACCCAAGGACGCGGCACGTTCACCGCCGAATTTGCCGCGTACGAAGAGGTGCCGGCCAACATTCAACAGAAGGTCATCGAAGAGGCTAAGAATGAAAGGGCCTCGTAGCGACCGGAACGCGGCCTGCTGATTCCGGACGGGGACGGGTTTCGGTCACCGCACCGAGGCCCGTTCTTTCTTGACTAAGAGCCCCGGCGGACGCATACACATCGAACGGACGAAAAGACGCCCGGACCTACGGATCCGAGGCGAGGGCAGGAGAGGGTGGTGTGATATGCTGGCGGCACGAAGTGGCGGCGGAGGCGGACGGCTTGGCTTTGCACCCGGAGCCGTCTTGAAGGGTACGCTGGTCAGCTTAGGCATCGCGCTGATCATATCGCTCGTGCTCAGCACCATCATTACACTGGCCGGTTGGGAGTCTTTTCCCTCGTATTTGGGAGCATTTCACTATATCAGCATCGCTCTGGGAGGAATCTTGGCCGCCAGGCGCGCCCGGTCTTTTGGATGGTTGCACGGCGGTGCCGTCGGCATCCTCTACACCGTGCTCCTCGCCTTTCTGTTCACGGACGGGATGACGTTCGGAGCGCTGCTACAAGGAAAAGGTTTGCTCGACTTGCTGTACGGACTTGCCGCGGGCGTCGCAGGAGGCGTCTTAGGGGTGAACGCTTAAGGCCGGCTTGGCAAGGAAGGCGGAAAGGAAGATCGGATGTGATGGACCGAACGGAACTCGCGCGACGCATCTACGAAGCAGCGCACTTGACCGGAACCTTTGTGCTGCGTTCCGGTCAGGTGAGTAACGAGTATTTCGACAAGTACCGGTTTGAGTCAGACCCTCGGCTACTGGCGGAGATCGGGCGGCACATGAAGGCGCTGGTACCCGCTGACACGACGAAGCTGGCCGGCCTGGAGATGGGCGGCATTCCCCTCGCCACCGTACTGAGTCTGGAAACAGGACTACCGAGCCTGTTTGTACGGAAAGAAGCAAAGCCCTACGGCACGCGGCAACTCGCAGAAGGCGGCAACATCGCGGGCGAACGGTTGCTCATCGTCGAGGACGTGATCACATCTGGAGGCCAGGTCGTCGCGTCGGGCAAAGCATTGGAAGGCCTCGGCGCAACGATCGTCGGCGTCCTGTGCGTGATCGACCGGGAAAGCGGCGGGCGCGACAATATTAAGGCGGCAGGCTGGGAGATGTTTAGTCTGTTTACCAAGTCCGAACTGGAGTCGGCGCGGCCCTCGCCCGTCTAACGCGGACAAGCCGTGCGCCAGCGCTCATCCCGCATGTCCAGGACGCGGCCTGCCCTGACGAGTTCAACGGCTCTGCGGCTCGGTGCCGGCACTCCCGCTTCGCGACAGGGGCCGCACTGACCCTGTGAGAGTTCCTCTTCGCCGAGCCGCCGGCCGCAGTCGCAGTGCCATCGGCCGTTCTGCAGATAAAACACTTCAACGCGCCTCCTGCTCGAACTCCTCCCAGGGCGCACGCGCTGCGAGGAGGAGACGCCGCACCGCCTCGGCCGTCGCCTGCGCCCTGGCCACGAGCTCATCGGAATAACCGTAAAGATCTCGTGCCGCCCGAAACTCATCTTCGTCGACGACGCGCACCGTACCGTCCGCCTCCATGACGACGTCCAATTCGAGGTCCACGTATGTGATGCGGCGCCCGCCTTCGCTCACACGGGGAGGCAGCGCGACGTGCACGTAATAGAGCAGGGGAGAGCCGGAACCGTCGAACGCTTTATACACATTGTACCAGCGGTCCCACCACATGTAGGTGAGGCCACCCC
>JAAYLA010000358.1 GCA_012522135.1 Bacillota bacterium | reverse complement strand
CTGCAGTCCCTGCGCCCTCACTCGGCCGTCGCTGAGCTCATCTCCAGTTCCGACACATTCTCAAATGCTGCGGAAATCACGAGCGATCCGGTTCCCAGGAAGGCGGGATCGGTCTCGAGCTCCGACATGTAAATCTGCGTGCCGGCGTATACCTCGGGTAAAGTGCGCTGCCGCACGGACTCCTTCACCGCTTCGAACCACGGCTCGCCTGCCTTGATCATCTCGCCGCCCAGGATGATGCGTTCGGGGTTGTACGCGTTGAAGAGGTTCGCCACGCCGATGACCAGGAAACAACCGGCTTCGGTCATAAGGTGCAGGGCCCGCGGGTCCCCTTCCCGGACGAGATGCGTCACCGCGTCGATCGTCAGCTGCCCGTCCTGAGCGTCCGCACCGAGCACGTCGCGGGCTTGGGTCAAGACGGCGAAACTCGAGCAGTACATCTCCAGGCAGCCGCGGTTGCCGCACTCGCACTGGGGCCCGTCGTAGCAGATGGTCGTGTGGCCGATCTCGCCCGCGATGCCGTGATGCCCCCGGTACAGCTGGCCGTCGTAGAAGATGCCTGCGCCGACGCCGCGGTCCACCACGACGTACACTAAATTGTTCGAACCCACGCCCTTTCCGAACCACTTCTCGGCGAGGACGCTCACATTGGCGTCGTGCTCCACGTGGACGGGCATGTCGAAGCGCGAGGCGAGGAACTCCCTCACCGAAAAGTCGGTCCACTCCGGGTAGTTGGAGGTGAGCACGATACGGCCTTCGTGCGAGAACAAGGGCCCGGGTGCGCTCACTCCGATCCCCACCACTTTGAGCCGGCGCGCCGCGGCCTCCTGCAGCGTTTGGTCGATCAAATCCTCGAGCGTATCCTAGACTTCCGCGAGTAAGCGCGTCTGGAACTCCCGGGCCGTGGTAAAAAGCGCCTGGCCGTACACATTGAAAAGCCCGCACTGTACATAATGGCGAGCCAGACGCACTCCCACCGCATGGACGGAGTTTGGGTTCAGTTTCAGGCTGATGGCGCGCCGGCCCTTGTTCCGGCTGATGACCGTATCTTCCACCACAAGGCCCTTGTCGATTAAGGCGCCGACCAGCTTCGACACGCCGGAAGCGCTCAGCCCCGTCATCTCCACCAGGTCCTGCCGCGAGATGCCCTCGTTCTCCCGCAAAAGTTCCAAAATCCTGCTTAAGTTGTGGTCCTGCAGATCCGCCAAGTTGCCCGTCTTCAACCAAACACCACGCTCCTTCAGGACGGTCCGGGCGGGACCGAGTCGGAACCGCGTCTCCCTTGTAAGCATAGCACAAGAAAGTTTTTACATCGAGGATTGTTTCCGGCCGTGCATCAATATATCATGGAAGAAGAAGGGACGCGGACAGGTTAAGTGTAGACCGAATCAGTTGTTCGGGCAAGATGGGTCGTTAAGTAAGGACGGAAGCCGTCGCAACGAGGAGTGGAGGCCATGCAAGCAGTTGTCTTTCGAGAGCCCTATGCCGTTGCCGTTGAAGATGTGCCCAAGCCTTCCGTCAAACCGTACGACGTGCTCATTCGCGTCGAGTCGGCCGGGGTCTGCGGCACCGACATTCATCTTATGGAAGGCGGGTATGAGCCCAAGTATCCCCTGATCCCGGGCCACGAGTTTGCCGGCGTCGTCGTGGAGGTCGGACCCGGGGTGACGTCCTGCAAACCCGGGGATCACGTCACCGTCGACCCGAACCTGTACTGCGACCGGTGCTACTACTGCCGGCGCGACATGCAGAACCACTGTGAGGCGTGGGAGGCCATCGGCGTGACCCTGCCGGGCGCCTTTGCCGAATACGTGGCCGTGCCCGAGGCGAGCGTCCACCACATCGGTTCGCTGACCTTCACCGAGGGAGCCTTCGTGGAACCTCTGTCGTGCGTCGTGTACGGGCAAAGGAGGGCCCGGGTCCGCATGGGCGACTCGGTCCTGATCCACGGCGCGGGTCCGATCGGCCTGCTTCACCTGCAGATGGCCAAGCATTCCGGCTGCGCCAACGTGACCATCACCGACCTGCGCCCGGAGCGGCTGGACCTGGCCAAGCAGTTGGGTGCCGATTACGTGTTGCATGCGGGTGAAGCAGACGTCGATGGCGCCCTGCGGGAAATCGAGCCGCGGGGTTTCGACGTGGTCATCGATGCGACGGGAGTTCCGGCCGCCGTGTAGGGAGCGCTGAGCCATGTGAAGACGGGGGGCCGGTTCCTGCTCTTCGGCGTGTGCCCGAACGAGAGCATCATCCGCTGGAGTCCGTACGAAATCTACCGGAGGGACCTTGAGATCATCGGAGCGTTCGCCTTGCGGAAGACGTTCCAGCCGGCCATCGAGCTCTTGGAGACGGAAGCGATCCGGATAGCACCCTTGATCGGCATGACCGTAGGGCTGAAGGAACTGCCCGCGGCGCTTGAGCTCATGCGGCAGGGCAAGGCACCGATGAAGGTTCACGTGCACCCGCAGTCCCGTTGATTCGTGGCCTTGCGGAGACGGAAGTATTGCAAAACGTGTTTGCACCTAGCCAGAGTCCTTGGGAGGTAATTGATAATGGTTTATATCGTAGGCCATCGTGGCGCTGCGGGCATCCGGCCGGAGAACACGATCCCCAGCTTCCGGCTCGCGGGGGAGCTTGGCGTCGACAGGTTGGATTGTGACGTGCGCCTGAGCGAAGAGGGCCATGCCGTTCTCATGCACGACGCGACCGTAGACCGAACGACGAACGGTACGGGGCGGGTGAGCGATCTGATCCTGGAGGAGATCCGTGCCCTCGACGCCGGCGGAGGTGAGAAGGTTCCCCTGCTAGGCGAGTACCTGGCCTTCTTGAAACAGACGGGGATACCCTCCGAGGTGGAGATCAAAGATCCCGCTGCGCTAGAGACGGTCCTAGAGGAGATCCGCGACCACGATGTGGTCGAGCTCGTCTGTATCACGGCGAAGCTGGAGACGGCCACGCGGGCGAAGGAGATCCTGCCCGGCATCGACGTGGGGCTGCCGACCGCGAATCCGTCGCGGGAGGAGATCGAGCAGGCGGCCCGGATCGGAGCGAGCGGAGTCGGCATCCGCTACGACCACCTGACCGAAGAGCTGGTGAAGTTCGTCCAGGGCCTGGGACTCGAGGCGCGCGGCTGGAACCCGGT
>JAAYLA010000006.1 GCA_012522135.1 Bacillota bacterium | reverse complement strand
GTCACCGCGCCCGGCTTCGGCTGCGGTATACCGGCGATTCCCAAGGGTCCGGCGCCTTGATAGATGGGATCGTGGACGGAGCCCATGAGCGGGTCGGCGATGCCCCGGTCGTCAAACCGGGCCGTCGTGGCGTCCACCTCGACAAACGCTGCGCTTTCCGTAAAGGGAGACAGCGGATTGCGCTTCGCCTCTTCGAGAACGAGGCGAGCAGCCGCCGTCTTTCCCACACCGGGCGGCCCGTAGATGATCACATGTTGCGGATTGGGGCCGCAGAGGGCCGCCCGGAGTGCCTTCAAACCGTCGTTTTGGCCGACGATCTCGTCGAAGGAGGCCGGGCGCGTCTTCTCGGCCAAGGGCTCCGTCAGCGCGACCCGCTGCATCCGGTGAAGCTTTTCCATCTCCTTGCGCGACTCCCGGTCCACCGCCGACTTGTTCGACTGTTGCTGCCGCAGCAAGTTCCAAAAGTACAGCCCGATGACGATCGCGAAAAACAGGTTAATCAGCACAAAGGCATGGCCCAAGCTCATGCGACTCCCTCCCTGTAGCTACGCGCCTAGTATGGCCTCGCGGCCACAGCGTTAACCGCCTGCGGCGGGTAGGGAGTGCAGAAAAGCCGAGCAGGCGCGCCGGGGACCCCGCCGGAGCGCCGCCCGAAGCACAGGGTGCACCGAGGGCACAAGAAAGCCCGGAGGATGCGGTCCTCCGGGCTTTTTGCGTCACGGTACGGGCACACGTGCGTTACGCGGTCTCTTCCTTCTTTTCTTTGCGGTTGCGCAGCAGACGGGGCGGTTCACTGCCTCCGATGACCGCGGCCGTGATGACGCACTTCTTCACGTCATCCTGCGACGGCAGTTCGTACATAATGTCGAGCATGGTATCTTCCATAATCGCCCGCAGGCCACGGGCACCCGTGTTCAGGTCCATCGCCTTCCGCGCGATGGCCAGCAGGGCATCCTCCGTGAACTCGAGCTCCACCCCGTCGAGCTCGAAGAGCTTCTTGAATTGTTTGACCAACGCATTTTTCGGTTCGGTCAAAATGCGCACAAGATCCTGCTCGGTCAGCGCGTCGAGCGTCACGACGACCGGTAGCCGGCCGACGAACTCGGGAATGAGCCCGTACTTGAGCAAGTCCTCGGGCATAACCTGGCGCAGCAGATCGCCTATGGCCTTCTCCTCCCGCGGCTTGACGTCGGCGCCGAAGCCCATGCTCCTGCTGCGCGTACGCCGTTCGATGATCTTTTCGATGCCGTCGAAGGCGCCGCCGCAAATGAACAGTATGTTCGTCGTATCGATCTGAATAAACTCCTGGTGGGGATGTTTGCGCCCGCCCTGGGGCGGAACGCTGGCTACGGTTCCCTCCAGGATCTTCAGCAGAGCCTGCTGTACGCCTTCGCCCGAGACATCCCTCGTGATCGACGGGTTCTCGCTCTTGCGCGCGATCTTGTCGACTTCATCGATGTAGATAATGCCCTTCTCGGCTCGTTCCACATCGTAGTCGGCCGCCTGAATCAGTTTGAGCAGGATGTTCTCGACGTCCTCGCCCACGTAGCCGGCTTCAGTGAGCGCCGTGGCGTCGGCGATGGCAAACGGAACGTTAAGAATCCTGGCCAGGGTCTGAGCAAGAAGCGTCTTGCCGGAACCCGTCGGGCCGAGCAGCAAAATGTTGCTCTTTTGCAGCT
Source organism: Bacillota bacterium (assembly GCA_012522135.1). Classification (GTDB taxonomy): domain Bacteria; phylum Bacillota; class Limnochordia; order DTU080; family JAAYLA01; genus JAAYLA01. The sequence continues at coordinate 35,572 of JAAYLA010000006.1, read as the reverse complement.
CGACGTCGTCGTTCTTCATATTTGCGTTGATGCGCTTATAGTGGTTGTACACGGCGACGGCCAGCGCGCGCTTGGCCCGATCCTGCCCGATAACGTGTTGATCGAGGATCTCGGTTATCTCCCGTGGACGCGGGATGTTGCTCAGCTCTACGTCCACATCTTCGTTGAATTCTTCCTCGATAATCTCGTTGCACAGCTCGATGCATTCGTCGCAAATGTAGACGCCCGGACCCGCAATCAGCTTCTTTACTTGCTCCTGCTCTTTGCCGCAGAAAGAGCATTTCAGCTGACCCTTCTCATCGGCGAAACGTGACATTCGGTTAGATCACCTCATTGGACGAGGGCGCCATCAGGCCTTCTCTCGATCTCGGGCTGACGACAGGATCTTATCGACCACACCGTATGCAACTGCCTCGTCGGCAGACATATAAAAGTTGCGGTCCGTATCCTTCTCGACCCTCTCTAACGGTTGACCCGTGTGCCGGGCCAGTATCTCATTGGCAATAGATTTCAGACGCAAGATCTCACGCGCCTCAATCTCGACATCGGTGGCCTGACCTCGGGCCCCGCCCAGGGGTTGGTGAATCATGATGCGCGAGGTCGGGAGCGTATACCGTTTACCCGGCGCTCCGGCCGCGAGAAGGATTGCCGCCATGCTCGCGGCCATCCCCACGCAGTATGTGGCCACGTCGGGACGAATATACTGCATGGTGTCGTAAATTGCCAGGCCGGAGTAGACCACGCCGCCGGGGCTGTTGATGTACAGGGTGATGTCCTTTTCCGGGTCTTCTGCCTCCAAGTACAGAAGCTGAGCGATGACGAGGTTCGCGACGTCATCGTCGATGGGCCCGCCCAGGAAGATGATACGCTCTTTCAGCAACCTGGAGTAGATGTCGTAGGCCCGTTCGCCCCTACTCGTCTGTTCGACCACCATCGGAATGAGCGTACCCATAGTCTCTCTTCCCTTCTTCATCGGTATGCGCAGCTCGGGAAGGCAAAAGGTGAAGTGAACGCTCCCCGTATCGGCCCCTTACGCGTCGGTCTGCTCCTCGCCCGGGGACCCGGCGTCAGGCTCGTCCCCTTCACTCTGATCGCCGACGACCTCCTCCGACACCTGTGCGTGCTCGACGAGAAAATCGAGGATCTTGTCGATCTGCAGCGTCGAGGCGATGCGTTCGCGAGACTCGGCCTGGTTCAACCGCTCGCGGTAGGCGTCGCTGCCGTCTTCGCCGACCAGTTCGTCGATCCGGGCATCGATCTCCTCATCCGTGACGACGATGCCCTCAGCCGCACCGATGGCTTCCAGCACCAGCATCGACTTCGCCCGCTCCTCGGCCTCGGATTCGAACCGCTTCTCCACGTCCTCAAAGGTGAGACCGGTCCGTTCCAGGTACTGGCGCGGATCGACCCCTTGCATGAGCAGCCCTTCCAGAAACTCGTGAGCGAGCTGGTGGCTGTGACGGTGGATCAGCACGTGCGGGACGTGGACCTCACAGCGCTCCGTAACCGCCTTAATAAGATCCTCGCGCAAATCGAGGTCGGCTCGCCGCGCGAACTCCTTCTCCAGCGTCTCCCGAATTTCGTCCCGCAATTCCGCCAAAGTCTCTTTGTCGCTCACGCTCTTGGCGAACTCATCGTCTAGGTCGGGCAGTTCCCGGACTTTGATGTCGTGTACCGTAACCTGGAAAACGGCGTCTTGACCTGCAAGCTCCTTGTTATGGTAGTCGGCCGGAAAGGTGATGCGGACGTCTACCTGATCGCCCACCTTAGCCCCGATAAGCTGCTCCTCAAAACCGGCGACCATTTGGCCCGAGCCGACCTCAAGCACAAAGTCTTTGGCCGCGCCTCCTTGGAAGGGCACGCCGTCCTTGAAACCCTCGAAGTCGATGCGCACGAAGTCTCCTTTTTCGACCACGTCGCGCCCGGCTTCCACCAGTTGTGCCTGCCGCTGGCGATACTGCTCGAGCACATCGTCGATCATGTCGTCCGTGACGACGCGCACCTTGCGCGTCACCGGAACGCCTTTGTACTCGCCGAGCTTGACCTCGGGCTTCAGCTGCACGAGGGCGCTGAACCGAAATGGTTTGCCGGCCGCCAGCTCGATGACGTCGATTTCGGGTTGGTCAATCGGCTCCAAGCCGTTTTCTTCGATCGCGGCCGTGTACGCCTCCGGTATGAGCTCGTCGAGGGCATCCTCGTACAGCACCTCGGTGCCGAACATGCGCTCGAGTATGGGGCGGGGCACCTTGCCTTTGCGGAAGCCCGGGACCGTCACATTACGGACGACTTTTCGGTAAGCTCGCTCGAGGGCAGTCTCGACGCGCTCCCGATCGACCTCGATCTCCAGTTTGACACGGTCGTTCTCCAGCCTCTCTACGGTCGCTTTCACTATGTACAAACTCCTTCCAGAAAGAGAAAAAGACAGAATCGTGGGGAGAATGTGGAACGGATGGTGCGAGAGGGGGGAATCGAACCCCCATGCCCGAAGGCACACGCTCCTAAGGCGTGCGCGTATACCTGTTCCGCCACTCTCGCACGGCTCAATGGGGATTGCATGCGTGTCTACGGCCTTCCGGAGTCATCGTCGCTATCATTCTAGCCATATGATAGTGGGCTGTCAACGGTTAGGAGATCCCATCCTCGTAGGTCAAAAGCAACATAAGGAAGACCCCGCTGTGCGGGGTCTTCCGCTGGGGTGAGTGATGGGACTTGAACCCACGACCTCCAGGGCCACAACCTGGCGCTCTAACCAGCTGAGCTACACCCACCATACACCGTGGTGCGCCTGGGAGGATTCGAACCCCCGGCCAAGAGCTTAGAAGGCTCCTGCTCTGTCCCCTGAGCTACAGGCGCACGTGTGACGTGGAGCGGGTGAGGGGAATCGAACCCCCACCACTGGCTTGGAAGGCCAGGGCTCTACCATTGAGCTACACCCGCCTGCGTCTAGTATTATACGTTGTTACGTGCGTCTGTGCAAGGTAATGCTCGCGAACTGGTCGGGGCGGCGAGATTTGAACTCGCGACCTCCTGCTCCCAAAGCAGGCGCGCTAGCCAAGCTGCGCCACGCCCCGCTGCCCTGCGGACCGTGCACTCCGTGGCCGCCTCGCTGTCACAATGTGTATAGTACCATTTTCGAACCCTTCACGTCAAGCTTCTGAGAAACTCCTTCGCCAGAGCCAGGGCGCGCCCCCGGTGGCTGATTGCGTCCTTTTCCTCGGCCGTCATCTCGGCAAAGGTCCGGTCCGAGCCTTCCGGCAAAAAGATCGGATCGTACCCGAAGGCATCCTTCGGTCCCCGCTCCTCCGTCGCGATCCGTCCTTCGACGTATCCTGCCCCCTCCCACAACACACCTGTCGGATCGGCAACGGCCACGGCGCAAACAAAGCGCGCCGTACGCCTTGCATGCGGAACTCCGGCAAGCCTTTCCAGGAGCAACGCATTGTTCGCGACGTCGCGAGCTTGCGGATCGTCGACGCCGGAGTAGCGCGCCGAGAGCACTCCCGGCTCGCCGCCTAGCGCGTCCACTTCCAGGCCGCTGTCGTCCGCGATCGCGAGTTCCCCGGTGTAAGACGCCGCGGCCAAAGCCTTCAGCCGGGCATTCTCCTGAAATGTAGCGCCGTCTTCGACGACTTCAGGCATCCCGGGATAGGCAGCGAGAGACTGGACGAGATAGGGCAATCCTTCCAGCAACCGCTGCAGCTCCTGTACCTTTTTCGGATTGCGCGAGGCCACGACTAGAGTCCGCATCATGCGTTGTCACGGCCGACCGCAGCAGCCAAGGGACCTAGCACTCTGCGTTGTTCTGCGATCAGTTGCTGTACGCCCCGGGCTGCCAGGCCGAAAAGTCGTCCCATCTCCTGTACCGTGAAGGGCTCCTGCTCGGCCGTTCCCTGGATTTCAACGACCCGTCCATCGCCGGTCATGACGAGATTCATGTCCACCTGAGCCCGCACGTCCTCCTCATAGCAAAGATCGAGCAGGGGCTCACCGTCGACGATGCCGACGCTGATGGCAGCCAGCCACTCGGTAACCGGCAGCCTGTCCCAGCCTTGTTCCCGGCGCAGCCGTTCCAAGGCGTCGACCAAGGCGACGTAGGCGCCGGTAATTGACGCGGTGCGGGTGCCCCCGTCCGCCTGAATGACGTCGCAGTCGACCCACAAGGTACGTTCGCCCAGCATGCTTAAGTCGACGACCGCCCGCATGCTACGTCCGATCAGCCTTTGTATCTCGTGGGTGCGGCCTCCGATCCGCCCTTTCGCCGACTCGCGTGCGGTTCTGGTGTGCGTTGAGCCGGGCAGCATATTATATTCAGCCGTAATCCAGCCCTGGCCTGCTCCCCTCAGCCATTGTGGTACCCGGTCCTCCACCGTGACGGTGCAAAGCACCCGCGTGTTGCCCATCGACACGAGCACCGAACCGTACGGATGCATCAGATAGTTTCTCTCGATCACAAGCGGCCGCGGTTCATCGGGGCGACGCCCATCTACTCTGCTCAAGAAGTTTCCTCCTCAAAACCTGGAATTTATTAGTCGGATGGCCGCGGCGGCGCGGAAACCGCCTGCTCCGTCAGCTCGAGCACCAGCTGCTGAAACCGCTCCCCGCGTTCCTCGAAGTTACGAAACATGCCGTAGCTTGCGCATCCCGGGCTTAGCAGGACGACGTCTCCTGCGGCGGCTAAGGCATGCGCTCGCCGCACGGCCGCGTCAAAATCCGGAGCCCTTTCTACCTGGGGCTGACGGCCCCGGCCGCACGCTCTGATGGCTTCCGCGATGCTTTCTGCGGTGTCACCCATCGTGATGACCGCCTTCACCGGTCCTTCACATATGGCCACGGCCAGTTCTTCGAAACCGAGCCCTTTATCGTAACCGCCGGCGATCAAAATAACCGGCTGTGAAAACGCCCGGATTCCCGCTGCCGCCCGTTCCGGCGTAGTCGCTATGGAGTCGTTGTAGTACTTCACTCCCATGGCTTCGCGCACGAGTTCGAGCCGGTGCCGGACGCCCGTGAAGCTGGATACCACGTCGCGCACCGTGCTGAGCCGCACACCGCAAAGGTCGGCCACGGTGACGGCGGCCAGCACGTTTTCCACGTTGTGCTCGCCTAAAAGGCGGATGTCCCGCACGCTGCACACTTGCTCCAGCGTTCTACGGCGCTGAGCGGAGCGGGCCAGGACGATCCGTTCACCGTCCACGAAGGCACCTTGGACTACCGACCCCGCCCGGCTGAAACGGCGCACGTTTCCCGGTGCTTCCAGCTCCATCTCGTCGGCCCACGCATCCTCGTGGTTCAGCACGAGCCAGTCGTTCGGTTCCTGGAAGCGGTAAATCCGCTTTTTCGCCTTCACATAAGCGGCCATGTTGCCGTGTACGTCCAGATGATTCGGGGCGATGTTCGTGACGACGGCGATATTCGGCGAGCGGGTTACCGTTTCAAGCTGGAAACTGGACAGCTCCAACACTACCCATTGTCCCTCATGCAAGCGGTCGACTTCGTCGATAAGGGGCCGGCCGATGTTGCCGCCCACGACCACGTCGTAACCGGCAGCGGCTAAGATTTCACCGACGAGCGTCGTAGTCGTCGTCTTCCCGCTTGAGCCGGTGATGCCGATGGTGCGCGCCCGGCATAGCGACAAGAACAGCTCCGTCTCGCTGCTGATCCGCACGCCCTTCTTGCGTGCCGCCACGAGTTCCGGCAAGTCTTTGCGCATACCCGGCGTCACGAACAGCATGTGGAAGCGGTCCAGGTCGTCTAAGTACCCTTCCCCCAACTGAAAGCGAATGCCCAGAGCCCTCAGCTGTTCATAGCGGGGTCCTAGGCGCTCGGCGGTCAGGCGGTCGCACCCGGTGACACGCGCTCCCTGGCGGACCAGGTACCGTATGAGTGCCGTATTACTCAGCCCAAGGCCGATGACAGCGACTTCTCGTCCATTCCACGTCATACCCGTGCGCTGAACCGCCAGCTTGAGACCGTCGTTGTCAGGTTCAGCGCCCCCCTCTCTACCACGATCCGCGACACGGATCAGGTCGGCCGCGGCTTACGGATTCCTAGACTATGACCCGCAGTGGCCTACGGTTCACACCCTTGAGCCCCCGGGCCATGACGTCAACCTTTGATGATGAGGCTTTCGTCGCGGGCCAGAGGTTCGTCCAAGATCAAGTGGCCGACCAAAGTTTCCTGCAATTCACCCTCTAACAAGATGACGACCAGCTCGACACCGGGAACGGAAGTGAGGGAATTGACGATGGAGTAAACCGTCATGATCTCCCCCGTACTGCCGCCCCAGTGATTTGTCCGAAGCTCCTCGCTAAAATCGACGTAAAGCGTGGTTCCTTCCAGCCGGTAACCTAACACCTTTACACCGGGCGGGATCGTCCGCAGGAAATGAGGCGTCTCAGGACCTGCGAGCAGCCCTTCCAAGGTGCGCTCGATGGGATCGTCGGCGGAACGGATTGGACGGTTCTCCGCAACCAGTCCGGTCGCATCCTCGTTCGAGAAGTAGAGCGTCACATAGTCTACGCGCCCAAGCCACGTTTCATCGGTTCGCTTGTAATCCCACACCGCGATCAGCACGATAGCGATCAAGAGCCCAACGACGAGAGCACGTTCCCACCACCGTCCGGATTGCACACCCTCACCCCCCGATTAGCGGCTGCACACGCACGGCACCCGCTCCACTCCCACCGCTTTCCGTACCGACCGGTAGATAGTTGAAGGCGTCATTCCGCAAAGCCTCTAGAATTCCCTGCTCGACCCGGAGCCGCTCCTCGGGACTGAGCCGCGCCGCCCGCGAAGCGCCTTCATTGAAGTAAGCTACAAGACCGTTAAAGAGCCCCTGGGCAACTTGCTGTCTGAACCAGGCTTCGTTCAGGAGCGCCTCCTCTTCGCTCCGGCTCAAAAACGCGATCTCGACGAGGGCCGACGGTATGAACGAATTTCGCAACACGCCGAAGTTGGCCTGCTTTATGCCCCGGTTCGTCAGTCCGATGGCCGACACCAAATGGCGGTGGACGGCCGAGGCGAACCGGGCGTTGTCCGGGTGGTTCGGTCTCGTGTAAATAAAGGTTTCAGTGCCTCCTGCGTCGTTGCCCGAGGGAGCGGCGTTCGCGTGAATACTAAGAAACACGTCGGCGCCGGCGCTGCGGGCCAACACGGGACGGTAGTTTACCTCGACGAACGTATCGCCGACGCGGGACATGTGCACCGTAGCCCCGGCGGCCTCGAGCAGCTCACGCAGCCGCAGTGCAACGTCTAGGACGATGTCCTTTTCCATCAAGCCGAGGACACGGCCCATAGTACCGGGATCGTGCCCGCCGTGTCCGGGATCGAGGAACACGGACCGGCCCGCGAGCGACGGAGGCAGCATGACGACGGCCAAACCCTGATCGTTGGGCAGGCGGAGCACCTCGTACTCGACCGCTCCGACCAAGTCAAAAACCACGCGCACCATCGCGGGGTGTTGACCGGTCCGGATACGCCAGGCAAGACGCTCATCGATGACCGTATCCAAAAGAGGATCCGCGAGCACGGTACCGGGCAAGTCGATGACGAGGCGATCGGGCTCCACTAAGTACATGACGCTGGCGTCGGGCAGCTGAGCGCCCGCTAGGTGGACGGCCAGACCGATGCCGGGCAAAGCCGCATAGCCGACCCCGCGCACCTGGTGTCCGATGAAGAAGGAAAGGCTGTCGTACTGAGCGAGCGCCGCGATATCCAGGTGCCGCTCAACTTCGAAGACGATCCGGGTCGTCGACGGGTCGAACTGCTGCATCCGCCAATTCTTCACGGGTCCTTCGGCGGGGAGATCGGCCACGACGTCAGGAGCGAGCGTCGTGTCGTAAAGATCCACTACGAGCCGCTCGGGATCAGCCAGGCGCAAGACCCGGTATTCGGTCTCCCGCGGCACGTCGAGATGGACTGTACCCGAGACCGTGTCGAACTTGCCGCGCACGCTCCGCAGCATGTGGTTGAGAATGACGGTGACCTCGCCCTCGGGTCCCTCCTCCACCGCGTAACCTACCGCGTCGGCAAGATCGATGACCAGGCGGACTACGTAGGGCTCGTATTGATTTAGGCGCACGCGCTGCATGTTGGGCCCGTAGACGACCAGCGGCTCGGCCGCATGTCCCGTGTCCAGCCCCGTTAAGTCGATGACAAGGCGCGCCGGATCGGTCAGCAAGAACGTGTTGTAGCTGAAGGGCTTCGACGCTTTAATGTGCAGAGCCTCGCGGCCCCCCGGTCCCTGGGTGAGCTGCGCTTCGATCCAATCCATGCGTTCTGCCCGGAGCGCCGTGGGTTTGACCGGGGGCAGCTCGATTGCCGGCAGGGGCGTCGCGTCCGCCGGCAAACCGACCCTGAGACGAGGCGGCACGGGTGCATCGAGCCGTACGTAGCGTGTCATCGCTCCCCCGCCCACCTGGGCCACCTGGACGAGTTGCAGGGCGCGCGCTGCGGCCCCCTGCGCTAAAGCACCTGCCTGCCCGACGGGTGCGGAAACGTCAGGCACCCGCTCATGTTCCGCCGGGGTGACGGGCACAGCGGGTTCCTCCGTCCGTTGCCCCTCTACCCCCGGTTCCACGTTCGGTTCCGGTGCGGAAAGCTCGTCGCTTCCGAGCTCCTGCTCAGGATCGGGCTCGGACCGCGTCTCCGGTTCGGCCTGTCGCTCTGGCTCGGCCGGCGGCTCCGACTCTCCGGGCTCCGGCGGTTCCCCCCCGGGTACGTCCCGTAACGCGGGCTCCCCGTGCGGATCTGTGCTGAGGCCGTCCTCAGCCTCGCCCGGCGGTTCCGGTTCACGAGAGTCTTCGGGTCCGACGGTCGGCTCGGGTTCGACGGGCTGCTCCGCCTGGGGGACTTGCCGGAGGTCGATGGACGGTTCGGATTCACTGGTCTGTGCCAGTTCAACGTGCGGCTCGGGGAGTAAGGTCGGCTCGGACCCGGCCGTTCCTGCGGGCTCCGGATCCGGCTCCTGCTTCTTCCCGTCCCCCTGCTCGAGATCGGGCTTGGAAGGTGCAAGATCACGGACCACAAGGCGGGCGGAACCCCAAGGGACAAGATGCACGTCGCCCATGCGGTAGGAGATGCGAGCTTCGAGCAGGTGTTCCGCCGCCGTACGCAAGGGAACCCACAGCGTGTCGTCGGCCATCTGCGGCGGCAAGGGCAAACTCACCTCTCGGCCGTTGGCGAGTGCGTGGGCGCGGCCCGGTTCGAATTGCACCTCGTTTCCTTCCAAGTGCACGATCGTCACGGCGCCGTCGGCGTAAAATCGACCGCCGAACCGTTCGACCACGTCCACCGGCACCACGAGCGTCGTGCCGACAAGACGCACCTCGACCGGGACTTCGACGGGCGGTTCGCCCCAGAGCAATGAGGAGCCCGAAGCGATAGAGTGGGCCAGAAGCAAGAGCCAGACGAGCCAGAATGCTCGCAGGACTGATCGAAGCGCAGAGCCGTACGCTTGCGTCCCAGACACCGGGATTCCTCCGTAGCGACGATGGGTTACGGATACCTGTACGCACTTCTCGATGTGAATGGAAACTCCTCCCGGCGCCCTCGGCCTGCGACCGGCCCAACCGCGACGAAGGGCCGCGCCCACGATCGGCACGGCCCCTCGTTCACGTCGTCCAGGCAGTCCTTACGCCGCTGGAAGCGTACCCGCCCGCGGGCGCAGCCTGCGCCGCCGGATGTAGACGGCGACGCCAAGGACAAAGGGAATGAGCGGCACCAGGTACATCGTCCGGTAAACGCCCGGATCCCGGCGGATTGAGCGAATCTCGCGGGCGCTGCCCGGCAGCACGTTCCCTTCCGCGTCCACTAGGCGGATCTCATAGCTGCCGCTCGGCACTTCCAGGTCCAGCTTGTACCCGTAGAAGCTCGGGCTCCGATTGTACATAATCGGGTTGTCCTGGTCGTACTCGTGGATGATATACCCGAGGGCGAAGCCCGCCGTCTGCTGCACATAGTACGGCTTGAAGGGTACCTCTTGCACTACCTCGCCGTCGCGTAGCACTTGCAGCTTAACATCCAGCTCGATCACGTTCGTCGGCACCCAACCCCACGAGCTCTTAAGGCCTTCGCCGTAGAGGGGCTGATGCAGATTCTGGCTCTTGTTGTACTGGTACACGTTGTATTCTTCGGTACCGTACGGCAGGAGATAAAACACCCGCCGCCCCTCCAGGTACAACACTTCGGCCGGATCGTGCGTGTACCAGTACTTCGTCCAGGTTGCCTCGGGCCGAACCTCGTAAGCGACCCCTAAGCGCCGCGGTTCGAACACGATCAGGTTCTTCGTCGTCCCGGGGATCACTTCGCCGTCGGGATCGACCATCTCAATCTGATACCTGCCCGCCGGCAAGTTCACAACAAAGGCCGTACGCGGCGCATACACGTAACCGCTCGGCGGAACGGGCTGCCGCGGCGACTTCGGCACCTCGTCTTCCGCTACATATTCGTTGGTTTCCTGCACCTGGCGCAAGATCGCGTCGAGAACGGAATAATGCTCCATTTGCGCCTCGTAATACGCCCGGCTGATGTCCCAGTACTCGTTCATCGCCGCGTCGTATTCTTCGTACAAGCGGACGCCCTCTTCGCCCAGAACGACTTCAGCCAGGCCGCTTGACGTGTCGCGGTAGTAGTACACGTACGTCTCGGGCTCGAGGGTTGCGACGATCTCATTTCCTTGGCGGATCCGCAGCGACCCTTCGACCGTGATGTTTTTCTCGTTCCAGTTGGCCATGTACTCTTTCGTAATCGGCCAGTAGTAGACATCCGTAATCCGCGCGTTCATCAAGTTGGTGCGGTTCGCCATCAGGTAGATCGTGTCCTGATTCTTTACCGCGATGGTCCCCCTGCCGATCGTAGGCCCGGACCAAGGGGTGACCGAATAGACCAGCTGCTCCTCTTTCACCGGATCGCCTTGGCTAGACAGCTGTTCGAACCGCTCTTCGTCCCAAGCCGCCATCTCGTCGGGAGTGAGCGGTGACTGGGCCAAGGCCGTAGGCACGACGAACAACATGACGGCCAGTATCGCCGCTGCCAATCGCTTGACCATCAGCGACGTACCCCCTTCCAATTGAACGCCCCCACGGAAAGCGCCAGGGCGACCACCGTGTAGATGGCGGACGACAGAAGGCTCAACAGATACTGCCCCGTATCGCCCATGCTGAGCGCCCGGCTGCCCCGAAGGAAGTACGACAGGGGCGAAATCCACTCGACGATGAAGTTCGTGTTGTCGAGCAGCGAGCGGATGAACACGAAGACGGGCGACAGCTCGACCCCCATAGCGCTTAGGCTCTGCAGGAACAGGTGGGCCGTAGTGAAGGCGAAGAAGAACAGGTTCAAGCCCAAAAAGAGGATGATCGACACCGTCATGCGCTTAGTGAGAGCAGACAGCAAAATGCCGAAGGAGATGATGGCACTCGTCAGAAAGATGGACAAGACCACCAGCCCTAAGACGTTCGACATCCCCAGGTTCGTCACGGTATTCACGACGTAGAAGTTGATGAGGGCGAAGACGAGCACCACGCCGAACGCCATCATCTGTTGGGCGTACTTACCCATCACATAGGACAAACTGTCGACGGGGCCGTAGAACAACACTTCTAAGGTCCCCATATCGCGCTCGCGGCTGATCGAGATCGCCGCACACACGCCCAAGTACAATGCGGCAAGGCCGATCGCATAGAACCACGGCGTCTGGCCCGGATTCAAGATATTGATAACGCCTTGCTCGGCAACCTCGAGAAGCCGGTTCCGGAAGTAACCCAGCGATACCCCGAAGAAGATCAGGGAAAGTACGACGTAGATGCCGGGGCCCGTCAGCGTCGAACGAAATTCCCGCTTCGCCTGTATGCGTGCAGATCGGAAGCGAATTGCCATGCTCATGCCGCGGATCCCTCCTTGGCGAGTAGGTTGATGTTCTTCTCCGTAATCGTGACGAAGGCTTCCTCGAGGCTCATCTCGTGGCGCCGCATGTCGAGCACGACTCCGCCGAGGTCGACGATCTTCCGGGACAGGTCCCCGCGGTAGTCCTTGTCGGCGTCCATCCTAAGCGTGACAGTCTGCCCGTCCACGCTCAAGCTGCGGATGAAAGGAAGTTCGCGCAATGCATCTACGATCGCGTCGGTCAAGCCTTCGACCGTCACGTACATCTCGGTCTCTTCGGTCAGCTTCCTGCGCAAACCGTCCATCGTGTCTTGGGCCACGAGCTTGCCCTTGTGGATGATGGCGACGCGATGGCACGTGCGTTCGATCTCGGAGAGAATGTGCGACGAGATCAGCATGGTGGTGCCCTTCCTGTTCTCCTCCAAGAGGATGTCGCGGACCTCTTTAATGCCGTGGGGGTCCAGGGAGGAGACGGGCTCGTCCAAGATAAGAATCTCGGGCTTGTGCAGAAGCGTGCGGGCCAGGCTGAACTTCTGCTTCATACCCTTCGAGTATCCGCCCAAGAGCTCCTTACGGCGGTGGTACAGATTGACCAAGCCGAGGACCTCTTTAATGCGGTTGTCGATGTCTTCGACTCCGTAGAGCTCACCGAAGAAGCGCAAGTACTCTTCGGCGGTCATGTCTTCGTACAGGTAGTGGAACTCCGACAGCACGCCGATCCGCCGTTTGATGTTGAAGTAATCCTCAGACAAATCTTTGCCGAACAGCCAGATGCGTCCCGCCGTCGGCTTGATGAGTCCCAACAACATCATGATGGTCGTCGTCTTGCCCGCACCGTTCGGTCCGAGGAACCCGTATATCTCGCCTTTTTCCACGTGCAGATCCAGGTTGTCAACGGCGACGAGATCGTCGAACCGTTTCGTCAAACCCTCGGTTCGGATCACAGCAGTCCCTCCCGTGTCTCATTACTCCCAAGTCCGTCTTCATCAAACAGGGTGCCCACACATGCCAGACGTTCGGTCAGCTAGACGTCTGCCAAGCCCATATTCGGCATCGCGCTCGACCTCCCCTTCAGGCAAATAACGATTCATCTGGATTGTGGTCCCACGAAAGGACAAACGGGTAGCTTGCGCTACCCGTCTGACTGTTTCCGATATGGGATGGTGGAGGCGCAGGGGAGTCGCACCCCTGGTCCGAAGAGAAGCTCGCACAGGTTTCTACGGGCGTAGCCTATGCTTTACCTTCACGGCAAGGGCTCCCATAGGCAGGATCCCGTTGCCGCTATCCCGGAAAAGCTTCGCCGCACACCTCCGGGATGCAGCGTGCGACTATCCTGCTGGGTTGACACCGCCTAGACTTCGCAGGAAGAAGGCTAAGCGGCGTGCGGCGCTATCTTAGGCAGCCGCAGGAAGCGCGTTGTTGTTGGCGCTTATTTGCGGTCCACCGTTTAACGAGTTGGTGGGATCTCGGCCCGCTTATCCCGTACTCACTCACTCTCCGTCGAAACTACTCGCCCCCGTACAACAGCACCGTCAACGGAAGGTACGTTCCTTGAGCGCCCGTTCTACTTCGCGTTGGGCTGATCGGCGCGCAAGCTCTTCTCGCTTATCCCACTTCTTTTTTCCACGGGCCAGGCCAAGCTCGACCTTAGCGAAGCCCCGCTCGTTGAAATAGAGCCGCAAGGGGATGAGCGTGTAGCCTTGCTGCTGAATCTTACCGGCGAGACGACGTATTTCCGCACGGTGCATGAGTGCTTTGCGTGTACGCGTCGGCTCGTGGTTCCAACGGTTGCCATACTCGTACGGGCTGATGTGCATGTTGTGGATCCAAACTTCGCCGTTGTGGACCCGCGCAAAACTATCGCGCAGATTGGCCTTACCCGCCCGCAGGGACTTCACTTCCGTCCCGGTGAGCACGAGGCCGGCTTCGTACGTTTCTTCAATTGTGTAGTCGAACCGAGCCCGACGGTTCGTGGCAACATGCCGCTCAGCTGCTCGCGCCACTGTGGCACCCCTTCCGTGCATCATCCATTATAGCACCGTCCGTCTGCTACGACAACCGCACGAATGCCCAAGATGCCCAAGGAAAGCCGCCCGTAAAGGGCAGCCCTCCTTGGGCAACAGTCTGCAAGCGACTGCCGTCACCGGGCGAGGATGCCGGGGATGAGCTCATCCAACGTCTGGATCACGTTGCTGAGCGCCTGCGTACCAGCGAGATAGGTCGAGACCTGCTGGCGTATGGTCGTCCAGGCCGCCTCCCAGTTCGCGTGTACCGGGTGGAAGCGGGCATACATGCTGGCTTCGATCAGAGCCCGCTTGTTTGCCGGCGGCTCGCCGGGTACCAAGAACGCATCGTCGGAGACGGCCACCGAGCGCAATACGGGGAACTGACCGAGATCCCGGCCAGATACCGTCTGCACTTCCTCGGACACCATGAACTTGATGAACTCCCACGCCGCGTCCTTCTTGTCCGACGTCGACATGATGGCGAGTCCCTGACCTTCGAGCGGAAGCGCCTTGCCGCCTTCCTCTGCACCCGGAATCAAAACGGCGTCGAAGTCAACCGTGTACTGACCCGTTGCGGCATCCTTCCAGAAGGCGCTGGGCGCCCAGGCGCCGATCGGATACATGGCGATCAGCCCGCCGCCGAAGGCCGCGGGCGGATGGGGATAACCGAACCGACTGGCATCGCCCCACGCCATGTTCACGTCGGCCTGGCTCAGGTCGTGGAACATCTCAAGGCCTGCCCTGGCCTCCGGTGTACCCAGTCCGTGCGTCGTGTAATCGGGTGAGATCAACTCGCCGCCGTAGGCCCAAACGAACGTGTCCAAGGAGATATGCCCGTTGGCAAAGCCGTACTGATCCGGAAGGCCGTCGCCGTCGCGGTCCACGGTGAGCCGTTTGCCTTGCTCCAAAGTGGCCTCCCAGGTAAAGTCGTCCGTCGGATAGGGCATGCCGGCCTGATCAAAGATAGCCTTGTTGTAGAAGAGCGCAAGCAGGTCGAGGTCGAAGGGAAACGCGAACTGCATTCCTTCGGGCGTCTGCCAGCGTTCCAGCGCGTTCGGAAGCAGGTCGCTGAAATCGTATTCCGTCTCATTCTCTATGAACGGCCGCAGATCCGTGTAGACCCCCTGGAACACCAAGGGCGCGCTCGTGATGGAGCTCACGGCGAACACGTCGGGTGCGACCCCGCCCGCCAGGCCGACGACGAGTTTCTCCGCCATCTCGGTCCACGGATACATCTGTGCCTCGACCGTGATCCCGGTCTCGGCTTCAAATTTCTCGATCAACGGTTCCAAGTACGCGTAACGGTCGGCCGTGTACCAGTGCCAAAAAACGATCGTTTCGGCTGAAGCGGCGGCCGCGAAACACGCCACGACGAACACGACCAAAGCGACGCGAGTCAGCCTTTGCATCTTGCACACTCCCTTCTTTCCCCAGGGTCACTGCAAACCGCTTGCGGTACCTGCCTTGCGACACCACGGTCGAACTTACCCTCGTTTTTCCTCTTCGCACAACCCCCTCCCAATTGTCTTAAAAATCCTTTCTACCTCGTTTCATTACTTTACCTAATAACAGGCTTAATTCCTGCCAAATACGCTCACGGCCGTTGGCCGGGACGCTTCGATTCTTGCCAGGATCCAAACCGAAACCATATCGACGCAACTGCCGCAAAAACAAGATTTGTGGCGCACAGCACAATCCAGTACCCGTCCGCTCCCCAGCCCAATGCATAGCTCGTCCACAGGGAAAGAGGGATCTGTGCCACCCACAGGTTGAGCCAAGTGATTACAGCCGGAGGCAGCGTGTGGCCCGCGCCCCGGAAAGCCCCCTGAAGCACGTCGCGCATGCCCCAAAAGCCGTAGGAAAGCACGTGGAGACGCAGGAAGCGCACGGCCGTCGCGTTCACGTGCTCTTCGACGCGAAAGATGCCTACCACGGCTTCCGGAAACACAAACAGACACAAGCCCACGGCGGTGAGGAAAGCGAACATGATGCCGGCGCCCGTCCAACCGATCCGCGCCGCGCGCCGGGGATCCTTGGCTCCCAAGCTTTGCCCGACGCCGGAGGCAACGGCCTGTTCCATGGCACCGGCTGAAGTCCAGGTGACGGACATGAGGCGGTTGACAATACCGTAAGCCGCGGCCTCTACCGCTCCAAAGCGCGACACAATGGCCGCCACCACGACCGACGAGAGTCCTCGCGCGCCCATATCGAGGCTAGCGGGCAGACCGACCCGCGCGACTTGGCCCAGAAGCCGCAGATCCGGACGGAAATGGTGCAATCGCAGTGCGACGCCGGCCATCCGACCGCGGAACAAGATCACAAGGCTCAACAGGGCCCCGATGCCCTGGGAGATGAACGTGGCCCAAGCGGCGCCGAGCACGCCCATAGAGGGCAATCCCGCGAGGCCCAAGATGAAGAAGGGATCGAGCACCATGTTGAGGCCGACACTAAAGATTAACAGATTGCGCGGCGTTTTGCTGTCTCCGGCTCCTTGGGAAACCGAACGGTAAGCGAAATAGGCATAGCGGAGCGGCAGGCCCAAGAACTCAATCAAAAGGTAAACCGAAGCCATTTCCAGGACCGCGTCTTGGGCGCCCATCATCCGCAGAATGGGAACTCTCAGGAAGGCCCCGACACCCCCGAGCAGCGCGCCTACGAGGGTCGCGAGGAGCAGCACCTGGCCGGTTACCTTCGCCGCCTGGTCCGGCTGACCGGCCCCGAAGTGGCGCGCTACGAAGGCAGTCCCTGCGATCGTGACGCCCAAACCGAACGAAAAGGTGAGCCACACGGTCGGAAACGTAATGGCCACGGCGGCGACCGCGTCGGTGCTCACCCATGAAACCCAGTACATATCGGCCAGGTTGTAAAACGTGTTGAGGATATTCCCTACAAAAAGAGGCCAGGCCAAAGCGATCAGTTTGCTCGCCACCGGCCCGGTAGTCAAATCCACGCGGCGTGCCTTGACGGCTTGCTGAACGGAAGACATGGTGCACAGGGACCCTCCCGCATCGTTCACTTGGGCCAGTATACCACAGACCGGCCGACAAGGAACGGTAGCGGGAAGGAGGACGGACCGAACTCGGTTCCGTCCTCCCCGAAAGGCCTAGCCTATGATGCCCGCACCGAAGAGGGGAGCAAAGACTAGGGAGACGATGGCCATGAGCTTGATGAGGATATTGAGAGACGGTCCCGTCGTGTCTTTGAACGGATCGCCTACCGTGTCGCCGACTACCGAAGCCGCGTGGGCTTCGCTCCCCTTGCCGCCGTGTACCCCCTCTTCAATGTACTTCTTCGCATTGTCCCAAGCGCCCCCGGCGTTCGACATCATAATGGCCAAGAGCACGCCCGTCACGGTGGCGCCTGCGAGCATCCCCCCGAGGGCGTGTTTGCCCAATATCCACCCGACGAGGACCGGCAAGACGACGGCAAGGGTACCCGGAACGATCATCTCGCGCAGGGCCGCGCCAGTACTGATGGAGACGCAGTTTGCGTAATCGGGCTGTGCCTTGCCCTCCATCAATCCCGGAATCTCGCGAAACTGGCGACGCACCTCCTCGATCATGCGGAAGGCGGCCCGTTCTACCGCTTGCATCGTGAGCGCGCCGAACAGGAACGGCAACATAGCGCCGATGAGCAGTCCGATGATGACGACGGGTTGCAACAGGTCGATGCCGGCTATGCCCGCGGTCCCCGCATAGGCTGAAAACAGAGCGAGGGCGGTCAGGGCCGCGGAACCGATGGCGAACCCCTTAGCCACGGCGGCGGTCGTATTCCCTACGGAATCCAAAGTGTCCGTCACGCGCCGCACGCCCGGTCCGAGCTTGGCCATCTCGGCAATGCCGCCTGCGTTGTCGGCGATCGGGCCGTATGCGTCGACGGCGATCGTGACCCCTGCGGTCGCGAGCATGCCGACCGCGGACAGGGCAATGCCGTAAAGCCCAGCGAAATGATAGCTCAACGCGATACCCGTGCCGATGAGAAAGATCGGGAGGAACGTGCTCATCATCCCGACCGACAGGCCCGCCATGATATTTGTCGCCGTACCGGTCAGCGAAGAATGGGCCACGGAGCGCACCGGCCGGTAGCTGCTCGAGGTGTAATACTCCGTAATGAGTCCGATAAACACGCCCACCAGAAGTCCGATCGCTACGGCATAGAACACGCCCGTGCCATCCGGGATGAGAAACCGTACCAGCAGGTAAGTTCCTCCGAGGGCCAAGACGTTCGCCGAAAGGGTGCCCACCCGTAACGCTACGTGGGGACTCCCGTTCGGTCGAAGGCTCACCATAAGCGTGCCGGCGATGGCGCACACGATGCCGACCGCACCAACGAGTAAGGGCAGCATCACGTACGCCAATGTCGCGCTCCCGCCGGCGACAAGTCCTAAGATCATCGTCGCGAGGATCGAGCCCACGTAAGACTCAAAGAGGTCCGCACCCATGCCGGCTACGTCGCCGACGTTGTCGCCTACGTTGTCGGCGATGACGGCGGGATTTCTCGGGTCGTCTTCGGGAATGCCCGACTCGACCTTGCCGACAAGATCCGCCCCTACGTCCGCAGCCTTTGTGTAAATGCCCCCTCCCACTCGAGCGAAAAGGGCGATGGAGCTCGCGCCCAGAGCAAAACCGTTTACAATGTTCAAAGTTACGGGATCGGTCGGGTCACCGAAAACGTACACCATGAGGGCCAAACCGAAAAGTCCCAAGCCGACGACGGACATCCCCATGATTGCACCGCCGCTGAAGGCGACCGACAGGGCCTGTGCCATCCCTTGGCTAGCTGCGCGCGCCGTCCGGACATTGCTCCTGGTCGCCGCCTGCATGCCGATGAAGCCGGCGAGCGCGGAGGCCAAGGCTCCCGCGAAAAAAGCAACCGCCGTGAGCGGGTGAATTCCTCGAACTTCATCTAGGAACCCTACCCCGGCCAATATCAAGGCGAGCAGCACGGCAAAGACGACCAACGTACGGTACTGGCGCTTCAAGAAGGCCATCGCGCCTTCCCTGATGGCTCCGGCCACCTGCTGCATCTCTGGCGTTCCCGGATCGAAGGCCAGTACTCGCATGTACAAATAAGCGGCAAAGAGAAGGGCCAGAAGACCGATAGCCATCGACGCAATCGGAGCTGCTTCTGCTAGGTTCAATTTGCACTTTTCCCCCTTACACCAACATCCGTATGCCGAGCCATACTTCCACATGACGGCGAAGAATCTGATATATAAGGCTACAAATTGGACCCCAGACGCTTTGGGGTCCAAGATTTCCGTATGGCATCAGGCTGCGGTCCGCCCTAGACCATGATCGCCAGCACCACGGTAACGATAAAGAGCAGACCGGCTAGGACGATGGTCGCCCGGTCTAATGTGCGATCGAAGGCAGTCGCCTTGTCGAAGAACAGCTGCGCTCCGCCACCGATGGAGCCCAGGCCCTCGCCCTTGCTCCGCTGCAGCATGATCACGACGATCAATGCGATGGAGGCAAGCAGTTGAATGACAAACAACAGGGTTGTCACGGGTGTGCGGCACCTCCCCGCCCTGACACAGAATTACTGTGTTATTTTAACATACGATGCTTCCCCTGACAATCGGCGGTCGGAGCTTCACACCTTTAGATTGTAGAATGCCCCCTTGCCCGGGTACCGAGCCAGGTCAGCCAACCCCTCTTCGATGCGAAGCAGTTGGTTGTACTTGGCGACACGATCGGAGCGGGAAGGCGCACCGGTCTTGATCTGCCCTGCGTTCAGCGCGACGGCAATATCGGCGATCGTGGCATCCTCCGTCTCGCCCGACCGGTGAGAGATGATCGCCGTGTAGCCTGCGCGCTTGGCCATCTCGACTGCATCGAACGTCTCGGTCAGCGTGCCGATCTGGTTCACCTTGACGAGGATGGAGTTGGCCACGCCTTCCTTGATGCCTCGAGCCAACCGCTTCGTGTTCGTGACGAAAAGGTCGTCTCCCACGAGCTGCACACGGTCGCCCAGGCGCCGCGTGATCTCGGCCCAAGCCTCCCACTCGTCTTCGCTGAGGGGATCTTCCATCGAGACGATGGGGTAGTTCTTTACCAGCTCCTCGTAGAACGCGATCATTTCCTCGGTGTTGCGGGTGACACCTTCGCCGGCGAAGTGGTAGACGCCGTCTTTGAACATCTCGGTGGAAGCGACGTCGAGCGCGAGCACGATGTCGTCGCCGGGCTTATAACCCGCCCTTTCCACCGCCTGCAATATGACGTCGAGCGCTTCGCGGTTCGAGCCGAGGTTCGGCGCAAAGCCACCTTCGTCGCCCACGGCGGTCGCGAGTCCCTTCTCCTGCAAGACGGCCTTCAGAGCGTGGAACACCTCAACGCCCATGCGCAGCCCTTCAGCGAAAGTGGGTGCGCCAACCGGCATGATCATGAACTCCTGGATGTCTACGTTGTTGTCGGCGTGGGCTCCGCCGTTCAGTATGTTCATCATGGGCACAGGCAGCACCTTGCCGTTGACGCCGCCCAAATACTGGTAAAGCGGGAGTCCGCTGTAGGCGGCGGCAGCCTTGGCTACGGCCATGGAGACCCCCAAGATGGCGTTGGCTCCGAGCCGCCCCTTGTTGTCGGTACCGTCCAGCTCGATCATCGTCTTGTCGATGCCGGGCTGGTCCAGGGCGTCCAGGCCGATCAGCTCCGGTGCGATAATGTCGTTGACGTTCTCGACGGCCTTCTGAACGCCCTTACCCAGGTAACGGCCTTTGTCGCCGTCGCGCAGCTCAACGGCCTCGAACGCTCCCGTCGATGCCCCGGACGGCACGGCAGCCCGGCCGAACGAGCCGTCGGCCAGTTCCACATCGACCTCTACCGTGGGGTTGCCACGGGAGTCGAGGATTTCCCGTGCCTGGATGTGTTCGATTGTACTCATGCCCTCATCTCCTTACCTTACCAATAAGCTTTCGCCCGTCATCTCTTGCGGCTTCGGCAGTCCCAGCATGTCCAAGATCGTC
Organism: Bacillota bacterium; assembly: GCA_012522135.1. Taxonomy (GTDB): domain Bacteria; phylum Bacillota; class Limnochordia; order DTU080; family JAAYLA01; genus JAAYLA01. Next base: position 14,725 of record JAAYLA010000006.1, on the reverse strand, counting down.
GGCGCCACGTCGGCCAACCGGCCGTCCCGAACGCCTCTTACGCTTTCGTCCGGGCCAACGTAAATGACCGGCACCGGATAGAGCGTGTGGAACGTATGGGCTTCACCGGTTTCGTAATCGATCATCTGGTCAGAGTTGCCGTGATCTGCGGTGACGATCGCCGCACCGCCGCGCGGCAAAAGCGCCGCGAGGATCTGCCCGACGCAGTCGTCCACGGCTTCGACGGCTTTCACCGCCGCCTCGAACACACCGGTATGGCCCACCATGTCGCCGTTCGCGAAGTTGATTATGTACAGATCGTAGGCGTCCTTCTCGATGGCCTCGACGACGGTTTGCGCGACACCGTACGCACTCATCTCGGGCTGGAGGTCGTACGTGGGTACCTTGGGCGAGGGAATGAGCTTCTGGTCCTCGCCCGGGAACGGCGTCTCGCGGCCGCCGTTGAAGAAAAAGGTAACGTGCGCGTACTTCTCCGTTTCCGCCACGCGCAGCTGTCGCAGGCCGTGGTGCGATGCCACTTCACCCAGGGTGTTGTTCAGCTCGAGCGGCGCGTAAGCGTACGGCAGATCGTACGTTTCGTCGTAGCGCGTCAAGGTGGTGAACTTCACCTTCAAGCCGGGATCGACGGGAAAGCCGGAGAACCCTTCCTCGGTGAACGCGCGCGTGAGCTGGCGCGCCCTGTCCGCCCGGAAGTTGAAGAAGATGATCGAATCGCCGGGCTTTACCGTTCCGACCGGCCGGCCGGCGGCGTCCTTGATCACCGTGGCCTTGATGAACTCGTCGGTCTCACCCCGAGCGTAGGCCGCGGCGACCGCCTCCGACCCGCTGGCGGCTTCGTAGCCCCGGCCGTAAACGATGGCCTCATAGGCCTGCCGGGTCCGCTCCCAGCGCCTGTCGCGGTCCATCGCGTAGTACCGGCCTACCACGGTGGCCACCTGTCCGATACCGAGCTCTGCTAAAGTGGATTCCAAGTCTTGCAAAATCCCTTGGCCGCTGCTCGGCGACACGTCCCGGCCGTCCGTGAAGGCGTGGATGTACACCTCGGTGCAGCCGTGCTCCTTGGCGAGGCGCAACAGCGCAATCAGGTGATCCGTATGGCTGTGGACGCCGCCCGGTGAGACCAGGCCCATCAGGTGCAAAGCTCGTCCGTCCTGCGCCGCTTGGCGCACGGCGCGGACCAGCGCTTCGTTCTTAAAGAAATTCCCGTCGCGAATCTCGTTGCGGATGCGGAGCATGTACTGGTACACGATCCGTCCCGCACCTAGGTTCAGGTGCCCCACGTTCGAGTCGCCCATCTGCCCCGGCATCAGCCCGACGTCTTCCCCACATGCTGCAAGTTTGCCGTGGGGCCGGGTAGCAAACAGCTTGTCCAAATTCGGCTTCCGGGCGGCCGCGACGGCGTTGCCGCGCGTGTCGGGGTTCAAGCCGACGCCGTCCATGATGATGAGCGCTACAGGTCCCTTTCTCTCGTGCACTCCCGTTTTCATCCCTTCACGATTTCAGCAAACGATGCCGCTTCGAGGCTAGCGCCGCCGACCAGCGCGCCGTCGATGTCGCTTTGGGTCAAGAACGACTTGATGTTCTCCGGCTTGACGCTGCCGCCGTACTGGATGCGGACGGCCTCGGCGGTATCGGCGCCGAGCAGCTCGCCCACAAGCCGCCGGATCATGGCGATTACGTCGTTCGCCTCGGAGCCCGTTGCGTTTTCGCCGGTACCGATCGCCCACACGGGTTCGTAAGCAATGACTAATTGTTCGGGCCGCGCGGGCTCAAGCCCGGCCAGGGCGCCGCGCACTTGTGTGCGGACGACCTCCTCCGTACGGCCTTCCCGCTTTTCGTGCAGTGTTTCGCCGACGCAGATGATCACGCCCAGGTCCCGCGACAACGCCGCCTTCGCCTTTCGGTTGACCATCTCGTCGGTCTCGCCGAAGTACGCTCTGCGCTCGGAGTGCCCCAGGATCACGTACTCGCACCCGAGGTCTTTTAGCATCGGCACCGACACTTCACCCGTATAGGCGCCTTTGGGCTGATCGTGCACGTTCTGGGCGCCCAGTTTCACGGCGCTGTCCTGAAGCACTTCCCCGACGGCATGCAGCGCCGTGAAGGGCGGGCAGAGCACGACTTCCACGCGTTCCCGCGCGTCCTCCTCGACCAACAGCTTAATCTGTTTGGCCAGGCGCACCGCTTCGGGAACGGTCTTGTTCATCTTCCAGTTTCCCGCTATGATGGGGCGACGCATCAGCATCTACTCCTTTGGGGCTAGGGCTGCGACGCCGGGCAGCACTTTGCCCTCGAGAAACTCCAACGAGGCGCCTCCACCCGTGGAGATATGGGTCATTCGCTCGGCCAAACCGAACTGCTGCACCGCGGCGGCCGAATCGCCTCCGCCGATGATGGTGGTCCCCTTGCTCGCCGCCAACGCCTCCGCAACGGCCCGCGTGCCGTGGGCAAACGGCGCCATCTCGAAGACGCCCATCGGTCCGTTCCATACAATCGTCTTGGCCTTCGCCACCTCTTCGGCAAAGAGCTGGCACGTCTTCGGACCGATATCGAGTGCCTCCCAGTCGGCCGGAATGGAGTCGACGTCGACCTCGCGGGTGCTCGCGTCTTCACTGAAGTCGTCGGCGATTACGACGTCAACAGGCAAGAGCAGCCTGACGCCCCGTTTTTCCGCCTCCGCCATCAGTTCTTTCGCCAGCTCGATCCGCTCCGCGTCGAGGAGGGACTTGCCGACCTCGTAGCCCTTGGCCTTGAGGAACGTATACGCCATGCCGCCTCCGATAAGGAGCGCGTCCACCTTCGTCAGCAGGTTCGTGATGACACCGATCTTATCCGACACCTTCGCTCCGCCCAAGATCGCAACGAAGGGCCTTTCGGGGTTTTCCAGGGCGCCTCCGAGTACATCGAGCTCCCTCGCTAACAACAAGCCCGCTGCAGCCGGCAGGTAGTCGGCCACGCCCGCCGTGGACGCGTGGGCGCGGTGTGCGGCACCGAACGCGTCGTTTACGTAGACGTCGGCTATGGACGCCAGCCGGCGCGCAAACTCGGGATCGTTGGCCGTCTCCTCCTTGTAGAAACGCAGGTTTTCGAGGAGCAGTACCTCGCCCGGCCCAAGCTCCCTGGCGGCCGCCTCGACCTCCGGTCCTACGCAGTCGTCCACCTTCTTGACGGGTCTGCCGAGTAGCTCCGAAAGCCGCGTGGCTACGGGGTCGAGACGCAAAGCGTCATCGACCCCTTTCGGCCGACCGAGGTGGGACATCAAGATAACCGCTGCCCCTTCGTTGAGCAGATGTTCGATCGTGGGCAACGCGGCACGAATGCGTGTGTCGTCCGTGATGTGACGCGCTTCGTCCAGCGGCACGTTAAAGTCGACGCGCACTAATACCCGCTTGCCTTTGACGTCCAGATCGGTCAGTTTTGTGTACGCCATATGCCTACGCCCTCGATGCCATGTACTTCACCAGATCGACGCAACGGTTCGAGTAACCCCACTCGTTGTCGTACCAAGCCACTACCTTGACGAAGTTGCCGTCGATGACCTTCGTCAAGGAACCGTCGACGATGGATGAGCGGGCATCGCCGATGAAGTCGCCGCTTACGAGAGGCTCGTCGGTGTAGCCCAAGATGCCCTTCAGCTCGTCTTCGGCGGCAGCCTTCAACGCTTCGTTGATCGCAGCGGCATCGGCGGCCGTCTTCAGCTCCGCCGTCAGGTCGACGATCGAAACGTTCGGCGTGGGCACCCGCATGGCAAAGCCGTCGAGCTTGCCCTTCAGCTGAGGCAAGACGAGGCCGACGGCGACCGCGGCACCCGTAGTGGTCGGGATGATGTTCAGCGCCGCCGCGCGAGCCCGGCGCAAATCCTTATGGGGCAGATCGAGGATGCGCTGATCGTTGGTATACGAGTGGACCGTGGTCATCAGCCCGCGCACGATGCCGAACTTGTCATCGATGACCTTCGCTACCGGGGCCAAGCAGTTCGTCGTGCACGAGGCGTTCGAGATGATGTGGTGCTTCTCCGGATCGTACATCTCGTGGTTTACGCCCATGACGACGGTGAGATCCTCGTTCTTCCCCGGTGCGCTGATGATGACCTTCTTTGCGCCGGCATCCAGGTGGGCCTTCGCCTTGTTCGCATCCGTGAAAAGACCCGTCGATTCGATCACGTACTCGACCCCAAGCTCGCCCCAGGGCAGGTTGGCGGGATCGCGCTCGGCCAAGACCTGAATGCGCTTGCCGTCGACCACGAGCGCTCCCTCTTCTACCTGCACCTCTGCATCGAGGATGCCGTGTACCGAGTCGTACTTGAGCAGGTGTGCCAAGGTCTTGGCGTCCGTCAGGTCGTTGACCGCCACAAACTCGATATCCGGATCGCCAAGTGCCGCCCGGAAGACGTTGCGTCCAATGCGTCCGAAACCGTTAATCGCAACCTTAATCGCCATGCTGTTTCCTCCTTAAATCAGTCCACGCTGTCCATAGACTCACCGAAACTGCCCTTTACGACTCCTTCTCCTGCAACAAGCGGAGCATCTCCCGCGCCGCGCCTTCGTCGGTAATCCAGATGTCCTGGTGGTGGGAGACCAACACCGCCAGGGCGGCTGCGGCTTTACTCTTCCCCCCGCCTACGGCAATCACCTCGCCTGCCCGTCCCAAGTCTTCGTACCGCGATCCGACGCTGCCACTGACGAAGACGATCTCACCCTCCTGGTTGAAGTAGTAGCCGAAGGCTTCGCCGACCGCCCGGCGCTCTCTGAGCTGCTGGACCACGTCGTCCGGCAAGCCACGACGCCGGGCCATTTCCTCCGCCGTACCGATGCCGTGCATGACGACCCGGGCGGAGCGGATGACTTCCAGCAGTTCCTTGATCTTCGGTTCCTCGGAGATCGTGGCCATGGCCTCGTCGCCGAGATCATCGGGCACGTGCAAGAGCCGGTAGCTGCCGCCTAGGGCCTGGGCGATATTGGCGGCCACCGTGTTGGCTTGCAGTTCGACGTCTTCTCCCAAGCCGCCCCGGGCCGGAACGACCAATACGTTCCTAGGCGTCGCTGCACTAGGAAGACTGCGGGCCACTTCAGCAAGCGTGGTGCCGCCCGTCACGGCAAGCACGTCGCCGTCCTCCAGTATCTCCTGGAGGTACTTGGCAGTAGCCTTGGCTATCTCCTTCTTAACCGTCTCGTCGCTGTCGGAGTCGCCGTGGACGACGATGACGCGCCGGAGGCGAAGCCGGCGGGCGAGTTCTTCTTCGAGCTCGGAAAGGCCGTGCAGGTCCCTGATCACATCCCGCAATCCGGCCAAGACCCGTCTTCCCTCGGGCGTCACCTCCATACCGCCGCCGCTTGCGTCGATGAGGCCGGCTTCGCGCAAGAAATCGATTTCCTTGCGCACCATCCGCTCCGGCCAATCGAGACGTGCGGCGAGGGCCCTCCGACCTATGGGTTGCAGGTAATAGACTGACTGAAGTACCGTGTGCCGGCGCTCGAGCAAGTCAGCGATCTCCGGCACGATACGCCGAAATGTCTGCAACCGATCCATAGAACGTCTCGCCATCCTGACCCGTGAGACATGGCGCTACCCAACGCGACGAGCATTGGGATAGACAGCGTCCCACACTGCAAAATAATGTCCCGCCAGGGGCACACCCGGACCCCCTTGGAGAGAGCATCGCTGCTTCTTTCTCGTTTTATCCCCTATTCTCCTGCCGAGTCGCTCCCACGGTCTGGCAAATCTTCCGCTATTTTCATCAGGCGGGCCAGACGATACCGCACCGTGGACCGGCTTACCGGCGGATCGGTCATTTCGGCAAGCTCCTGCAAAGTGGCGTAGGGATGGCGCGCCCTGAGTACGGCCACTTCCTGTAGCTTCGGTCCGAGGGACTGGAGGCCCCGTCGGGCGTCGATCTTGCGAATGGCGTCCAGTTGTGCTATGGCAGCCGAAACCGTCTTATCTACGTTGGCCGTCTCACAGTTTACGAGCCGATTGATGGAGTTGCGCACGTCCTTGGCGATGCGGACGTTCTCATACTGCAAGAGCGCTTGGTGGGCTCCGGTCTGCTGAAGGAGGTCCACGATGGAATCGCCGTCTTTCAGATAGAGAACCGGTTCACCCCGCCGCGTCATGCGCCCGACGGTAATCCCGAGCCGGGCGAACGTGCCCTCGACCGCCGAGATGCTTGCCTCATCTAGCTGCATCTCAACGTGATTTTGCCGGGCGGGATCGGCAAAGGAGCCGCGACAAAGTAGGGCCGCCCGGACCACGGCCCGGGAGCAGCAGACGCGCTCGGGCGAGGTCATCCCTCCCGCCCCGACCTGGCGCCGAGCCGACCGCAGCACCTCGAGTTCCTGCTCCGTCGGAGACGGAATGCGCACCACGTACGAAGGCCTGCCTGCTACCTTTCCCGCCTTCCCCAACTGCACGGGACGCGGGCCGAGTAACTGCTTAAACAATAGGAATGCCTTGCGCGCCGCGGCCGTGTTGGTCAAGGTCACTTCGACGTCCCAACCTGCTTCAGAGCGGACGCCCCGGCCTTCCAGTGCCAAAATCGCTCCCAATTCGGTCAGCTGGCAGCACCGCTTTTCGGGCATGTAACGGGCCAGCTCGCCCTTTACTTGTGTCGAGAAAGCCACTGCGGACTCATACCGTCCCTTCCGCCGTGCTCTTCCGCCCGGGAAACCGCTCGCCGCGCGCGCTGCGCACCTCGTCTGCCAAGATCCCCAAGACCGCCTCGGCCAACCGATCCGACGCGTGCCGCGTGAAGTTTTCCGCCGAGATGAGGGGTGCCACGACTGGCCTCAAACCCATAGCCGCCAGCTCGCGGGTGGCCGGTGCGATCCACGTTGCTCCTTGGGCCTGGTACTGCGCGGCCTTGCTGCGGGGAATGGTCGCGCTGTTCATCAGCACGTACTCAAACATCCCATGCCCTACGTGATCGATGAGCGCGCGCACATGATCGACCGCCGTGTAGTTTTGGGTCTCGCCCGGCTGGGTCATGACATTGCACACGTAAACTTTCGGTGCCGACGACCGCCGGACGGCCTCCGCCAAGTCGGCGATGAGCAAGTTCGGCAGAACGCTCGTATAGAGGCTCCCGGGTCCCAGGATGATGAGGTCGGCCTCTTCCACAGCCCGCAGGGCGTCGGGGTTTGCCTTCACCTCGGCAGGTTCGAGGCTCACCCGGCGAATCGGCTTGCCCACCTGGGGAATGCGGCTTTCGCCCAAAATACGGGTACCGTCCGTAAACTCGGCCCGCAGGCTGACGTCGTCCAAAGTGGCCGGTACAACCTGCCCGCAAATGGCCAAAACGCGGCTCGACTCGCGCACTGCGGCTTCGAAGTCGCCCGTTATGTCGGTGAGCGCCGCGATCAGCAGATTTCCAAAGCTGTGGCCCGCCAGCGCGCCTTTTCCTTCAAAGCGGTACTCGAACAGCCGCTGCATCAAAGGCTCGGCCTCGGCGAGGGCAAGGAGGGTGTTGCGTATGTCGCCCGGCGGCGGCACGCCGAGCTCGTCACGGAGCCGTCCTGAACTGCCGCCGTCGTCGGATACGGCGACGATCGCAGTGATGTTGGCCGTATGTTCCTTGAGGCCGCGCAGCAAAGTGCTCAGCCCGGTACCGCCGCCGATAGCCACTACCTTGGGGCCGCGGCGCCGGTACCTTTTCTCGTACAAAATATCCGCCAGTTGCGAGACGGCCTCGGGAGCCAGGGCGGACAGAATGGATCGGGTCGTCTGCCGAAAGCCGATGATCGCGAGGGTAAGTCCGATAAGAAGAGTGATGACGGCTGCGACATCGATAATGCCGCTTGGAAACCGGCCGGTGAAGGCCACGACCTGCCGGATCATCCAACGCTCGACGACGCCGAGTACCTCGACGCCGGCCAGGAGCGCGACGCCGGCGCTCACCATGAATACCCCGAGCAAGCTGAGCAAGACCCAACGCTTCACGCGCAGTCCCGGATAGAGCCACTTGAGCCACGAGTTCATGCGCATTGCACACCCTATTCCAAGGCCGGTACCGGCGCCACGCAGAGGGAGAGACGACGCGACCTTATGACGAAGCGCCCTGATAGGCGGCGGTCGCAGCCATGGCGTCGCGGTGTATCGTGCGCACGGTATAGCCCAGGTTCGTTATCTGCTCGCCCAGGTAATCGGCAATCGCGACGGAACGGTGCTGCCCGCCGGTGCAGCCGATAGCGATGTTAAGCAGGCTGCGGCCTTCGTTCTCAAAGTGGGGCAGGTGGAATTCGATAAACTCGGTCAGAATCTCCAGGAAGCGCTGCGTTACCGGCCACTTGAAGACATAGTCGCGCACCCTCGGGTCGGTACCGTCGATGGGGCGCAAACTGTCCACGTAATACGGGTTGGGCAGGAAACGTACGTCGAAGACCAGATCGGCATCGAGCGGCAGCCCGCGTTTGAAACCGAAGGACATGACGTGTACCCGCATGCGCGGCCGCTGTCCTTCGGAAAACAAAGATACGATCTCGTCTCGCAGTTCATGCAGGTTCATGTGGGATGTGTCGACGATGTGGCGGGCCGAGCCGCGGAGTTCCGAGAGCTTTTGCCGCTCGAGCGCAATCGCCTCCAAAGTGCCCGCGTCGCCGTCCAACGGATGCCGCCGGCGTGACTCCTTGTACCGGCGCACAAGCACTTCGTCTGTCGCTTCGAGAAACAGTATCTCGTAGCTAAAGCCCCCGCGCTCGAGGTCGGAAAGCGCGCAGAACAGCGAGTCAAAAAAGCCGCCGCTGCGGATGTCGCAAACCACCGCCGCCTTCGTGATGCGGCCGTCCGTTTGCGCGCAGAGCTCCGCGAACTTCGGGATCAGCGCGGGAGGCAAGTTGTCGACGCAGAAAAAGCCGATGTCTTCGAGCACCCGCATCGCCGTGGACTTGCCCGCTCCCGACAGCCCCGTGATGATGACGAATCGCACGTCCGGCACGTACCCCTCCCCCTTTAGTAGAGTGTACACCAACCGACGAGCCGGGCACAAGCGCAGACGCGTCCCGCGCCGCACCGGGAGGAGCGCATCGGGCCTACGGCCTATCCTCTGCGTTTAAGACCTCACGGGGGGTCAGCCCGGCGGCCTTGGCCAGTGCCAGCGCCCGCTCAAACCGGCCCACCCGGTCGGGGATGTGGGCGTCGCTGCCGATAACAAAGGTTGCCCCTTGGGCGGCGGCGATCTCGACGTACTCGAGCGTAATGTGGTCGTGACTCGAGTTGATTTCTAGGGCCGTTCCGACCTCGGCGCACGCCCGGGCCAGCGCCCGCGTGTCCACGGGGATGCGATAGCCGGGATGCGTGATCACGTCAATGTGGTTTCTGTACACGGCCCGAATGAGCGCGTCGGTATTCTTGGCCCGGGCCTTGCTGCGCGGCAGCGAGGACAGCCGTTCCATAAGGCGGACACAACCGAGTGCCAAGCCGTCGTGTAAAGAGAGCGGCCGCACGTAAGGATGCAGGCCGGCCAAGACGAAGTCGAAATCATTCTGCATTTCCTCGGGTACGTCGAGGTCGCCGCGCAGGGAGATCAGATTGGCTTCGACCCCGAACAGGATGCGCACTTGGGGCCAACGCCGCCGCGCCCTGTCGACCTCGCGGCGTATGCGGGCAAAGTGCGAAAGGGACGGCACGCCGATACCGAACAGGCTCGCCGGTCCGTGGTCCGCGATGCCCACGGCGCGCAGCCCCGCCCGGACCGCCGCAGCCGCATTCTCGTCGACCGTTCCTTGGCCGTCGCTATGGCAGGTGTGGGTATGATAGTCTGTGTGGACGTACATTTTCCCGCTAGGCTTCCCACTTCCGCCATGATCATGCGCCGGTCCCCCCGTATACCCCACTCGCCCGTCGGATAGGCTAGCTGAAGAGCGCGGCCAAGCCAAGCGCAGCTTTGACGCCGCACGGCCTTTGGAGCTGCCTTTTTCCACGTAAGGACTGCATGGAGGTGCCCTCGTGTCCGTCGTACCCCCACCGGGATCGTTAAGTGTTGGCGGTGAAAGAAGCGAAACCCACCCGGCAGACGCTGAACGCGCGCCCAGCATTCCCACTAGCCCGCCGTTGCCCGAGCAGTACGGCGAAAATCGTCTCATTCTCCTCGTGCGCGATCCCGCGACGCTGTTCGCCTCATGGGAAGTGACGCCCCAAACCATGGCGCAGGCGCGGACCGTCTCCGACGCTCCCCTGTGCCTGCGCCTTGTGGAGCTGGCCGGCGGAGGCAACAGCGTTCTGTCCCACGAGGTCGGAGTCGGGGAAACAGGCAGCCGGTACCTCGTGCACGACCGCCCGGGGAGCATCTTCCGTGCGGAAATTGGAGTAGGCTGGGGCTCGGAATTCCTGGTGCTTCTGCAGTCCCTTCCCGTCCGCACGCCGACTGGCCGGGAATCGGAGCGCATCGACGCCGCTTGGACGACCATCGACGAAGTGCTCGAACGGTCAAGACACGGCCAATACCGGGGAGGCGGATCCGTCTTCCTGTAAAGGGCAGCCGTCCCTACCTTACACTTTGGACCAGGAGGTTTTTCCCGTGCCCGCAGGCTACTTGGTACTTATACTCCACGCCCACCTGCCTTACGTGAAACATACCGAACGAGAGTACACCCTGGAAGAGGACTGGCTGTACGAGGCGATCACCGAAACGTACATACCGCTCTTGCTAATCATGGAGGGGTGGGAAAACGACGGCGTCCCGTACCGCCTGACCATGTCGATAACGCCTACGTTGGCCGCGATGCTGGAGGACGACCTCCTGTGTCACCGCTACCGTCGTTACCTGGCGAACCTGGAAGACCTGGCGGCGAAAGAAGTGGCGCGGACCGGACACCATCCCCACGTTCACCGCCTCGCCCGGATGTACCTAGAGCGGTTTCGGACAGTGGCCGCCGTCTGGGACCGGTACCGCGGCCGCATTCTGAACGGTTTTCGCCGCCTGCAGGATACGGGCCGCCTCGAAATCGTGGCGAGCGGGGCAACCCACGGGTACCTTCCGTTAATGACCGCGACACCGGAGATGGCCCGGGCCCAAGTCCGCATCGGCGCAGAGGCTTACCGGCGCGCCTTCGCCCGGAATCCCCGGGGTTTCTGGCTCCCGGAGTGCGGGTACTTCCCCGGCCACGACCGCTGGCTGGCCGAGGAAGGCATCCGCTACACGTTCGTCGACGGCCACGGCCTGCTGCATGCGAGCCGCCGGCCCCGTTACGGAGTGTATGCGCCGCTCATCTCCCCGGCGGGGGTGGCGTTCTTCGGGCGGGACGGCGAATCGTCGAAGCAAGTGTGGAGCATGGACGAGGGGTACCCTGGAGACTTTGACTACAGGGAATTTTACCGCGACGTCGGCTTTGATCTGCCGTGGGAGACGATCGCTCCGAACCTGCCCCACGGACTGCGCACGAACACGGGCATCAAGTACCACCGCATCACGGGGAAGACGGAACACAAAGAGCTGTACGACCCGGAGCGGGCGAAAAGCAAGGCGTACCTTCACGCCGCCAACTTCGTCTTCAACAGGGAACGGCAAAGCGAGTACTTGAGGAGCATTATGGACAGGCCACCCGTCATCGTCGCACCTTATGACGCGGAACTGTTCGGCCATTGGTGGTTCGAAGGTCCCTACTTCCTGGACGGAGTGGTGCGCCGTTTGGCCGAGACGCCTGTCGTGGACATGATCACCGCCGGCGAGTATCTGAGCGCCTTTCCCGTCAATCAACACGCCGAGCCGTCCCAATCGAGCTGGGGACTGAACGGTTACAGCGAAGTGTGGCTCGACGGCTGCAACGATTGGATTTACAGGCACCTCGCGTCGGCATCCGACAAGCTGCTCGACTTGGTCTTGCGTTTCCGGGAAAGCGAAGGCCTGGCACGCCGCGCCCTCAACCAGGCGGCCAGGGAACTCCTCTTGGCGCAGAGCAGCGACTGGGCATTCATCATGAAGACAGGAACGACCGTGGCCTACGCCGAACGCCGCACGAAGGAGCACCTGGCAAGCTTTCTGCAGCTTTACGACATGCTGGTCAACGGCACGGTCGACGCCGGCTGGCTGGCCTTTCGGGAGGAGACGGCAGGCATTTTTCCTTGGCTGGAAGCGGCCGAGTTTTTCGCCCCGCTGCCGGAGTCCGAACGCCAGGTGATCAGCGTAGGCTAGCCCTTCGCACCGCCCGGGGTGAGCGGCTGAGCGGCCGGAGGCGAGTGACGTCCTACCGAGCCACTCACCCCTGGTACCGTGCGGACCGCTTAACCCTGTTCCCGCGCCTTCTTCAACGCGGATGCCCACCAAGCCAGCTCGTCGAGCATGGTCGTTACGAGCGGCGGCAAGTACGTCAGATCGTCCAAGTTCTTCTGGCCGCCCGCCACCGCCAAAAAATCGCCGCCCTGAATGTGCACGGCGGCCCGGATCGGCGCCATCTGCAGTTCGTTCACGATCAGGCGCAGCTGCTCAATCGACCGCGCGGCGCCGACGGAACCGTACCCGACAAAGGCGACGGGCTTACGGATCCACTCGACGTAAGCGTAGTCCAAGGCATTCTTGAGCACGGCTGGGGGCGCGTGGTTGTACTCGGGCGCGATAATCACGTAGCCGTCGAAGGTCGCGATCTTTTCCTGCCAGCGCCTGCCTTCTGGATTCTGTGTGGGCGCCCACGCGTTCGAAGCCACCTCGTTGAAGAATGGCATCTTGTAGTCCCGCAGGTCGAGCAGCTCGCACTCCATATCGGTGCGCTGAGCCGCGAGGTTCATGAACCAGCGGGCCGGTTTGTCTCCGAAGCGTCCCTCCCGGGTACTGCCCAGGATCACGCCGATTTTGAGCATGGTGCTCCGCTCCTCCGCCACGTGAAATCCAGACACATCCACGGACTAGTATGGCCGGAGAGAGGAGCACCTATGGGGCGCCTTCCGCCCCGGGCCTTGACAATCCGTGCCAAGGAACCGGAGCCGGCAATCTTTACGCCGTCACAGTCGCTTCCCGTGCGACCTTCAGAGCGCGCGCCCACCAAGATAATTCGTCTAACATCCGCGTGACGAGAGGAGGCAGGTAAGTGAGGTCGTGCAGACTCTTCTCGCCCTGCGCGACCGCGATGAAGTCGCCTCCTTGGATGTGTACCGACGTGCGAATCGGCATCATCTCAAAGTTGTTGACGATCTGCCGCAGCTGCTCGATGGCTCGCACGGCACCTACGGCACCGTATCCGACGAACGCGACCGGTTTGCGCAGCCACTCGACGAACGCGTAATCGAGGGCGTTTTTCAGCACCGCCGGCGGGCCGTGGTTGTATTCCGCCGTAATGATGACGAAGCCGTCGAACTCGGCCAGCTTTTCCTGCCACCTGCGGCCCGCCTCGCTTTGCGTAGGTGCCGACGCGCCCGAGGCAACCTCGTCGAAGAAAGGCAGTTCGAAGTGGCGCAAATCCAACAGCTCAAAGTCCATGTCCGTGCGGGAGGAAGCGAGCTCCATGAACCATGCCGCAGGCTGGTCCGCAAAACGGGTTCGGCGCGTAGTGCCGACAATGACTCCGATTTTCACCGTGAATCAGTCTCCTCCATTATTCTACGGTCACGCCGCTTGCCATGTGCTATTATAAAGTATGTAACCTCCCTAAAGTAAGTACGCACTTCCGGGTTCCCTAGTTACCCGAAGGATACTGAGGTGAGTTATCTGCTATGCGACCCGATCCGACACGCTGCGAAGTGGCTGCCGCCTTGGACGCTATCGTGGGCAAGTGGAAAACCCAGATCCTCCTGCACCTGTTCTTCGAGGGGACCATGCGGTTTGGAGAGCTGCGGACCGCCGTCCCCGGCATTACCCACAAAGTGCTCACCGAGAACCTGCGCGAGCTCGAAGCCCACGGCATCGTCGAGCGGCGCGTCTATCCCGAAGTGCCTCCTAAGGTAGAGTACTCGCTGACGGAATACGGCCGGACTCTAGGGCCCGTTTTGAGGGAGTTGCACAAGTGGGGCGCGCGGCACCGAAGGCGCCTGCGCGAAATGGCCGAGCAGCGCAGAGGCGAAGTGGCCGCGGGCACATAAAAAGGACGGCCGCTTCGCACGCCGCCCGCTCGAGGTGAGGATCCAACGCCCGGCGTCTCACCGGGTCACCGGGTCACGTAGGCGTTGTGCCGCCCCTTGTCGCTTCCGTACCGGCCCGCGGGCATAGCCGCCGGTTCTCTCCGTAAGTCCGATGCCGGGGGCACTGCCCAGCCACTGCGCTCGTATTCGCGCAACACCTCTGCGTACACCTGCTCGGTTCGGGCAGCCACCGACGACCATGTGAACACCCGCTGTACCTTCTCCTTCGCTCGCCGCGCCATGGCCTGGGCGCGGCGGCGGTCGTCGAGCAGGGTCAGCAAGGCGGCAGAAAGGGCACCCGGGCTGCTCGGGGCTATCCGCAGGCCGACTTCATCGGCGCCCACGATCTCCTTTAAGCCCCCCACATCGCCGACGACGACGGGCAAGCCCGCGGCCATGGCTTCCAGGGCAACGATGCCGAAAGGTTCGTACCGGCTCGGAAAAGCGGCCACATCCGCGATGCCGTAAAGAAGGTCCCGCGTCTCGGCGTCCACGTGGCCGACGAAATGCACGTGTCCCGCAATCCCCAGACGTCCGGCCAGCCCCTCCATTTCCTCCTTGATCGGACCGCGTCCCGCCACGATCAGTTTCACTTTGGGCCGCACCGTAACCAATTGCCGCAGAGCATACAGAAGCGTGTCTACTCCCTTTTCCCATACCAGGCGCCCTACGAAGATAACGATTT
>JAAYLA010000357.1 GCA_012522135.1 Bacillota bacterium | reverse complement strand
TCCCGGCGGCACGCTGCTCGAGCTGGCGGTCTACCAGGGTAAAGGCGAGGCTTTCGTCGAACGCGTGGCCGAGCTCGGCTTTACCGCGGTGGAGATTTCCGAAGGGACGATCGAGCTCGACACGGCCACGCGCAAGAGACTGATCATGCAGGGGGTATCCTGTGGTCTCACGGTGCTTAGCGAGGTAGGAAAGAAGGACACGCGCCGTGTCTTCGACGTGGTGCGCGCCGCAGAAACCATCCTTGCCGATCTCGACACGGGTGCCTCGTGGGTCATCGTTGAAGGGCGCGACTCGGGGCGAGGGGTGGGGGTATACGATGAGCACGGACACATCCGCGCGGACGTCGTCGATGCGCTGATGGAACGCGTCGGCCATGTGGATCGCCTGATGTGGGAGGCCCCGCGCACGCACCAGCAAAACGAGTGGCTCCAGCGCTTCGGGCCGTCGGTAAACCTAGGAAATGTTCAACCGCCCGACGTGATCAGCCTGGAAGCCACCCGCCGGGGACTGAGGGGCGACACGCTAAAATCGTACGTGGCCGCAAAAGAACCGCTCGCTTTTCGCAGGAATCTTTAAGCATGTGTCGTAATATCAAACAAAGCTGCGCCTCGGCGTAGCAATCCCTCGGTTTCCGCCGAAAAGGAGAGGCCTCCAATGACTCTGGTCACCGACGCGGTAAAGCGCACCAAAGACGATTTGGCGGAGAAGTTCTTTCAGCTGCTCGATATGGATCGCACCGATGAGCGGTTTCTCGCGCTGTATGAAGAAGTGCACCGGGCCATTGACCGCGAGCTCGACTCCTCGGACAATGCCGGTTGACCCGGCGATCCGTTGACCGGCGCGCTCCCGCCGTTTTCCCTTCGTCTTGCAGCTTCGGGAAGACTTGGGTATAATAAAGCATCAATCAGACGAACGCGATGAAGGGGAAGCGAACGGGACCACTGCGGGTTCAGAGAGCCGGGGAAAGGTGCGAGCCCGGCCCTGCAGCTCGTGAGCCATCGCCCCGGAGCAGCTCGCCGAAAGCACGTCCGTGCCAGTAGACCGAGCCGGCTGCCGCCCGATACAGCGGTGCGAGCGGGATGGTCCTGCTTTTTGGCCATCCAAGCGAGGTGGTACCGCGGAAGAATGCCTTTCGTCCTCAAGCGGCGGAAGGCTTTTTTGTTTGATTCGTGACGACCTTTCTCGACGTATTTTATGGACTGGAGGTTACACGCACCATGGACTATCGACAAACGCTCAATCTGCCGCAAACGTCCTTCCCTATGCGGGCCAACCTGGCCCAGCGAGAGCCGGACCGTCTCAAAGCCTGGGAGCGGGAACGGGCCTACGAGCGCTTGATCGAACAAGGGCAGCGGGAACAGCGGGAGCTTTTCATCCTGCACGACGGTCCGCCTTACGCCAACGGCCACATCCACCTGGGCCACACGGTGAACAAGGTGCTTAAAGACTTCGTCAACCGCTCGCGGGCCATGGCGGGCTATCTGACGCCGTACGTGCCCGGCTGGGACACCCACGGTTTGCCGATCGAACAGCAAGTGCTGAAGGAGACGGGAGTCAACAGGCAGACCATGTCGGTAGTGGACTTCCGTCAAAAGTGCCGGGAGTTCGCGCTGCGCTATGTGGATATCCAGCGCGACGAATTCAAACGCCTGGGTGTATGGGCCGACTGGGATAACCCGTACTTGACCCTGGAGCCGAAGTACGAAGCGGAGCAAGTGCGTGTCTTCGGCAAGATGGCTGCGAACGGGCACATCTATCGGGGACTGAAGCCGGTCTACTGGTGCCCCCACTGCGAAACGGCCCTGGCAGAGGCAGAGATCGAGTACGACGATCACCGCTCGGACTCCATCTTCGTCCGCTTCGAGGTAGTGGACGGCAACGGCGTGGTAAACGCGGACGGCCGCACCTACGCCCTCATCTGGACGACGACGCCTTGGACCTTACCCGCCAACCTGGCCATCGCCGTCCATCCGCATTACGATTATGTGCTCGTGGAAACCAGCGCGGCACGGTACGTCGTGGCAGAGGGCCTGCTCGCATCCATCGCTTCCCGCCTCGGCTGGCAATCCCACGAGGTGGTACGGCGCATGAAGGGTGCCGAGCTTGAAGGCGTCGTGTGCCGGCATCCCTTCATCGACCGCGAATCGCCCCTTGTGTTGGCCGAGTACGTGACGTTGGAACAGGGCAGCGGCCTCGTCCATATCGCACCGGGCCACGGTTTGGAAGACTACCAGGTAGGACTTGAGTACGGCCTGGAAGTCTTGGCTCCCGTCGACGGCACCGGCAGGTTTACGGAGGAGGCCGGGCCGTATGCGGGTCTGAGGGTTTTCGAAGCCAACGCTCGCATCATCGCCGACATGAAGGAAACGGGCGCCCTGCTTGACCACGCGACGGTCGACCACAGCTATCCGTACTGCTGGCGCTGCCACAATCCGATCATCTTCCGGGCGACGGAACAGTGGTTCGCGTCGGTCGACCGTTTTCGCGACGAGGCGTTGCCAGCCATCAAGGATGTGGAGTGGATCCCTGCTTGGGGCGAAGACCGCATCACGGCCATGGTCCGCGACCGGGGCGACTGGTGCATTTCCCGCCAGCGGGTGTGGGGCGTCCCGCTGCCGATCTTCTACTGCCGGGAATGCGGGGAACCTTTAATCACCGAGGAGAGCATCGAGGCGGTGGCACGGCTTTTCGAGAAGGAGGGCTCGGACGGCTGGTTTACGCACGAAGCCGCGGAGATTTTGCCGGAGGGAACCCGCTGCGCGTGTGGAGGCAGCGAGTTCGACAAAGAGAAGGACACCATGGACGTATGGTTTGACTCGGGTTCGAGCCACGCTGCCGTGTTGCGCCGTCACGACATGCTGCGATGGCCGGCCGACATGTACCTTGAAGGAAGCGACCAGCACCGGGGCTGGTTCCAGTCGTCGCTTCTAACCGCCGTGGCCACGACCGGAAAGCCGCCCTACAAAGCCGTCTTGACCCACGGCTTTACGGTCGACGCAGAAGGGCGCAAAATGTCCAAGTCGCTCGGGAACGTGATCGCACCGCAAGAGGTAATGAAGACGTACGGTGCCGACATTTTGAGGCTGTGGGTGGCGTCTGCGGATTACCGTGGCGACCTGCGGCTTTCCGACGAGATCTTGGGCCAAATCGCCGACGCATACAGGCGCATCCGCAACACGGCCCGCTTCCTCCTGGGCAATTTGAGCGACTTTGACCCGGCGCGCGATCGCGTGCCGGAGGAGGAGCTGCCGGAACTCGACCGCTGGGCTCTCGGACGCGCGCGGAGGCTGATGCGCAGGGTGATCGACGCCTACCGCAACTACGAGTTCCACACGGTGTACCACGCGGTGCACAACTTCTGCGCGGTTGACATGAGCGGCTTTTATCTCGACGTACTCAAGGACCGCCTCTATTGCGAAGCCGCCGATTCCAAGGCGCGCCGCGCGTCCCAGACCGTTCTCCAGGAGATCCTGCTCCTCCTGGTGCAGGCCATCGCCCCGATCCTGCCCTTTACGGCCGACGAAATTTGGGAGCACCTGCACGAGGCCGTCCGTACCGAGCCGAGCGTGCATTTCACGACGTGGCCGCGGGATCTTTCGTGGGACGAGGAGCTCGAACAGCGGTGGGAACGGCTCCTCACCGTGCGGCGTGTCGCGGCCCGGGCCATCGAGCAGGCACGAAACGACAAGATGTTCGGCAGTTCCCAGGAGGCCGACGTGCACATTTTCGTCAAGGATGCGGGGCTGTATGAGGCGCTGCAGCCCTTCGCCCCCGACCTGGCGGAGCTGTTCATCGTGTCGAAGGTGAGTCTGCATGGTACGGAAGCCCATGTTCCCAGGGATGGAGTGCACGTCGCAGACAAGGACATCGAGGTCGTGGTGCTCCGCACTGAGGACGAGAAGTGCCCGCGGTGCTGGCGGTTCGTGAAGCCGAAGGGAAGCGGCGAGGATGCCCTTTGCGACCGGTGCGCCGGGGTCATGGAAACGCAGG
>JAAYLA010000356.1 GCA_012522135.1 Bacillota bacterium | reverse complement strand
GCCTTTTTCTGTCGGTCGTGTTTGGCCGGCCGAGGGAGGGATAAAAAAGACTGAAAGCGCGATCGACAACTCGAAACATGAATGGATAACAGACCATGCGCGTGATGGGGGGTACTTCGATGCGTCGAAAGCTCAGTTTCCTTTCCCTGCTCGTGATGATCGCGTTGGTGAGCGCGGGCTGTTTTGACTTCCTTTCGGGTCCTGTCACCGTTTCGGGTATCGTGACCGTTAACGGCGAACTGCCTGGCGATGACTACAATATCACGGTCTCGGTCAAAGAGCGGTCCGAGTCGACCAAGGTCAATGCCGATGGCACGTTCAGCCTGCAGTTGAAGCCCGGCAGCTACACGCTCGTAGCATCGGGCGAAGGCTTGAAGATCGCGGAAGTCGCAGTGTCCGTCAAGCGCAACACGCCCGTCAGCGGCTTGAAGATCGAGATGGAGGTCATCACGGACGACAAGTACTATCTCGTATTCGATCCGCTGAACGAAGAACACCTCGCGCTTATCAAGAAGCCGTGGGATTCGATCGAATGGGAGATCAAGGCCGACTGGTTCGGCGATCCGAATCTCTATTTCCCGCGCGGTCAGGCAAGCTACGCACCGCCGGCGGGAACCTATGACCAGATGCGTTTCGTGTACTTTGACACCCCCGATCTCGACACGTTCCGCATTTCGATCGAGCAGCTGGGCGACGGACCCGTCACTTCCACTGCTCCTGGCGGCAACCGGTCCTTGGCCTTCATCTTCGGCTACCAGGACCTGAACAACTGGTGGGTGGCCTACTATACCTACACCAACGCGACGCGCGTGGCCCGCATCGTGGACGGAAAGCAGGAGTACGTCTGCCGGCCGCTCGTTGAGGGGCAGTGGTGGCCCAATAATGACAAATACCAGCTAGCGGAAATTGCCGTGGTACGCGACGGTGATAAGTACGTTCTCCGTTCCTACGCCAACGGCGAGCCCACGTCAATCGATCTTTGCGAGTGGTCCGCAGAGGACTACACTCCGGGTAAGGTGGGATTGGGCGGTCACAGCACGAGCGACGTCCAGGCCTGGTGGTTCCGCAACATCATCATCGAGGAACTCTAATCCGACCGGACTTTACGGAAAATACGACGGCACCCCCGGGACGCACCCCTCCTGTCCCGGCGGGTGCCGTGCGTTTTCCTTGGATTGTTCTCCAACCACGAGTCCCCGCACGCCGATCCCGATTTGGGACCCTTTTCCGCGTTCCACTGCGCTGCCTATCCTTCAGGGCGGCCTGGGCCGGTGCCGGATCGTGCTGGCCAACTGGCGACCAGGGCACGGGCTTCTACCGGTCCGGCGCATAGCGTTTGCATCCGGCATTTCTCTTTTGCACATAGGAGAACGTGGGCGCATCCTCGAACCATGGAACAGGATGAAATTTCCGGTTCACGAGTTGGGGAGGGATGGCCGTGCCGCGTCAGCGCCAGTCCGGTGCCGTAGCTGCTGCGATATTGGGAATTCTCCTGGCATTCGGCATGTTTTTCGCCGCCCGGGAACTAAAAGACGCAGTGCGCATCTGGAAGCAAGCGGACCGTGTTGTAAGCGTGAAGGGCTTTTCGGAACGGCACATTAAGGTCGACCTCGTACTGCTGCCCATTACATACACCGTCCACGGCAACACGTTGGAAGAACTGTACCAAAACCTGGAAACGGATGAGGCGAAGATCCGTACGTTTTTGCTTACCGCCGGCTTCACCGAAGATGAGCTGAGCTCCACCGCACCCGAGGTGATCGACCAGTGGGCCGCCTACTACGGCGACCGCCTGCACGAATACCGGTACCGGGCCAACGCCGTCGTTTTGGTCCGCACGGAGCAGGTGGATTTGGCCAAAGAAGTGATGCTCAACACCGACGAACTGATTAAGCAAGACATTCTCATCTCGCAGAGCTGGGAGCATCGTCCTCAGTTCCTCTTCACTAAGCTGGATGACATCAAGCCGGAAATGATCGCCGAAGCCACGGAAGATGCCCGCCGGGCTGCCCAGCAGTTTGCGATCGATTCGGGCAGCACGGTGGGGAAGATCCGCTCGGCGCAGCAAGGCTACTTCACCATCGAAGACCTCGATCGGTACTCGCCCGACATCAAGAAGGTGCGAGTCGTCACCACCATCGAATATATGTTGGAAGACTAAGTGCACCCGAAAGACCGAGGGCAACATGGAATGCTCGGAGGCTGAGTGCCTATGACGAAACGGCCGAATCGATCCGACCGGGCCGGGCGCGGCGCGGGATTGTGTGGCCGCTCCTTGCACTCCTCGTCGCGCTGATCGCCACCGTGCTCCGGATTCCCGCCGCTCAGGCGGTAGACGACGGGGGCGCCCACGGCCTTACCGTGCAGAAGGCGGTCCACGCGGATCGCTCCTGGATGGAAATCGGCCATTTGGAGCTCTTCCGGCTTTCGTCGACCTCCGGGGCGGACGACGGCGCCCTGGTGCTGTCTTGGATTCTCGACCGGAGCACCTGGTTTCCCACGTGGAACTTTTATCTGACGAGTGATACCGGCCTCGTTCCGCCCGCCGGGCTCAAGGTTGGGCCCGTATCGCCGGTGCAGGGCTTCGCCTACGACGTTGCGCTCAGCGTGCATCCGGCCACGGGCACCATCGCGCTCTCCATCGACAGCCCGGACGAAGACCGTGACCTGAGCCGGCAGCTGTGGCAGGTGCAGCTCTGGGCTGTGCCTTTGGCGCCGGTCGGCGAGGCGGGGCGTGTTACCCCCGCGTACCTGCCCGTCGCGGCCGCCTGGGATTTGGCCGTTCCTTTGGCGGACGGCGGCTACGTAGCCGTGCGGCGCATTTCCCGCACCGAGGCGCCCGTCGTCCGCGCCAGCCTCGGCGCCGTGGAGGAGGGCGAGCTGCGCCTTCTCATCGACAGCGCGCAGGGCAGGCGAGAGGTGACCCTGGGATCGGCAGCTTACGGCGAG
>JAAYLA010000355.1 GCA_012522135.1 Bacillota bacterium | reverse complement strand
GGGCTGATTCATGCGCGTTCTTGCCGCGGCGAGGCAAGCCTGTGGCATTACGACGGACGCTGGCGGGCGGAGCGAGGAACCGTGTGCGAGCACTTCGCCGGCACCTTGCCCACCCCCCGCCGCCCGAACGCGGCCTGCGGCCCGGCCCTTGCCCAGACGCCGCCCGCGGTCCAAACTCCCCGCGCGGCTCGGACGCAGTTCAGGGCCCCAAAGCACTTCGGCGCAGCCTGAGCTGCGCCGAAGGAAGCACTGTGCAAAAAGCTTGTACAGCTTTATGTCCCGCAGACCGGGTCACGCAGCCGAACGCGTCCCCGGCTCCCGCACCGTAGCGCCGCACATGCGCACGTGGGGCTCAAGACGGAGGATCCGGGCGACGACGGCAAGGTCGGCCGCACAGAGAAGCACGTTCAGCTCCCAGAAGAGCGCCGCGTAGAAGTGCAAATCCGGAGGCACCAATGCCGCGATCAGCAGGGAGAAGGCGGTCATGCCGGCCAGCGGCGCCAGGTGGATGACCAGCTGCCGGTTGCGTGAGACCCAGGCTTCGTGCGCGGCGGCCACCGGAAGCCATCCCCACTTCAGCAGGACCACGTTGCGCTGCGACCGCAGGCCGCCCGGTGGCAGCCGGCCCGTTGTGCTTCAGGATGGCCGGCCGCAGGGTCCGGCGGGCATCTTTTGCGTAAAATTTTCCTCAACAGCGAAAATGAAGCCCACCGACGCCACGTATGTACGGATGAAGGCGAGCCTTGGGTGTAATGAGGCACCGCCGCGCCACCGGATCGCGCTCGATTGTGCTGCGGTTATTCTTGAGCGTCATGATGCAACCGTTTTCCTTGCGGCAAGACGCGGGCACGAAGGTATGCTGATCCGCTTCCCCCAGACGGCGTTGCCGGGCCGCGGGCGAGTGCGGCTTTTCGAAGCTCGCCAGGTAATGGAGGTGCGCGGACGCCGGTTCGGGTTTCATGCGCGGCAGCCTTGCATGGAGAGGCGCTTCGGGTGAGATGGGTCCCGTTTTAGTAAAATTAGCCCGGTCTTGGAAGGAAAAGGACGGCGTGCGTCATATGTCTCCTATGGCGAGGAGGGACGTGCGCGTTCCGGGTGCCAGGCGTCCCCCGCTGGTTGCGCATCACAGAGCGTAGGACGTGGCACGATGAGCAAGCCAACGTTAAGAGACGTCGCCAACGCGGCCGGGGTATCGTTCTCCACGGTCTCTCGTGTTCTGAACGGCGATCCCACCTTGTCCGTGACCGAGGAGACGAAGACCGCCGTCTGGGAGGCTGCCCGCAAGCTCGGGTACTTGCAGCACCGGGCCAAGCAGCGGCGGCGAGTGCAAAGCGGCTGTCGCGCCGGCATCGTGACCATCGCAGACAGCTCTAGCCGCTCGTATTACTCCCTGCTCGTTGAAGCCCTCCAGGCTGCTCTCGCGGAAGAGGGCGCCAGGACCAGTTTCATCTTGACGAACCGCCAGGTCGCGGAGGCTTCGGTCCTGTACGCCCACGTCAACCCGGACCACGTGGACGGCGTATTCATCCTCGGCAACCAGCCCCGCCGGGCGCTCGAATGGTGCGCGGAGCAGGGTATCCCGTTCGTGATCCTCAGCTCCAGCACGTATACGGACGACGAATACGTCCGCGTCGGCGT
>JAAYLA010000354.1 GCA_012522135.1 Bacillota bacterium | reverse complement strand
TCCGGCTCCGAATTGACAGGCGCTCTTCCAGGAACGAAGCTCTTGCAAGCTCCGTCCCCCTTGACCTGCTGTTTAGTTTTCAAGGATCAACCGCCGATCACCGCCAAAGCAAGGCTTTCCGACCCCGCATTGGCCAACCGGCGACCGGACTTTCAGCTTATCACGACCGGGCCTTTTCGTCAATTACCGCTTTCTCCCACTGGAGGCCCGGCACTTCGATAATTTAGCACGGCCTCTCGCGGAAGTCAAGGGCCGACCTGCGACTCCGGCGCTTCCGCTTCACAAGCCGGGGGGCTCCGGCACGACTGCCGGAGCCCCGCAAACTGGCACCCCCAAGGGGATTTGAACCCCTGCTACATGGCTGAGAACCATGCGTCCTAGGCCGCTAGACGATGGGGGCACACCGTTTTGCATTTTACCATACGCCGCTCGCGCATGTCAACCCATAGCGAACCGCTGCAGAGTGGTGGCGGATCGACCGAACCCGACCGGCCGATCCGCCAGCTGGCTGGGGGACCAGGATTCGAACCTGAACTAATTGGTCCAGAGCCAATCGGGCTACCGTTACCCCATCCCCCAACGGGTCAACGCATCTGTTATTATAGCACCACTCTCCGCGGTTGGCAAGCCGCCGCGGCAACTTTTTTTGCCGCGGCGGTTCCCTTTACCCAGCTGGAGGCCTCGGAACCCGGTTCGCGGGCCCTATTCCACGCCGTTCCGTGACCCCTACCCGCCGGCTAACAAGGCCGGCTAATAAGGCGATGGGCTCACTGCGCCGATTCGGCCGGCATCTGCTTAATGTACGCCGCCGCACGCCGCAGCCGCTCGCACGTTTTTGCCCGGCCCAGGAGCGCCAACGTCTCATACATCGGCGGACTCACCGTAGAACCGGTTACCGCCACCCGCACCGGCTGAATCACATCGCCAAGCTTCAGCTCGAACTCATCGCGCAGCCGATGGAAGATAGGCTCAATCCGCTCCTCGGTAAAGGGCGCCAGACTGACGAACTCCGCCAGCAGTTTATCGAACAGAGCCGGTACGTAGTCGCGGGTGAAGAACTTGCGCACCGCCTTCGGGTCGAACGTGACCTCGTCGGAGTAGAAGTACTCCACCTGGGCCGGCAACTCACCCAACGTGCTCACCCGGGTCTGAAGCAAGCTCAAAATCCTGGCCAGCCGCTCCCGCTCCTGCTCACTCATCTCGTCCGGAACGATGCCGCGCAAGTACGGGAGCGACCGCTCGACGAACTCTTCGAGGGACAGCTCACGCAGGTACACGCCGTTCATCCACTGCAGCTTCTTGTAGTCAAAGACCGCCCCGTTCCTGCTCACCTTCTCGAGCTCGAAGTAGCGGATGAGCTCGTCGCGGCTGAAGATCTCGGTCTTATCGTCGTACGCCCAGCCGAGCAGCGCCAAGTAATTGATGAACGCCTCCGGCAGGTACCCCTGGTCGCGGAACTGGCCTACCCACACGGCGCCGTGTCGCTTGCTCAGCTTGCTGCGGTCGGGCGCGAGGATAAGCGGAATGTGGGCAAACTGAGGCGGCTCGTACCCGAGCGCGTCATATAGCTGCATCTGCTTCGGCGTATTGGACAAGTGCTCCTCGCCGCGGATGACGTGCGTAATCCCCATGAGGGCATCGTCGACCACTACGGCGAACTGGTACGTGGGCATTCCGTCCGACTTCACAATGACAAAATCGTCCAAGACTGAGTTATGGAAGACGACCTTGCCCCGGATCAAATCGTCGATGACCGTCTCGCCTTCCCGCTCCACCCGGAACCGGTAGGCCCTGGGGATACCGGCGTCGAGCTTGGCCTGCCTCTCCTCCTCGCTCAGGTGGAAACAGCGACCGTTATAGCCCGTCGCCTCCCCGCGGGCCCGCTGCTCAGCACGCATGGCGTCGAGCTCCTCGGGGGTGCAGAAGCAGGGATACGCCCGGCCCGCCTCGAGCAGCCGCTGCAAATGCTCGCGGTACACATCCAGACGCTGACTCTGATGGTACGGGCCCTCGTCCCACGTCAGCCCCAGCCAAGCGAGGCCTTCCAAAATGCCCTGCAGCGACTCCTCGGTGTTGCGCTCGGTATCGGTGTCCTCGATACGGAGCACGAACGTGCCGTCATGATGGCGAGCAAACAAATAGTTAAAGAGAGCCGTACGCGCGCCGCCCACATGCAAGTGCCCGGTCGGGCTCGGCGCAAAACGGACACGAACTGGTTTCATATAGAATCGTCTCCTACCTTATACTCCCGTCACGCCGCAATCGCACCGGACAGGCCTTTCGCATAGCCGCCTCAACGTTTCCCGCAGCGTGCTTACCAGCCTGTTAGTATTCTTCAATACCTCCTGCGTCACCTGCTCATGATCGAGGCGCTCCGGACCGATACCGGCTCCCCAATTCGTCACAAGGGCCAAGGTGCCGAAGCAAAGGCCCGCTTCACGGCACAGGAGCGCCTCCGTCGCGTTGGTCATGCCGACGACGTCGGCGCCGAGCATCGCGAGGGCCTTTACCTCCGCAGGAGTTTCGTAACGGGGTCCTTCAACACAAGCATAGCAGGCTTCCGCGTGCACCCTCAAGCCTTGTCCGCGGGCGACGTCGAGAAGCACCTCCCGCAGGCCGGAACAATATGCACGGGACATATCGGTGTGGATGACGCGGCCGTCTTCTCCCTCGAAAAACGTGAAGGGCCTCGTTCGGGTAAAGTCGAGAAAGTCGCTGAGCACGCAAAAATCGCCCGGCGCCATGTTGCGGTTCACCGAGCCTACCGCCGACGTCGCGAGCACATGGGTGACGCCGAGTTCCTTCAGCGCCGCGATATTGGCCCGGTAGTTGATCCGGTGCGGCGGAATGGAATGGCCCGCTCCGTGCCGCCGGACCATCACCACGTCGCAGCCTTCTGCCTGGGCGCGGGCAACCTCCGCCTCGCCCCAAGGGGTGCGCACGGGGCCGAAGCGAGGTTCCTCGACAAAGGCACGCGCATCTACGCCCGTTCCGATAATCAAACCGACGGCCATAAAGAACGCCTCCCACAGCCGCCCGGGCGCCTCACGCGTTTACATCACGATCGTATAGTAAGCCGCTATTTCCTCATCAGGCGCCTGGGCCAAGTAGTCTTCAAGCTGCGCGATGACCGGTTCCGTCACTTCGCTAAGTCCTTGATCGAGGGCCCGGCGGCACACAGCGAGGCTGGCATAGGAATTCCGGTGCGCGCGCACGAACTCCAAGATGCGCTCGATCTCCTTTTTGCGGTCGGCCAACGGCTTCACCTCCCTTGCCTCCAGCCCGGTACAACGAAGGGGCCGGAGCGCAGTAATAAGGTGTCGCCACGTCCGTCGATTATGCACGCCCCGACGAACCGCCTAAGCCGTGGATCAGATCGCAGGCAGCGCTTCCCACACGTCGAGCCGCTCTTCTACCCGCCGGATGACCTCGTCCGTAAACTCCGTCGTCGTCGCCGAGCCGCCCAGATCCGGAGTGCGCACGCCGGCCCGCACCGTGCCTAGAGCCGCCTCGTAGATAGCCCGGGACGCCTTTTTTGCCGCCGGGTCGTCGACGTAACTCAAGA
The DNA here is from genome assembly GCA_012522135.1 of Bacillota bacterium. Taxonomy (GTDB): domain Bacteria; phylum Bacillota; class Limnochordia; order DTU080; family JAAYLA01; genus JAAYLA01. The sequence goes on along the minus strand of JAAYLA010000354.1, from coordinate 1,354 downwards.
GCGCTGCTCCGGCTAGAATCATCGCCAAAGGATTTGCGATGTTCTTTCCTTGCAGCGCAGGCGCCGTACCGTGCGGCGCTTCGGCCATGACAGCTCGCACCTCCATGTCGTTGTCGATCGCGAGCATAAGGGATTCCGCCCCGGCAATGGTCCCGAAAAGCTGCATCACGAGATCGCTCAAGCAGTCGCCGTCCCGATTGAGCGAGGGAATGACCAGAGATTCCCCAGTCGTGCCCAAAAGCAGCGCATAGGTCGCGTCGATGAGCTGGGGTTCGTAGGGCACGTCCGGATGCCGCCGGGCCGCCGCGTCCATCTCCTCCTTGAACATGCCTTCGTAAACGGGGCTGACGGTAAACTTCGGCCCGCCGAACACCTTCGCGCCCATGCGCTTCGCCAGGCGAAACGAGAATTCAGCCACGATGCGGCAAGTGGCACGGCTGATCTTTTCGGTGCGGTAAGCGATTTCGTCGTCACCTCGCTGCTCTCGCCACTCTTCGGCACCGTAGGCGTCGTCGACCGCCATGCGCACCACGGAGATCGGCCCGTGGATGCCCACAAGCGGCCGGATTCCGGGCAACCGCCTTCCCGTTCGCACGATGACGCGACCTCCCGTAAGCTCGCGGAGCATCGCGTTCGGACTTCCCACATCGCCTTCTCCTTCGGGAGTAATGGTCGCCGCCTTGAGTCCGAATCCGTGGGTGCGCAGCGCCTCGGCCGCCTCGACCACGACCTGATTTTGCGTGTCCCGGCGATTTTCCAGGCTCAGATCAAAATACAGAGGCGTGTACTCGAAGCGAATGACGGACGGCGAAAGGACCCGCATGGCCTCCTCGAGCAGCTCCTGCCCCGTTTGATCGCCTTCCATCACGACAATGTGCACAGGCACGCTCGATCCCTCCTATGCCGGCAGTTACCGGCGGGTCTACGGCCAGAGCTCCCAACCGACCGGCGCACGCGTCGCCAGCAGCTCGGCCTCGACGTAACCGAATACCATCGCTGCATCGGACCACAAACTGCGCTGCACCTGGGCGAACAGCGGCGCGCAGGTCAGCACGCTCTGGCAGCCTTGGGCCGAACGCAGCAAACGATCGACCTCGGCGTGGGAGTAACCCCCGTAGTTCGCGGATCCGCCGGTGCGTACCTTGGCTCCGAGGACCGACGCCGGATCGCGGGACGTGTTGTTCCACTCCGCGGTCCAGGCCAGGCGGTTCCCTTCCAGTACGGCGGCCTTCAAACTGTCCCAGTCGGGCCACACGCGCAGGGATGCTCGCACCCCCACGGCCTCCCACATCCTGGCGAAATATAGAGCCTCTTCGTAACGCTCCGCCAGCACGTCCAGCTCAAAATCGAAGCC
>JAAYLA010000353.1 GCA_012522135.1 Bacillota bacterium | reverse complement strand
CTCTTGGAAAACCGCTTGCCGACCGCTTTGTTCTCGAACGGCGGGGAGATCATCAATGCGGAAGGTACCCGGAGCCTACTGGCCGAACCGGCCGTAGTCGATATGATGACCATGTTCCAAGAGTGGCGCCAGCAAGACCTGATTCCGGTCCTGGGCGACAAGCGCGGCCCCTTCGAGCGCCAGGAAGGGTCGATACAACTCGTGATGGGCACCTTCGCCATGTACCGCTACGCCGAGCATTCCGACTTAAACTGGGGCATCGCGGAGGTGCCGCTGGGCGATGCCGGGCGCCAAATCGAGGAGAACACGTGGGGATTCGCCATACACAAGGACTCGCCGAACGCCGAAGCCGCCTGGATCGTGGCGAAGGAGCTCGTGCAGGTACACGGCGGCATCTTGATGGAAGGCGGTGGGCAGTTCTCGGTGCTCATCGGCGAGGTGACACGGCCCGAGACGCTTTCCGTCCTGTCTTCCTTTGGCCTGACGGACGCCGAGATTATGATCGCCGGATCGGCGATTAACGACGTGCGGCCGTCCTTCCGGCACGTTATGGGGGCGGAAATCGTCGAAGTCCGCAACCAGGCCATCAACGCCATCATGCGAGACGGCGCCCCGCCTGGACCGACTCTGGAACAGGCCGCAGCGCAAATCAACCGCCTGTTGGCCGAAGCGCAGCCATAGGCGGAACGGAGTCGTGTCGCAGGGGCTGTCCCGAATGCACTATTGGGACGGCCCCGTTTGCTACTGTCGATCGATGGAAAGGGCTCCGTGCCGAGCTGCCTGTTCACGGCATGAGCGGCAACTCAGTAGCCTTCCCAGCCGAGGCCGCGCGAAACTTCCAGGCCGAACTGCATCATCTCTTCGGCCATGCGGTCGATCTCCTCCAAGGGCAAGCGTTCCGACGGCCCAGATATACTCATCGAAGCGTGAATGCGCCCGTTTTCGTCGCGAATCGGTACGGCGATGCAACGGATGCCCCATTCATGCTCCATGTTGTCGACGGCATAACCTCTGCGCCGGGTGGCCACCATCTCTTCCATCAACGCCTCGAGGGTAGTGATCGTATTGGCGGTAAAGCGGGGAAGTCCGTGGGTACGCACAACCTGCTGGACCTTTTCGTCGGGAGCAAAAGCTAGTATCGCCTTTCCTACGCCCGTACAGTGCATATGCGCCCTCTTTCCCGTGGCGAGGCGGCTGACCGAGCGATCAGGAGGCTGCACGCTCTCGATGTACACTACCTGGCCGTCCTGTTCGATGGCCAAGTGCACGGTCTCCTCAAAGCGACGCATAGCCTTCTCCATCACGGGCAAGGCCACTCGGCGCAAGCCCAAGCCCGAGCGCACCACGTTGCTCAGATGCAGGAAGCGCAGCCCCAGCCTGTACTTTTTGGTAACGGGGTCCTGCTCGGTGAATCCTTCCTGTTCGAAGGTGGCCAAAATGTTATAGACCGTACTTTTCTGCAGGCCGAGCATGTGGCTAATTTCGGTCACACCCAACTCGGGCTGATCGGCCGTGAAGCAGTTCAGAACCTGTAGGGCCTTGTGGAGCGATTTCACGCGAGGCTCCTGCGTTTGCTTCTTCTCGTCAATGACCAAAGATTATCGCCTCCCCGCATCCCACTTCAGCAGGCGCCGCGTCGTTTCTTATTCGAGAACACCCTTGCCTGTTCCTCTACACCCTCTGCCCGCTGCCGCCGCCTCACTTCCCGATCCTCCCGCGGAAGTTGGAGATGCGGTGGAAAGTAATATGGTTTGCGTTATGGTAATTCCAGGCGCCGTTGATCGCGGTGCGCGAGAGGAACAGCAGGTCGTCCCCGTCGATCAGCCCATCCACATACTGGAACCCCACTTTGGTATGATCCTCATGCCAGCCGTTCTCTTCGTAGTTGAGCACATCGTACTCCACACGCCAGTCGATCAGGTTGCTGGACGACACGAGGGTCAGGATGTTTCTCTGGCGGACGTCCTTGAGCGTCACCCGGTTCACCAGCGACCAGTACGTTCCGGTCTGCGGGTCGCGCATAATCGTGAACTTCGACATGTTCCCTTCGAAATCGATCACCCGGTCGAAAGTGAGGGGCGCAGCCGGATCTTCCGTGTTGACCTCTAGGACAATCGCCCGCCCGTAGTCAGGTT
>JAAYLA010000062.1 GCA_012522135.1 Bacillota bacterium | reverse complement strand
TGGCGTGGGCGGCCGCTGCCTGCTGGGTTTTGGCCGACGTGTACTGGAGCATCGGCATCACCGGAACGCCCATCAGCCAAGCGACGAACTTCTTCCGCATCAGCGTCGTGGTGTTTTCGCTCGTCTCGATGCTGGCCTTTTTCCGCTGGACGCTTTCGGATTGGCACGGCACCCGGCGCCGCGGCCCGTTCGGCAAGGCGCTGCAGCTATTGGGCCAGCACTCCTTCGGTGTGTACCTCGTTCACATTTTCGTCCAGCGCCGGCTGCAGGCCATTTCGTGGACCGCGGGCCTTTTCAACACGTGGTACGGCTGCACCCTTGCGATCGCGCTGATTCTGCTGCTCTCGCTCGGGCTGTCGGTGCTTCTCTCCCGCCTGCGCTGGGGATGGCTCCTGGTAGGAACGAGCACCCGGGGCCAGTACGAGCGGACCCGGCCTGCCGTGGGGGCTTGACTTAGAGATGACCTTGAGCCCGCCCGTGCCGGCACCCCGGTCTACCCCTCCTTCACTGCGCACAGTCTTAGCAGTCTTGTGCCCTGTGCAGACGAAAAAGGCCACGGCCTCCCGTGTCCTCTGAAGATGACGTCATACATTCCGTGCCTTGGATTTCTGGCGCGGGAAAGGACGTGTTCCAGCCTGGAACCTAAGCGAAAGACCGGCAAAGGACAGGGGAGGCAAAGAGCGTGGCCGTGCGGAGTGTGGCCCTGAGACGTGCGGAGTACATCTCTTTACCTCCCCCAGCAGTGTGGTGTCTACAGTATGAAACATAATGGCCGAGCTGTCAACACGCAACGCGCGCCAAACTAAGGCAACCTGTAAGCCCGTTTGGCCAGGCCGTAAGCGAACTCGTAGGCCATGCCGGCGGCGTCTTCTTCGTCGATGAGGCCCGTGACCACCTGTCCGGCGAGCCAGTTGCACGTGACCCTCCGCCAGACGTCGTGGCGTGCGGGAATCGACGGAAAGGCCCGCGTGGCGTCGTTAAAGCCCGCCGTGTTGTAGAGCCCCGCCGTTTCCATGACGCGATCCAGGTACCGCTCCATGCCTTTGACGCTGTCGAAGAACCACCACGGCGGCCCGAGCAGCATGGCGGGGTAGTGGCCGGCCAAGGGCGCAAGCTCGCGGCTGTAGGTGCTTTCGTCCAGCGTGAACACGATGACCCGGAAGTTCGGATGGGTGCCGAAGGAATTGAGCAGCGGCAGAAGGGCCCGGGTCCATTCGGTTGCTACGGGGATGTCGGCACCGCGGTCGGGTCCGAAGCGTTCGAAAAGCCTCCGGTTGTGGTTGCGGAAGCTGCCGACGTGAAGCTGCATGACCAGGCCGTCTTCGCTGCTCATGCGGGCCATCTCGTGCAGCATGTGGGCGGTGAAGCGGGCCGCAGACCGGGCATCGATCTGTCCCCGCAGGGCGCTGTCGAAGATCTTGCTCGCCTCGGCGTGGGACAGGGGCTCGGTGTCGGCGGTAACGGCGGCATGGTCCGTGGCCGTTGCACCCATCTGCTTAAAAAACGCCCGCCGGTTTTCGAGGGCGGCGATAAACCGGTCGTAGTTTGTCACGTCGATGCCCGACGCCTCGCTCAGCTTCCGGATGTGTTCGTGCCAGCCGGGAGTGTCCAGGTTGACCACCGCATCGGGACGGAAAGTGGGACGGACGCGGTGGCCCCAGCCCTCGTCCTGCAGCGCCTTGTGGTAGGACAGGTCATCGGTGGCCGCGTCGGTTGTGCACAGGACCTCGACGTTGAACCGCTTGAACAAGGCCCGGGGCGTAAAATCGGGCTCGGCCAGTTTCGCCTCGATGTGATCGTAAATGCGCTGGGCGCTCTCGCCGGTGAGCTTTTCCGTCACGCCGAACACATTGATCATCTCGTCGGTCAGCCAAAGGCCCGTCGGAGTTCCTCTGAACAGGTGAAAGTGCTCGGCGAAGGTTTGCCAGATCTTGCGGTGGTCGGTCTCGTAGGCGCCGCCGTCCCGGGGAGGTATGCCGAGGGCCTCAAGGGGAACCCCTTGGCTGTAGAGCATGCGCGTGACGTAGTGGTCGGGGATGATGAAAAGCTCGGCCGGAGAACCGAAGCGGGCATTCGGGTCGCCCAAGAGCTCGGGCGGCACGTGTCCGTGGGGTGAAACGATGGGCAGATCGCGCACCGCCTCGTAGAGCTGCCGGGCGACGCGGCGCTGGTTCGGCTCGGCGGAGAAGCAACGGTCCTCGGAGAGTCTCCACTGGCTCAAGGTAACCAAACTCCTCTCTTCGGTCTCGTGGCAAACTGTTTCTGCATCCCGGCCGAAACCCCTGGCAGCGGAGGGGAAGGCCTACTCTGCCTGCACCAGCGTACCCGCGAGCTCCAGGTGGCCAAGGTGCAGCGCGGAGGCGGGCACCGAGGCCGGCACCGTCAGGCGCAGGCGGCTTCCGGCTTCGGACCCCTCGGCACGGGCCCGCAGGACGGCTTGGCTCCACGGGTCGCCGGGCTGCAGGTCGACGGTGGGAGACAAGGCACGCCACGATCCGTTCGCCCACAACTCCAGCGACACGGCGCCGGCAAAGGCCGGGTCCGTCACGTAAAGGGTGACCTCGACATAGCGCAGATACGGCGTTTCCCAGACTAAGTGCTCCGCGGTATTTTCGGAGCGGACCAGGCGGGTGCCGTCGCCGAAAAACTGCGCCCCGTCGCCGGAGCTGTAGGACCAGCCGTCCGAGCGTTCGGAGGCCTGCAAGTAGTCGACCGTGCCGAACCACGCGGACACGTCGGGCGGACGGAAAGTTTCGGTCAAGGTCCATCCGTTTACGCTGCGGAAGTTGTAGCGGCGCACGTGCTGCAGGCCGTCGGCCGTGTGCACGGTGACGATCAGTTGGTGTGGACCGTCGGGCAGGGCGGCCGTGTCGACGGTCAATGCGCCGGACGGGGCGGCGGGCGCGGAGTAAACGAGCAGCTCGTCGACGTGTACCGCAACTTCCGTGACGGCAGACGGATCGGGTAGGGTAACGGCGATCTCGACGGGAACGGCGCCGTGCACCTCGGGCTGGGGCTCGGCCAGCGGACCTGCTATTTCGATGCGGGGCACGGAGCGTTCCGGCAGGGAGGCGTATAAGGCGTCGAGGTAGCCGGACGTGCGCACCGCTTGCAGAAGGCCCCGCGGCCACGTACCGTACCAGGCGTAGCCCGTCTGCCGCTCTTCGTCTATTTCATGGATGGAGTAGCGCACGATGCCGTCCCGACCGAGGAAGATGGGCCTATCGGTGCCGATCTCGTAGAAGCGGGCCCAGGTTCCGTCGGGAAGCCGTGTCCTTTCAAACCATTCGAGCGCGCTGAGGATGGCCTCGCGCACTTCAGGGGACGGATCGGGCAGGCCCATGAGAAACTCGACGACGGCGACGGATTCGTACGCAGTGATGGCTACGGGTTCGTAGGGCCGGCCCGGCATCGGTTCATAGGTTTCGGGATGGTGCTGCTGATTCCAGGCGGTCAAGATGCCCCTGTCGCGTATTTGGGACTTGAGGATGTAATCGATACCTCGCTCGATCGCCGCTTGGGCCCGCTCCCGGCGTTCAAGATCGACAAAATCATAGGGCGGATTTCCGTTGGCCACCTCGGTGAGAAGGTGCAGGACCCGCACCATGGCGTGGTCGTTAAAGGTGACGTAGTCGGAGTAATTGCCGCGCTCGGGATACGCCTGGGGCCAGCCTCCGCTCGGATACTGGGCTGCGAAGATGAAGTCCAGGCCCTTCAAGACGCCTTCCTTATAGCGCTCGTCGCCCGTTGCCGCGAACACCAAAGCCAGAAAGCGGATTTCGGCGGTCGTCTTGCCGTCGTCGAACGATCCGAGCTCTACGCCGCGGTAAACTTGCGTGCTCTTGGGCCAGCCTTCCTGCCAGGCCATCTGCGCAAAGTCGACTTCTTTGGTCCAACCGCCGTGGTCCATCTGCCACGACAGGATATTATCCGCAATACGCCTCGCCTCGGCGGAAGCGTAGTCGGCGAAGGGAGGATAGTCGCCGCGCCAGCTTTGGGCCGCGGCTGCCACCGAAAGCACGAGCAGGATCACGGGCAACCAGGCTAGGGCGGCATGGCGGCGGGTGTACAGCGCAGAAGCGAGCATTGTGTCCAGACCTCCCCGATGTGTGGGTGCGCGAGACGGCCCACACCGAGCTCGGCTCGCGTGTACTTAGTTGCAGACGAGCCCTGCAACTCCTGCGACCAAAACTGAGACCTCGGGCGGCACTCGGAGGGAAATGGATGGCCAATATGAGCAGGAGGAAAAAACGAAGAGCGCACAAAATAACGGAATAGTGCATACGGGTCCGCCGTCGTGTCCGGTAGTTCGTTGGTATCGCCAGAGTCCACGCCGGTAGGAGGGTGGTCGCAGTGCACACCGAGTTTTTTCCTTTCGCAGAAAAGGACCTCGATCCCGTAGGCCTCATGCTGCACCGCCGCGTCTTGCATACCGGGATCGCAGTCGACGTGGTGCGCAGCTTCGGCACGCGCAGGCCCCACCGCCATCAGTGCCTCGAGATCGTGTTCGTCCATGCCGGCACCGCCATATGGAGCGTCGGCGGCCTGCTGCACGTGCTCGTCCCCGGCGACGTCGTCGTGTTCAATGCCGACAGCACCCACAGCAGCCGTCCCGTGCACGGTCAGTACCTGCGCACCGGAATCCACTTCTTGCCCGAACTCGTGCCGCCCCACCTGCTGGCGCTGCTGCCCGGACCGCACGATCCGCCGTGGGTCGTCTCGGTGCCCGAGCGGGACGCTAAGCTCCTTTACCGCAAGCTCTACCATCTGCGCATTCACAGTCAAGAAGCGCCCCGCGACAAGAAGACCCAAAGGCTCCTCACGTCGGTCCTCAGCATCCTGTCGGGCCGGGCCCTCGCGCCGAACGGCGGTGATGCCCTCGACCGGGAGGTGCTGCGTGCCGTCGTCCGTTACATGGCGTCCAATCTGGCCAGCGAGGAAAGTCTCAAAGAACTGGCACGACGGTTCTACGTCTCCGAGGGGCATTTGTGTCACCTGTTCCGTAAAGAGTTCGGCTGCTCCCCGATGAAGCTGTGGCAGATCATGAAAATAGAAGGCATTTGCGCATCGCCGGCCATCGAAACGTGCAGCGTCGACGAGCTGGCGCGGCGGACCGGCTTTGCCACGCGACGGGGGTTCGAGCGTGCCTTCCAGCGAGTGAAGGGGAGTACCGTGACGGAGTATAGGAGCCTCCTCGCTTCCGGTTAGGGACGTCGCACCGATTTCGGTGCCGCAGCGTCGCCGCCCCGGCCTGACCCGTCCCTCCGTTCAACATCTCAATTTCGGTCGCAGGCGTCCACCCGTACCACTGCAAACTAATTTCACTAGACTAATTGCGAATAGGCGCACGAAGGAGGGAAACGCATGAAGGGCGGCAGAGCGCTCCACGTGGCGGTTTGGAGCCTGCTCCTTCTGATAACCATGGGGCAGGCCGCGGCGGCTCAGCAAGATGGCCCGATCGTGTTGCGGGTCGCCACCCACATCAACGATCCCGAGCTGGTGGAGCCCCAGATCGAGATCATGCGGCGGTTCGAAGATCTGCATCCCGGTGTCAAAATCGAAGTTTGGTACACCGATTCAAATAACTACCAAGATCAGCTCCTGGCCCAATACCTAGGAGGCATCGGTCCCGACGTGGCGACGATTTTGCGACCGTATTTCGCTTCCTACATTGCAGCGGGCCTCATCCAACCTCTCGACCGGTTCATCGAAGCCGACCCGGATTTCAGCCTCGATAGCGTGATTCCAAGTCTCATGTATTCCGGCATGTATAAGGGAAGCGTGTACGGTTTTCCTGTCTACAACGGCCCGGCCCAGCTTTTCTACAACCAGGATGCCTTTATCGACCGCGGCGTCGCCGAACCTCCCGAGTACATCGCCCAAAACGCCTGGGACTGGGACACGTTCGTCGAAGTGGCGAAGAAAATGACCTACGACACGAACGGCGACGGCCGGCCCGACGTTTGCGGCTACGACGGTTACGCCACGTGGGATGCCGGATGGGTGCCGTTCATCCGAGCTGCGGGTGGCGACATCATCGGGCTCGACGGGCGCTCGTGGCTGAACCGTCCCGAGAGCATTCAGGGCTTGGAATTCCTCAACAATTTGAATGTCGTCCACCAGGTGACGCGCAATCCAGGCCACGGGGGCTGCAGCTACGCCGTAGGTGGTACCGCGATGCGCATCCGGTGGCAGACGACGGCCTTTATCGAGAAAAACTTGATCCAAGCCTTTAATTTGGAAGTGGCGCTCAACCCCGCGGGTCCGGCGGGATACGCGCACCTGGCCGGCGGAGTGCCCGTTACGGTTTCCCGGCATACGCAGCATCCGGAAATCGCCTATGAGTTTGCCAAGTGGCTCGCCACCGAGAGCGGACTGTGGAAAGTGCGGGGAGGGCCGCCCCTTACCTTCGCCGAGCTGCGCAGCGAGGAATACCGCTCGACCTTGCAGCTTTTCGAGAACTGGATCCTGTTCGAGCGGGCGATCATCGAAGGCGACCCCCGCCCCGAGCCCCAGTTCGGCGTAGTGGAGCACGACGCGATGAACCGGATCTTGTACGACGTGATGATCACCCCGGTCATCAACGGGCAAGTTGCGGTCAGAACGGCCATGGAAGAGGCGCACAGGCTGCTGAGCGATCTTCTGGAGGCGGAAACAGCAAGAGAAGGAGGATGATCGACGTGCGTGGGACTATTGCACTGATGACGATCTTGCTTCTGGCTTTGGGCGCGGCGGCGGTCACGGGGGCGCAGGAGCTGATTTGGTCGGAGTCCTTTGAAGATACCGAGATCGGCGCCCATCCGGCCGGCTGGACCACGCGGTATGCCAGCGACCACAGGGAAGACACGGGTCCGCGGGTCGTCGGACCGGAGGTCGTCCAGGCCGCGGACGGTGAAAAGAGCCTGCGCCTGGTCGACGTGCAAAGCGGCATCTCGGCCATCACGAACAAGGACTTCACGCCGCTGGTCAAAGGAAGGCTCGTGCTCGACGTGATGGTGCCCAGGGAAAACGGCGGCTTTCTCAACGTCGAAATCCGCATCGGCGGCAACCGGGTCTTCGGCGTCGACATGCACCGCAGCAACGGCGTGTGGCGGTGGCGCGACGAAGGGGACCAGCTGAACGCCAGCGAAGTCGAGTTCACTTACGACGAATGGCACGAGCTGGTCATCGAGTGGGACGCGAACGAGCGGATCTACCACGCTTACGCCAAGGCCGAAGACGGTACGCTGGTCCGCTTCACGCCCGAGGGCGGAGCCAAGTTCAACGTGTTGCGCCTCGGCACGCCGAGCCGTCTCGAGCTGCGCGTGGGCGCTAGCACCAACACGGACCTGCAAATCGGCTACGTCGACAACATCCGGCTCTACCGGCTCGACTGACGGGTGCCGCGGCGTGCGCCCGTGGCGAGCCTTCGAGTGAGACTTCCGGGGGACCCAAGGAGGAGGCTGCGGCATGACGCGCACGCTTGCGGTCGGCATGGGAAAGCGGGGCAAAAAGTGGGTGCGGTGGGCGAGGGCCGCGGGAGCGCAGGTGGTCGGTATCGTCGATGCGAGCCCGGATGCCCTGGCCGCGGCGGGAGAGGAGCTCGGGTTCGATTCGGCGCGCAGGTTCGTCACCGTTGACGAGGCCGTCGCGCAGCTAAGCCCGGAAGCGGCCGTCATATGCGCACCGCACCACGCCCATCCCGTACTCGTGCGGACATCCCTGGAGCAGGGGCTACACGTCCTCGTCGAAAAGCCTCTGGCCCAGGACATGGCGACGGCGCGGGAACTGGTACGGCTGGCCCAAGATAAAGGCCTGCAGCTTGCGGTGGCCCAGCAGTACCGGTACAGCGAAGCCGTGCAGCGCCTGCGGGAGCTCGTGCAAGATGGGGCGATCGGCCGGCTGACGAGCGTCTTGGTGCAGTTTTTCCGCTGGCGCCCGACCGAGGGGATGAAGCTGCCCATTTTGCTGAACCAGGCGATACACCACTTCGACGGGATGCGGTATATCCTGGACGGGGATCCGCTCAGCTGCGTAGCTGACCTTTGGGATCCCGGCTGGAACGGTTGCGACGGACCCACGGCGGTCGAGGCTACGTTTCGCTTTCCGGGCGGCGTGCGGGTCCATTACAGCGGCAGCTACGTGGCGAAGGGGCCTGTGACCCCCTTCGACGCGTGGTGGCGGTTTGAGGGAAGCGGAGGGCAGTTGGTATACGACGGCGAGCGCACCATTTTGTGTGCGCCCGCGGGTGGTGCTCCTTCGGCCATCGCCGTTGCACCGAGGAAAAGTGATGCTACGGTCGAGCTGTGCCGGGACTTTCTGCGCAGCATCGAGACGGGCGTGCCTGCGCCGACGTCCGGCCAGGCGAACCTGTCCACTTTGGCTATGGTGTTCGCGGTCGCACGAAGCAGCGACGAAGGACGCCGGGTCCGGTTGGCCGAGGTGTTGGAGGAGGCGTGAGCGGCGTCAACGGGAGAGGCAACGGGACGGAAACAAGGAACCGGAGGCGAGAACGAACCCGGCGGGAAAGTCGGTGAGATGGAGAAAGCGCTTTAGGAGGTAACTGAAGCATGAAACGGAGATACGTCATCGTCGGCGTGGGGGTTCGGGGGATCAACATGTTCCTGCGTCCTCTCGTGCAGACCTATACCGACGTCGCCGAAGTGGTGGGCCTGTGCGACACGAACCCGAAGCGGCTCGAGGCGGCGAACGAACTGGTAGGCACCTCGCTACCTGTATTCACCGACTTCGACGAGATGATGCGGAAGGTCGACTGTGACGCCGTGATCGTGACCAGCGTCGACGCCACCCACCACCGGTACATCATCGGAGCCCTCGAAGCGGGGAAAGATGTCATCACCGAAAAACCCATGACCATCGATGACGTGCGCTGCCGCGCCATTTTGGAGGCCGAGCGCAGCAGCACGGGGCGGGTCATCGTGACGTTCAACTACCGCTACGCGCCGTACAATACCCGGATCAAGGAGCTGCTTCAGTCCGGTGTCATTGGCCGGGTGCATTCCGTGGAGTTTTCCTGGTACCTCGATACGATCCACGGAGCCGACTATTTCCGCCGGTGGCACCGCAGAAAGGAGAATTCGGGTGGACTGTTCGTGCACAAGGCGACCCACCACTTTGACCTGGTCAACTGGTGGCTCGAACAAAAGCCCGTGAAAGTGTACGCGACCGGCAGAAAAAATTTCTACCGGCCCGACCGGCAGGAGCGGGGCGAGCGGTGCAGCACGTGCCGGTACACGAACACCTGCGAGTTTTTCTTCGACCTGAACGCCGACCCCGTTCTGCGCAAGCTGTACGTGGAGGCCGAGTCGGAGGACGGCTACTATCGCGACCGGTGCGTTTTCGATCCCGACATCGACATCGAAGATACGATGGGCGCAGTAGTGACGTACTCCGGAGGAACCCAGCTCACTTACTCGCTGCACGCTTTCTCGCCGTTCGAGGGGTGGCGCATCGCATTCAATGGAAGCGAGGGACGGCTCGAGGCGGGCGTGTGGGAGACGTTCTATCCCTCGCAGGCGCGCCTTTTGCCTGACCGCAAGAGCGTGCGGCGTTCGATGGACCCGGCCCTTGCCGCACGGGGACAGATGGAGACGCTGCGGGCCGACGAGATCCGCATCTACCCGCTGTACGGAGGGGCGCGGATCGAGCGGGTGCCGCGGGTGAAGGGCGGCCACGGCGGCGGCGATGAGCGACTGTTGGACATGCTGTTCCGGGGCGACGTGCCGGATCCGCTCGGCCACGCGGCGGGCAGTGAGGACGGCGCCATGTCGATTCTGACGGGCGTGGCGGCCAACCGGTCGATCGAGACGGGAAGGGCGGTGTACGTTCAGGATCTTTTGACCGGCGCCGAAACCGTGCGGGCCGGTGCGTGACGTACGTCCCTGGGTGGAAAATTCATGACATCTATCTGCAGGTAGGGAACGTCCGGCAACGAAAGACTCTCATGGGGGAGAGCTCCTGTGAGGGTCTTTTTTTGTGCAAGCTCCCCGAGGAAACACCACCTGCGGAGGCGATTTTCGTGGACAAGGTTCGCATTGGTCTCATCGGCGTGTGGGGGAGGGGGCGGATGGCTCGTCACTGGCACGAGTCGGACAGGGCCGAAGTCGTGGCGGGCGCGGACATCAACGAGGCGTACCTGGCGAAGTTCCGTGAGACGTTGAACCCGGATGCGTTCGTGACCACCGATTATCGGCGGCTGCTCGAACGCAAGGACATCGACGCGATCGCCATCTTCTCCCCCGACTACATGCACGAGGAGCACGCGATCGCAGCCCTGGAAGCAGGCAAGCACGTGTTTTGCGAAAAGCCCCTGGCTATTACGACGCAGGGCTGCGACAGGATCTTGCGGGCGTGGAAACGGTCCGGCAAGCAGCTCATGGTCGGCTTCAACATGCGGTATATGAACATGATCCGCACGATGAAGGAAATCGTCGATTCGGGCGTGATCGGCGAGGTGCGGGCGGTGTGGTGCCGTCACTTCGTGGGCTTCGGCGGCGACTTTTACTACCACGACTGGCACGGTACCCGCGAGAACACGACGAGCCTGTTGCTGCAGAAGGGCTCGCACGACATCGACGTCATCCACTGGATCACGGGCAAGTATACGAAGCGGGTGACGGCCTTCGGCAGCCTGGACTACTTCGGCGGAGACAAGCCCAACGACTTGACCTGCGACGATTGTCCTGAAGTGCGGACTTGTCCCGAGGCCCAGCCCGGCAGCACGCGGGTACAGTGCGCGTTCCGCAGGGAGATCGACGTCGAGGACAACAACATGGTGCTGATGGACATGGAGGGCGGCGTGAAGGCTGCCTACCTGCAGTGCCACTTCACCCCCGACTACCATCGCAATTATACGTTCATCGGAACCGAAGGCCGGCTTGAGAACTCCGAGCCCGAGGGCAAGGTTTGGGTGAAGACGCGCCGGTCCTGGTCGAAGCATTGGAAGGAATTGTCCGATCGCACGTACGAGATCAAGAGGGCCGAGGGCGGTCACGGCGGCGCCGACCCCGTCATTTGCGAGGACTTCCTCGACATGGTGATCGACGGAAAGGAACCGGTGGCGACGCCCGAGGCCGGCCGCATGAGCGTGGCCGTAGGTTGCGCCGCCGCCCATTCGCTCCGCAACGGCGGCATTCCGGTGGACATCGCCCCGATCGCCTGGGAGGAGTAGGGCAGGGTTTGGAAGGGCTGAGTCCCGGCGGGCCAAGTCGCCAAGGGCGCCACGGATCGCCGGGACGCAAGCATCGCATGATACGAAGCGAGCCGGCGCCGTAGATTGCGTGCCGGCTCTTTATTTGCCCTCTGGACGAGAAAATGAGTGCGCAGGTGGAAATTTGACAGAAGGATTTTTTACTCGAGATGGGAAGGTATCTGTTGTAAAATCTGACTCCACCAAAGTTGGGAGGGATTTTGATGAAGAAGCTGAGTTTGGTGACTGCCCTCGTCGTGGTCCTGGCCCTCGGTTCGGCGGCCCTCGGAGCCGACGTCGCGGTTTTGAAGAGCGAGATGCAGCAGAACTGGTATCTAAGCCTCGGGTGGGACTTCGACGGTGAGTACAGGAACATCTTGGCCACGTTGGATGGGCTCGGCCTGTCGTACGTGGAGTTGAGCGACGAGCAGTTGGCCGCAGGTGAGTTCGGCGACGCGAAGCTCCTCATCATGGTGAACAACCGCATGATGAGCGCTGCCCAGGTGGAGGCCGTGCGGGCGTTTCTGGCCGGCGGCGGGAAGCTGCTCGGAATGTACCAGTCGTCGTTCCGGAATGAAGAGAACCAGAACGTGAATCCGCCGAACGCGTATCAGCTGGACGACGTGTACAAGGTAGCTTACATCAACTGGACCGGCAGCCCGCCTATGCATGCTTACATCAAGGGAGACACAAGCCATCCCATTTGGGAGGGACTGCCTGAGTTCGTGCCGACCGCCCGCTACACGGCGATGGTGAACGCCACGCTCGAGGGCGCTACGGTCATCGGAGAGTGGTACAACGCCGACCAGACGACGAAGTCGCAAGCCGACCTGTTCAATGCGGCGATCGTCGAGTCGGACGGCGTCATCTATGTCGGCGAGAGCCTGTTCGACCCGATCGTCTACGCCGACGATGCGGTGAAGAAGCTCGTACAGAACATCATCAACTACTTGCTGCAGTAGGCTGAAGCGTGCTGCAGGTGGCCGGCGCCGGTTTCGGGGCGCCTCGGAGCCGGCAACCGGCTTGGCAGGGGATCAGTGAAGAGCCCCCACGGCGAGCCGCCGGTGGACACGGGAACGGTCCGTCGGCGGCTCGGCGCGTAGCGAGTCGCCGCATGGCACGGCGGGCCGGAAGGTGAACTCCGAAGGTCACACGCTGGGACGAAGGGAACGACGGAATGTTAACGATGGAGCGTTAATTGGGTTCTCTTAACTCGATGGGGTTAACACAGAGGGTTGCGTAGCAACTGGGCTTCGGCGCGCTGCACAGCCGAAACGCCGCACTTATGCAGGCCGGCTCGGTCGTGGCCGAAGCGCGTGAGGAGTACAATAAGGAATGATTGCGCGGTAGACTTGCTGCAGACAGGCCGCTTAGCCGGCTTGTCCATCGCTGCGGCCCGGGCACCTAAGGCCCAGGTTGGTGCGGCACGTAGGCCGCATGTCAACTTCTAGGGGCAAGAGCCCGAGAGAGGTCAAGCTGATCCCTCGGCCGGTGCAGAGGGAGTGCGTGGCTTGCCGCGAACTCCCTCCGTTACCGGGCGAATTCCCGGAAGTTGGCCAGGTTCTCCAAAAGACCGACTCGCTGGGTCCGATGCTTGGCGTACAGATCGGCGCTGCACCGGGGGCAATACAACTCGTGATTCCGAACCTTGGCGTAGCAGTCCTTGCAAATCCGCATTCCACACTCATCCTTTCCGTTCAGATCTCTGGGACTTCATCCTGTGGGACTATTTTCATCCCGGGGGGTTTTCTTTCCGTCCCGCAGTGTCAGTATACAATGAGAACGGATGGAGCGCAAGGGGTTTCTTGGGCCTTAACGCATTGTTAACACAGTCTTAACAAACAGCGCCGGAGCACGTCGTCAAGGGTTTGCAGCCGTATTCCCGCATCGGACCGGGGGGCAACGGGACATGTTTCATCCCGCCGGGACCAGTCAACTCTCCCCGCGCTCATCGGGCTACTGGTTGTCCCGCCGGGTCTATTTTCACCCGCTCCAAGTCCCCTCCACAACGGCCTTTCCCATTTCCTCTCGGCTCCAGATGCGGCAGGAGTTTTCCGCGGACGTCCAGAAAAGCACAGAGGGAATTCGGGGCGGTACCCGGGGCCCGATGCAGCGGCCGTTCTCGAGGTGCCGGCGGCCTGGGGAGAGCCTACGATGCACAACGCAGGAGGGTGAATGGGCTTGGCAACTGGTGACAAGATTCGCATTGGCTTTATCGGGGTAGGGAACATCGCACAGAACGCGATCATGCCCGCCTACCTGAAGCAGCCCGACGTAGAGATCGTGGCGGTCTGCGACCTGAAGGAAGCGCGGGCACGGGAAGTCGCCGAGCGGCACGGCATTCCCCACGTCTACACCGACTTTAACGAAATGGTCAAGCGCGACGACATCGATGCCATCAGCGTGTGCACGTGGAACAACTCGCACGCGCCGGCCACCATCGCGGCGCTGCAGGCGGGCAAGCACGTGCTCTGCGAGAAGCCGCCGGCAATGACCGTCGCCGAGGCCGAGGAGATGCGCGACGCGGCCAAGGACGCCGGCAAGGTGCTCATGTACGGCCTGGTACAGCGCTTCCGCACCGAAGTGACCGTCCTGAAGGAATTCATGGAAGCCGGCAAGTTCGGTGACATCTACTTCGGCAAGACGAGCATTCTGCGCCGCCGCGGTACGCCCCTCGGATGGTTCACCGATCCTGCGAAGTCGGGTGGCGGACCGGTCATCGACATCGGCGTGCACCTCATCGACGTCACTCGCTATCTGATGGGCAGCCCGCAGCCGACCCGGGTCAGCGCTCAAGTCTGGAGCCCCCACGGCGACTACAAGACCAAGGGCGTCTCCCGCTGGAAGGCCTTCGACACCGACGATCTCGTCTTCGGCGTCGAGGATATTGCAGGCGGCGTGATCCACTTCGACAACGGCGCGGCCATGATCTTCGACGTCAGCTGGGCGGCGAACGTGAAGGAGATCCCCTTCTTCAGCCAAGTGGTCGGTACGAAGGCCGGTGCCAGCGTCGATCCCTTCGAGATCTACAGCGAGGAGCAGGATTACCTCATCGACGTCCGGCCCGTGGTCGAGAAGAAGAACGCGTTCGAGGCCGAGGTCCGTCACTTCCTCGACTGCATCAAGACGGGTGCCACGCCGATCCCGAATGCCGACGAGGGCGTTGCCATCCAGAAGATCCTCAACGGCATTTACGAGTCGGCTCGCCTGGGCCGCGAGGTCGAGCTGTAAACGGAGAGTGCGAGAAGACGTCGGAAGCGCCTGCCGTACGGTGGGCGCTTCTTGTGTGCCCGGCATGTCTGCCGAGCCGGAGGGCTGAAAGAAGCCCTCACCACCCAACCAGCGGGAAGGGAACCCGTAGGCAAGGGCGGGCCTGGCAACAGACCGTCCGGAGGAAGCCGAAGGGGGAGCATGGGACTTAGCGAAAGCGAACCGAGGTTGGC
>JAAYLA010000002.1 GCA_012522135.1 Bacillota bacterium | reverse complement strand
CACCGCTTTATCGTCGTGCGGCTGCGGCTGATCGCGGAGTCCGGGTACAAGTTCATGACAATGGACTTCCAGAATCTGGAGGATCGGAAAGTTCTGGACATGGCACAAAGGGGCGACCGGGCGTGCACCAACAACGCCGACGGCGTGGAAGGCGTGATGCACCGGCTCCTTTCAAGTTCCAGCCGGGTGATCGTGCTCTATCGTTCGTCGGGTCCAAACAACAGCAGTTTCACGTGCAGTTCATGAAAGAGCTCGTGGGGATCAACCGCCGTTTTTCCTACTACTTCAATCTGCTGAAGGACTTCCGCTTCGGCAAGGACATCAGGGTTTATAACGCGACCGGCTTGCTGATGGAGCGGGTTAACCGCTACATCAACGAAGACTGGGTGATGCTGGACAGGCGCACGGTGGTCTCGAACCGATTCGCCGTAGCGCAGTCGTTCCTCAGCACGTTGCAGCAAGGCGTGCTGTACGCGTACTTGGGACTGCGAGTACTGGCCCGGGCCATTACCGTGGGCGAGTTCCAGATGCTCATCAGCGCGGCCGGTACGTTTATGGGCAGCATGGCGCAGGTTCTCTACCACGTGATTGACCTGGGAAAGAACGCCGGTTTCATGTACGAATATGTGCGTTTCATGCAGTATCCGGCGGCTAAGGTATCGAGCGGAGACCCGGTTCGCAAGGCGCCGGCGCTCACCTTCGCGCTCTGCGGGGTGTCGTTCAAGTACCACGGGTCCGACGCCTACGCGCTGCGGGATCTGTCGCTGCGCATTCCGGCGGGGCAGAAGCTGGCGGTCGTAGGTCCCAACGGCGCCGGCAAGACCACGTTGGTGAAGCTGCTTACCCGGCTCTACGATCCCAGCGAAGGCGAGATCTTGCTGGACGGGCAGGATATTCGCCGATTTGCTCCCGAGGACTATGCTAAGCTCTTCGACGTCGTGTTCCAGGATTACAAGCTCCTGGCCTTCAGCATCCGCGACAACGTCGCCCTGGGGAAAGACGGCAACGATGCGGCGGTGCGGAGCGTGCTGCGCCTGGCGGGTCTCGAGGAGAAGGTGGCCGGGCTTGCACGCGGCATCGACACGCCGGTCTACAAGGTGTTCGATGACGACGGCCTCGAGCTTTCCGGTGGCGAGAGCCAGAAGCTGGCGATCGCCCGGGCCATCTACCGCGACGCGCCCGTGGTGACACTGGACGAGCCCACCGCCGCTTTGGACCCCGTCGCCGAGTACGAGGTATACCGCCGCTTCGACAAGCTGGTCGGGGGCAAGACGGCGATTTACATCTCCCATCGCCTCTCGAGCTGCCGCTTCTGCGACCGCATCGCGGTGTTGGACGGAGGGCGCCTGGTCGAGTACGGGACCCACGAGGAATTGCTCCGGCGAGGCGGCCGTTACCTGAAGATGTGGGACGCCCAGGCGCAGTGGTATGCCGAGCAGCGCGGGGACGTTCAGCAGCGGGCATAGGTCGAAATGGCTGGGGAATGGGAATAGAGCCTCTCCTGCCCAAGCTGCGCTGCGTCCCGCTCAACTCACCGGATCTGAGCGGGATGCGGCCTGCTCCACCGCTGCCACGACGTCAAGCACTGCGTGCTGGTATCCTCGGGTTGGGTTCACCAGGGCGATCATGACCGGCTCGATGTCTTTATCCATGAGAATGTCGATTTCAAGCTCGTTGCGCCCGCGCTGCAGGAAAACCGTCGTCACCGTATCTCCGTGCGGGCGATGATAGGCCGGCATGAACGACCGGGTCGAGCCGGATTTCAGCACCTCACTCCCCCTGAACCTGGCGACAAAAGGCCGGGTTGTCGCCACGATAAGGTTCACGGCCTGGCCGGCGGCGGAGTGCAACGTCGTGCGGGCGCGCCACCATCCGGGTACGGCCTCGGACCCGGCCGGGCCCAGCGGAACCGCCGGCGTGGGAGCGCTCAGGGTGCTCATGCCTCCCTTCGGGTCGCTGATCTCCCATTCGTACTTGGCAACCATGGCGATCGGTATGCGCCGGGTGTACCACGGCTGGCGGTTACCGTAGGCCTGAACCAATCTCAACTGCAGCTCGTAAACGGGGGCGACGTCACTCCCGCACTGGAAGGCAGGCCGCCAGACGAAGGTCGCTCCGGGTTCGATGGAGCACTCCAGCGGCTCCGGCCCCCGCCAGTCCGCAGGCACATCCAACGCGACGGTCCCCTGCCACCCGACCGGAGCCAGGTTCGAAAGCGCGATTTCCAAGCGGCGCATCTCGCACCGACCGATGGCTGGACCCTCGTCGCCGAAGTCGACCGTCACCCGCATATCAGGCTGCCCCACGACGCCGTGGGGAATCGGTACCGTAATCGACGTAGGCTGCTGCTGCTGGACGGCTAAGAGCGGCT
>JAAYLA010000352.1 GCA_012522135.1 Bacillota bacterium | reverse complement strand
TAAGTGCGTTCACCGCAACTTCGGTCAATCTACAAGCTCCTCACGACTGGCTCCGCCGAAAGGGCCACGGGCTGCACGCAGCAGCAATCCTACTCGCCTTTGCACCGCTCCCACATCTGCGTCCACGACTTCATCCTCCGGGTAAGCCCTGCCCAATCCTGCGTCCTCGCCACATCCTGCAAAAGCGGGCTGCCCACGCCCACCATAGACGCGCCCGCGGCGATCCAATCCCGCAAATTCTCGAGGCTAACGCCCCCGGTAGGACACCAGACAGCCTGAGGCAAAGGGGCTCGCAAGGCTTTCAGATAGCCTGGTCCCAAAACCGATGCAGGAAACAGCTTCAAGGCGTCGGCACCGCACTCCAACGCCCGAACTGCCTCGGTCGGCGTAAATACGCCGGGAATCGCGGCTGCTCCATATCGATGCGCGGCGCGCACGACGTCCTCAAGGATACCGACACTGATAATGTACCGCGCTCCTGCATCGACAGCTGCCCTCACACTGGATGCATCGAGAACGGTTCCCGCTCCCACAAACAGTTCCGGAAAACGCCGGGTGAGCGCTTCGATCACCTTAAACGCTCCCGGTACGGTCGCTGCAATCTCGACCGTTCCAGAACCGCCCTCCACCAGGGCTTCTGCAATGCGGAGTGCCGCGTCAGCGGAATCGACCCGTACGATCGGGATGACGCCAACCTCAAGCAACCGGGAGATAACCTTCGAACGCATAGCGTGTCACCGCCCTTCAGCCGCGCACCAGCCGCGCACACCGGAAAACGGCACTTGGAAGCGCGACCCTGTAAACCGCCTCCCTGCCCCGTCTAGAAGGCCAGCCAGCGAGCCGGGTTTTCGACCCATATTCGGTCGACATCGTCCCGGGAGAGGCCTTCAGCCAAAAGGCGCGGGATAAACTTCTTCAATATATAGCCAAATCCCGGACCGCCCCCGTACGATGTAAGGTACGAACGGCGTCCCATATCGCCCGAGATCAGGAGCTGATCGCCGTATCCGGCATCCAACATGCCTTTGATCAACTCAACTCTTACCGAATCGGGATAGTATTTGATCTTGCCGGGCCCGTCGTAACCCACATACGCGCCGCGCCTTGCAATCTCTTTGTGCAACCACAGGTCTGCATTCCGATCGCAGTGGCCGACGGCAACGCGCGTCAGGTCGACTCCTTCTTGCTCGAGAATATCGAGCTGTTCCAAGGCCATGGTCCCTGCTTCGGTGTGCAGCCAAACCGGTGCGCCCGTCGCCACGTGGGCTTGCCCGACCGCCCGCAGCACTTTCTCCTCCCGATCGGTGATCACGTTATACCAAGCGCCGGCCTTGAGAACGCCGGGACGCGCGCCGGTACCGTCCACTCCTTCTTCAATTTCGCGAATCATCAGGTCGCGCAGCGCCTCCACGGAGGCTTGAACCACCCAATCCGGATGGAAGCGACCTTTATTGAAACCGGTCGTAAACACGATATGCACCGGGGTTTGGCGACTGATCTCAAGAAGTGCGTGTACGTCCCGTCCGTAGTCGATTGCCGTCCCTTCCACAAGACAACGTCCACCGGCTTCGTAAAAGATGCGTAGCTCCTCGACTGCCTTATCGACGTGGGGCAGCTCAAAGTCTGCGTCTTCGTTCATCACGATAGGCGGTGGAAAGCATATGAGGTGTTCGTGAGTATACGTAAACCCTAGCTCGGCCGGATCAATATCGCCTTTGATCGTCCTGACGCGTTTCATCACTGTAGCACCTTCTTCCTCACATGACCCCATGCCCGACCCTTTACGATTCGTCCTTCGCACGCCTCAAACCACATCGTTCGCATCGGTCTCCGTCACCTCGAAGCCGGCGACACCCGCTACGGCTGCGGGGTCGAATACCCGTCGTCTAACCGATGATCATCTCTTACCGATTCCCGGTCACCGGTCGATGAGGCCTTGCCGGTCTAGCCGCCTTCGGCGTGGGCGGCCTTTCGCATCAGCGCCTCCCGGTATGCTGCATCCTCTCGAAACCGATCCCCGTCGATGGACTGGCCCGTCAGCGTTCCGGGCGCCAAAGACGCCAAAAAGAGAGCACCATCGTTGAGCACGTTCGGCGGATCAAGCTGCTTGCGCTCCTCGTCGGACCAGTGGGCAAAAAAGCCCGTGTCGACCCGGCCCGTGGGCCACAGCGTATTGATGTTCAGCCCATACTCCCGGTACTCATCGGCAGCCACCTCGATCAAGCCTTCAATGCCGAACTTTGAGGCACAATACGGCCCGTCGTTGGCACGTCCGTACCCCTTTTGCCCGAGCAAGGACGTAATCGCGATAACATTGCCGCGCCTTTTTGCCATCATGTGCGGTAGCACCGCTTTTAGCGTAATAAAGGTGCCCGTCAGGTTCACGTGCACCACACGCTGCCACACATCGGTAGGCAGGTCAACAATACGATGGTGGTCGATGTCGGTCACCGCGGCGTTCGCTATCAGAACGTCGATCGCTCCGAAACGGTCGACTACTTCCGCCGCGAAGCGTCTCATGCCCTCCTCATCGGTGATGTCGCATACCTTGAGATAATGCTCGGCACGGCGACCGGCTGCAGCGGCTACTTTCTCAATGAGGCGAGCCGTCTCGTCGAGTTCGTCCTGCTCCAAAGCGCAGCCCGTCACACATGCTCCCGCAGCGGCGAAAGCCAGTGAAAGAGAACGCCCGTTGCCTCCCCCTGCGCCCGAGATCTGAACCGTCTTCCCTTCCAGACTCCACCCATCAGATGGATCGTACTTGCCCGTCATCGGCCTCATCTCCTTTAACTGCTCTTTTCCGGCGAGACGAAACGAGACCCATTTGCGACGAGTACAAAGCCACCATGCCCACGATGATGATGCCGTTCATAATCAACTTGCCCGACTGGCCGATCCCCATCGACGTCATCAGACTGGTCACCTGAGTCATGATCAACGCCCCGAGGACGCTGCCGAAGATGCCGCCCTGGCCTGTGAACGTGTTGCCGCCGATGACACCAGCCGCTACGGAGTTCAGCGTATAGTCGGCTCCACCGATCTCGAAGCTCGCGATACGGATGTAACCGGAAAGGATGAGACCGGCGAGGCTGGCCATCAGGCCGCTCATGCTGTAGGCGAAAACAAGGCGCCTTCCCACCGGAACGCCCGAATATAAGGCCGCTTGCGGGTTGTTGCCCATGTAAAATACTGACCGTCCCCAGGTCGTTCTGTTAGCTACGATAATCGCCGCCACGACGATAACGCAGAAGACTACTAATGAGATAGGCACGGCCCCCCAGCGCCCAGCCCCGATCGTGCGCAAGATGGGCGACACAGAACCCTTCGGCGTACCACCGCTGTAAACAAGGTAAAAGCCGCGCACGACAAACGACATGCCAAACGTCGTCACCAAAGGCTGCACTCTACCGTAGGCGATAATCGCACCGCTAATTGCGCCGATACCGGCTCCAATGAAGAGCAACAGCAGGCTAACCGGAAGCCCCGCTTCGGCCCGCCCGCGCATCAGGTCGGTACCTACGATGTTGGTCATGGTGATGATATCGCCGACTGCCAGGTCAATACCGCCCGTCAGGATAACAAAGGTGTGTCCGATGGCGGTTATGCCCAACGGCACCGCTTGCCGGGCAATCTCCAATAAGTGGGATGCGGTCAGGGTCCCTGGCACCAATACACCCGAGACAAGCGCGAGCAAGATAATAACCACTAGAAGCGAGATGTAAATGCGCATCTCGCGGCTTAGACCGATGCGCTTGGCCAGCGACAGGTCAGCCACTCTACCCGTCGCTTCCATTTCGTTTACGTTAAGCGTCGGTCGGGTCTCGTTTCCCACGGCGATCTTCCCCTCAGGCCATTTTACAGTCACTTGTTCCACGCGCTGTAAATCCCCGCAAGGACGACAATAGTGCCAGCGACGATGTCTTGAATGAAAGGTGAGACGCCGAACAGGTTTAGCGATACGGAAAGCAATCCAATAACCAAAACGCCCAGTATAGTGCCGGCAACACCTCCCTTGCCGCCTTCAAAGGTGGTGCCGCCGATCAGCACGGCTGCCACCGACGTCATGGTGAACGGATTGCCGGCCAGTGGATCGCCTGAGTACATCCGCGCTGCCAGCGCCAGCCCGCCCAACGTGGCCAGAAGCGAGCTAAGCACGTAGACACCTACGATAATGGGTCCCACCCTGATCCCTGCCACCCTGGCTTTCTCTTCGTTTCCCCCAACCGCGTAAACCCTCCGTCCGAAGCGGGTGTACGACATAAGGAAAACCATCAAAGCGGCAACGATAACGAAGTAGATGAAGGAGTAAGGCACGATACCACCGATGCGCCCGAGCATCGCCTGCGTAAACGGACGCGGCACGTAGCCTCCCGGGTAGGGAAGGACCGTCAGCGCGATGCCGCTCACGACACTCATCGTACCGAGGGTGGCAATGAGAGGCGGCACCGACAGACGCGCAATAATCAAACCGTTGACCAAACCGACTGCTAGACCTGCCGCCAAACAAATGAGCAGCCCAACCAGTACCGACTGGGTATCAAAACCCATGAGCGTAGCCGCTAAGACCGTGGTCAGGCTGACAACAGGACCGACGGAAAGGTCAATTCCCCGCGTCAAAATGGGCAGCGTCTGTCCCAAGGCGACAAACCCCATCGGAACGATTTGGCTCAAGACGTTCGTCAGATTCTGCGTCGTCCGAAACGCCGGTGAGAATATGGCGGGGATTAGGATCATGAGCGCAACCAATCCGAGCAGAATAAGGAACTCGCGCCATTGCCTACCCGCTCGCGGGATGTCGCCGGAGCGGAGCGTCCCGGTCTCCGACTTCACGCTGCTCCCCCTCCCGTCATCTACTCCATGATCGCCTCCTGCGTCGCTTCATCTCGTTCGAATGAAGCGACAAAGCGGCCTTCACTCATCACCCAGATCCGGTCGCAGACAGAGAACAGCTCGGGCAGCTCAGACGAGGAGAGCAATATCGCCACGCCTTCCTCGCTCAGCCTGTGTAAGATGTCGTAAATCTCTGCCCGTGCGCCCACGTCGACACCCCGCGTCGGTTCGTTGACCAGGAGGACCTGCGGCGCAGTGTACAGCATCTTGGCGAATACCACTTTCTGCCGGTTTCCGCCACTCAAATTCTTCACCGTCTGGTGAATCGAGGGCGTTTGCACGTCCAACCGTGCAATCAAGTCGAGCAGGCGCGGCACAACACCTCGTTCCCGCATCCACCCGCCCTTGGCCTCCAACTCCGAACCTGTAACGCGCATGTTCGTTTTGACGTCGAAATCGAGGAAGAGCCCCTTGCGCTCCCGGTCCTCGGGAACATAGGCAATCCCCATACGAACGGCATCACGCGGCTGGCGCGGTGCATAGGGCCTTCCCTTAAGGCGCATGGTGCCACTTCGCACCCTGCGGGCGCCAAAGATCATCTCAAGCAATTCAGTCCTTCCAGAGCCCTGAAGCCCGGCAATGCCAACAATTTCGCCCGTTCGTAGCTGGAAGGACACGTTGCGTACCCGCTCGACCCCGGTGAGGCCCTCTACCTCGAGCACCGTCTCCCCAGGTGCCTGCCTCCTCTCGCGCACCGGTCCCAGAACTTCACGACCCACCATCATCCGGACCAGTTCGTCGCGATTCGTCCTGGCCGTCTCCCGCGTCCCTACGTATCGTCCGTTGCGCAGAACTGTAACACGGTCGCTCAGTTCGAAGATCTCCTCGAGGCGATGGGTGATGTAAATGATCCCCTTACCTTCGTCACGTAGGCGCCTAATGAGGTGGAAGAGGATACCGGTCTCTTCCACCGTCAATGCGGAGGTCGGCTCATCCATGACGAAAATCTTCGCATCGAAACAAAGGGCCTTCGCGATCTCCACCATCTGACGCAGAGCCATGGGGAGATCCGCAATGCGATCGTCTGGATGGACAGGCACCTGCAGATCCGCGAGAACCTTGCGCGCTCTGGCAGTTGCGGCCTTCCAATCGATCAGCCTCCAGCGGTTGACCAACTCCCGGCCGATAAACATGTTCTCCTTCACACTAAGTGGCTCGATCAGGTTCAGCTCCTGGTGCACGAAAGCGATACCCGCTTTCTGCGCGTCCTGGGGGCTGCGAATGGTGGCAAGGCGGCCGCCGATGTAGATTTCGCCCGCATCCCGTATGACGACGCCGCCAAGCACGTTCATCAGCGTGGTTTTACCCGCACCGTTCTCGCCCAAGAGCGCGTGCACTTCACCCGCTCTCAGATCGAACTGTACGCCGGCAAGCGCCTGAACGCCGGGAAAAGCTTTCGAGATGTTCTCCATCCTCAGCAGGTCGTTTTCCACGGCCGCGGACGGAATCATCGGCGGTCGCCTCCCTATCCAATCCCGCTTGTTCAACCTACTGCGGCGCCCTGACCCTCCAGCACCGCTTTACTTGCCCCACAACGTCTGCAACGTCTCTTCCGACAGCGTATGGCCTACCCAGTAGCCCTCGGCCAGATCAGGCCGTGCGTACAGTTTCGCCTGCTCAAGCGACATGATGTAGGGCGCTGTAGCGTGGACCTCCAGCGGAATCGGCTCGCCGCGCAGCGCCATCAGGGCCAGGCGCAAAGCCAAGGCGGTGTGGTTCGTCGGGTTGTTGAATGCAAAACTCGTAAAGCCCTGTTCCGAATACTTGATCCAATCGAGCAGGAAACCGTTGTTACCTTCTCCCACCATCGGGACCAGCGGACGGCCCGCGTCGATGAACGCCTCGATCGCACCTTGCGTCATGGCACCGCCGCCGGACCAAATACCGTCAATGTTCGGGTAGGCGGGCAGCAGGTTAGCCATTGTCGCCTTCGCTTGCGCAAACCCCCAGTCAGCGAACTGGCGTGTCAGGACCCTGATGTCCGGGTACTGGTCGAAGACCTCCTTAGCGCCGCGCCAGCGCTCCTCGGTCACCGGGTTGCCGGCAATGCCGTCGAGGGCGATGATGTTCCCTTTGCCCCCCAGCTGTTCTACCAGCCACAGCGCGGTCAGACGCCCGTACTCGGCGTCATCCCGTCCCACCCAGGCGGTCACCTGATCGAGCGGGATCTGGCTGCTTGCCGCGATGACAGGGATGCCGCGGCTCTTGGCCATCTTCAGGACCCCTTCGAGGGCGCGCGGTGAGATGGGGTCAATAACAATGGCGTCGACTCCCCGAGCAATCAGGTCCTCGACTGCCGCAATCTGCCGCGGGATCTCACCCTGTGCGTCAAGGTGGATCACCTCGCTGATCAGATCGCCGTGACGCTTCGCCTCCTCAAACAGCTCGTGCGTGAACTGCACTGCCCACGTGTTCGCCTGGAAGATGGTGACAAAACCGATGCGGTACGGACCCTCCTTCTTGTAAGCACTCGTGTCGACCATCTCATCGCTGATCGAGACAACATACGGCCAACCCAAAACGTCGACTCGTGCACTGATCTCCGCGGCCGATTGGGCCTGCACCATGCCGCCGGACAATAACCCGACCAGGACCAAGGCTGCGGCCGTAACCATAAGTAACCGCTTCATCTAGCTTCACCCTCCCAGCGATGTATGATCTGCCTCTCGTCTTCCGCCTTAGCTACGGTTCCCCGTGCTCTCCAGCACCCCGAGCATGTACTCGACAATTTCCTGCAGCATCACCTCCCCCCGCTCGGCGTCCGCAGCAGTCGCATCGCCGAAGACGCCGCTATCGCTCAGGGCACCCATGGGCACCGAGGAGTGATGGTACGCCTTCGTCAACGGCGTGTCCGGATACTCGCGCACCGCTTTGCTCATCTCGACTAGATCCGGCCGCACCACAAGCATCCAGGACGTCTCGAGCTCGCAAGCGTGCAGCATCCCCTCCCACATCGGCGTACGCGCATGCCGTGCTGCAGTCTCCGTCACACCCGGATACGTGAAGCGGTAGCAGAGAACCGGGCATTCGTCGACCAGCTCGCGGACGGCGTACTTCATCGCCGAGCTGTTAGCTCCGTGTCCGCTGATGACGATGAAGCGTTCGATTCCGGAAGACCGGAACAAGCTGTGCACCACGTTCTTGATAATCCGCTTAAGCAGCTCCTGATCGATGATCACCGTGCCGGGAATGTCCCGCCAAACCCATGAGTAGCCGATGGGCAACGTCGGCAGCACCACGGCACCGACCCGCCTCGCAAGCCGGAACGCCAACTCTCGAGCGAGGAAATTATCCGTACCCAGCGGCAGATGGGGGCCGTGTTGCTCCGTAGCTCCGATGGGAAAAATCGCTGTCTTATACCTCGCAAACGCCTCCGCAGCCTCGTGCCGGTTCATCCGCTCTAAGTCGTACTGCCTCGTCCAGTCCGCACCCGCACGCATTTTGACGTCACCGTTCATCTCCGGACCCACCTTTTCTCATCACGTCAAGCCATCGCTGCGGCCCTATCCTGAAAGCTTTGGGAACAGACCCTTAAGCGCCACATACGCCTCTCGGTAGAGCGCGTAACCCACTTCGTAGGCGGCCTGATGCTGTGCATTAACCGCCACCGGCACTTCGCGATGCACTGCCGCTTCAACTGCTGATTCCAGATCCCGCCAGACACCCGCGCCCGCACCTGCGATACAGGCCGCTCCGAGCGCCGAGCAATCGAGCTCGCGTAACGGGACAACCTCCCTGCCCAGCACGTCGGCCAGTATTTGCCGCCAGAGCTTGCTGCGGCTTCCCCCTTCGCCCGTCCGCACTTCGTCGATGACAACGCCCATGGAGGCTGCAATCTCAAACGAATCGCGAAAATTGTGAGCGACGCCCTCCAAAACGGCCCGGACGAAATGCTCCTTGCGGTGCAATGAAGTGGCTCCGATAAAGGCGCTGCGCGCCGCAGCGTCGTGATACGGAGTAGCGACCCCGTCAAGAAAGGGCAAAAACAACAAGCCGCGGCTTCCCGGAGGGACTCTCGCGGCATTGGATAGGAGAAGGTCGTATTCATCTACGTCCAGCAGTTGGGCAGCGGCGCGCTCCGCTTGTCCGAACGAGATCCGGAACCAGTCGAGACAGTGGCCACCGGTCAAGACCAGGCCGTGCCAGAAGTATTTGCCCGGTACCGCATGGCACATGAGCCATAGCCTCTCGTCCATCGCATCCGGCATAGAATCGAGGTGGATCGCGACGTGACCCGCCGTAGCGATACTGGCGCACCCGGTGCCGGGTTTGACAACTCCGGTTCCCACGGCAAGGGCCGCCATGTCGCCCGCGCCAGCCACCACCGGTGTTCCCTCGGGAAGACCTGTGGCGACAGCGCCTTCTTGCGTGACGCGGCCGATCACCTCCGGCGATTCGTAGACGGGCGGAAGCCATGCGGTCGGTATACCCAGCGCATCCAGAAGGTCATAGGCCCAGTTGCGCCGGCCCATATCCAACATCGCAACAGCGCCAGGATCACTCGGATCGGTTGCCACTTCGTCGGTTACTCGTAGGTTAATGTCATCCTTGGGAAAGAGAATGTAACGGGTGCGCTCGGCAAGCTTGGGCTCGTTCTCCATGTGCCAAAGCAGCTTCGGGAGCACGTGGACGCCCGTCACGGTGCCGTGACCCGCTCGGGAAAGGAGCTCCGTCTGTTCGGATTGGACACGTTGCGCTTGCTCTGCCGCTCGCTGATCGAGCCAGATGAGGGCATTGCGTAGGGGATGCCCACGTTCGTCCACGAGAACGACACCGTTCAACTGTCCGGACAGCCCGACCGCCCGGACGCGACGCCCATCGACACTGCGCAGACTCTCCCGCACAGCGCGACACACGGCATCCCACCAGTCGTCGGGAGACTGTTCGACCCACCCGGGCCGGGGCCGATACTGAATGTATGTCGCCCTCGCCCGTCCCACCACTTCACCGGAAGCGGTGAGGACTAACACCTTAGCGGTAGAGGTACCCAGATCGATTCCGACGACGAGGTCTTCCGCACCCGGCATTTAAGGGCTCCCCCTCTCGTCCGGTTCGTCCGGCAGCGAACCGGACTTATTCTGCGGCCTGTTGATGTCGATGTGAATCTCGTACTGATCCCCGCGAATGTAGCTAAGGGCGTACTCAATCCGCCGATCGTCGGCAAGATACGACAACCTTTCATTGAGCAGCAGCGCCGCACCAAGCGGCACCCCGAGGAGTGAGGCCTCATAGCTGTGCGCGTTGACAGCGGTGTAAACATCGTGCGCCCATACAGGCCGCATATCGTAGCGCCTGGCAAGCGCCTCGTACAGCGACTGCTCGACATCCTCCCGGGTGAGCTCGGGAACAAGCGCCTTGGGCACGTACGACGTTGAGAGCAAGACTGGCTCTCCATTCGCCCTGCGCACCCGCTCGATGCGCCAAACCGGCGCCCCATGGCTGACGTTCAGGTACCGGGCTACTTTTGTATCCGCCCGCTCGACTCCGAAATGAACCACGTCTGCCGACGGCGTAAGCCCACGGGCCCGGATATCCTCACTGTGGCTTGGCAGCCGGGTGAAGGAGCGCAGGATCCGTGGCGGAGCGACAAAAGTGCCGCGCTTTGGCACCCGGTACAGAACGCCTTCATGGACCAGTTCGTCCAAAGCCTGTTTTACCGTGCCTCGGCTTACCTGGTAGCGCGAAGCCAGTTCCGGCTCCGAGGGAATCGCTTCGTGCGGCTTCAGCGTTTGCGCCATGACTCGAATATGCTCCATGATTTGCTCGTAAAGTGGTTTGCTGTCCCTCCGGTCGAGCGACTGGTCCATCCCCTACTCAACTCCAA
Organism: Bacillota bacterium; assembly: GCA_012522135.1. Lineage (GTDB taxonomy): Bacteria > Bacillota > Limnochordia > DTU080 > JAAYLA01 > JAAYLA01. Next base: position 271 of record JAAYLA010000352.1, on the reverse strand, counting down.
CTTCTTGTCTATACAACATATGCGCCTCTTGTCTATACAAGTACCACCACAATATTTCGTACTACAAAGGATAAATCCTTCCCGCGTTTGTATTCAAACCGGTATTTCGCACCCTCGGGCAATCGTACCCACAGGTTTTTGAGCAATATGCTGTGATGTTGTGGACCACTATTTGAGCGATGTCGTCGGCGCCCGGGTGTAAACCCGATGATCAAAGCCCATCAGATCCAATAACTCGTAGACTCTGGGGTCTACGTCATCAGGTAAGAAC
>JAAYLA010000061.1 GCA_012522135.1 Bacillota bacterium | reverse complement strand
TCTCGGTGTCACGACACCAGGAAGGTGTGGGCTATTTGACGCTTACAGAATAAGGTTTGGTTTGTGCTACGCTACAACTCCATGAAGACGAACCAACCCGTTGCGGGGCAACACGAATGGAGATGGTTCATGCTCATGTAGGTCTGTGAAGGAGTGACGACCCACGTGATCTTTGTGCATGGCACTCATCACATCGATCATAAAGCAAGGTGATGCGACGTGGCTGTGTCACGCGAAGAGCTGCTCGAGCAGTTTAGTAATGCACCGGCAGGGACAGTCCGCAGTTTGGAACAATTCGCATATATTCGGAAAGAGCTTGTGGCACGACCCGCCAGCACGCTATTGGCTGAACACTGGGGGCGTGATTATGGCGTTCTAAAGAAGTACCTCGCGGTTTACATACGTGAAAGCATAAAACAAGGTCGGTATCTTTTCTATGGGGATCAGCTTATCGTACGGGCTGGATACCTACAAACGCCGTACGGAGCACCGGTGTACCTTGGGTTGGTGCCGAACAAACATAACATGCAGCCGTGGTACTTGAATTACGTTGGTAGTGGGCATTATCTGAACGAGCTTCAAGAGCTTCCAGAACCGCCAACATTACCAACTTGGCCGGAGCTGGATACTACTTGCGAAGTGACGATCTCCGATGACCACGTGCTGCGTCAAATCAACGAACGTTCTGCATTTTTGAATAGCAGTCCGGAGATTAGTCGAGTCTACGTTATTATGGGAGCAGTCTATTGGTCTATTCATCGCAACCTGCAAATTCAGCAGATCTATATGGAAGACAAGTTCGAAGACAATGTTGATCAGATGGAGGAGGGACTTGAAGCGAGGGACACCACGGCTGAAGTTACAAGTACCTGAGAAAGAACAAAAGCAAGAATGGTCTGGTTTAGAAGACGAAAGCCCGAAGTAACCGCGTTTAACCCGTTGCTTTGAATCAGCAGTTCGGGGGAGCACCCGGCCATTCCGGGATAGCTCACGATCATGAGGGTGGCAGGAGGCACGCGTGGAGGTGCCAACAGCATAATCTGGTCGAATGGCAAGGAAGAATAGCGTGTTTATGTTATAATCAAGGAGCGGTGGTGCTAAGCCACAACTCCGTGAGGCTGAACCAACCAGTTGCGGGGCAACGCGAATGGAGTGGTTCAAACTCATGGAGGGAGGTGATGCCGGCGATGAACCACATCGACGGTATCGCCAAGTTGGTGACTTCCCTCGCTGTGATGATAGCCGCCGTGGCGGAGCTCGTCGCAGCGATAGCCAAGTATAAGGCGAAAAAGAAGTCGCTCTCCAGCCGGAAACGGCGGAGAGCGTAGCACCCACTGACGTTGGTTGGGACACCGACAGCACCTTGTCGGGCGTTGCCCCGGGGGATGTTGCCGCATCCCCCGTCCCAACCAGCGTCGTTTTCTTCTGGTTCTAGCGTAGCATATGCGGTGGACGTTGTCCATATGCACGGGGTAGGGAACTGTGCCCCACAAAAATAGCAGGGTAGGGCGGATATAGATCATCCCCCCCTGCTCAGAGGTAATTCTCACGTCTCGGACGTAGCTGATACCCCCCGTCCAGTGGACGGTATCCTTCTTTGATATCGTTCAAGCTGAGCTTATGCGTCCTGCGACGAGGGCGTCCAGTTTGGCAGAGACTATCCGAGACGTTCTGGAGACGCTGCACGCGGACTTGCACCTCATCGTCCGCCTTCGCCGCTTCGGGTTCCCGCTCGAAGTCGGGATCTACTGCCAACATCCTTGTCACCCTCCCTGTCTACCAGGCTAAGATGCCTGGGTGTCTCCGCCGAGGTGGCCGGCGACGGCACAACGTCTGGCAACACGGAATCCCACAGTTCCCTTAAACGCAATGACAGCAGCAGTGACAGAGATTTCCCGCCGCAAGCCTCCCGACTTTAGTCGGAGAGGATAAGGCGGGGAACGATTTCGGCTGGGACGCAGCCGTTGGGCGTTAACCTCTGCGGCGGCGGAGGTTGCCCAAGAAGCCGCAGGGCTTTAGCCCTAGCGGAGCGTCACGGTTGCAAGAACGAGTGTAGCAGAAGTTCGGAGTGTGCTAACGAAGGACGTAAGCTACAACGAAACGGCGAAAAAGCGGTTTGCTCGAGTCGCTAAGCGGTACCTGAAGTCGCTTGCGGAAAGCCTGGAACTGGAAGAGTTTGAGGTCTACTACAAACCGGGTGGAATCGCGGTTTCTGGCGAAGCCATCTTAAGGGGCATGTGGGACGAAGGCAATGGCATCTACGTGGAGATTTCTCAGTTTGGCGGGCAGCCCATCTATATGTACCGCTCCATCCGCCACATGCGGGACTGCAGCGGCGGCCCGAACCATTACATCTGGGACTACATGGGCGAGTCGAGACGTATTAGCGACCGGGAGAGCTACGAGAAGCTGATCCGGCTGCGTAGGTAGGCAGTCGTGGATCTGGCCGAGGAAGGGCACAGCGTGAGCTGTGCCCTTTTGCTTTGTCTCTCGCCCCGGACGCAACGAGCGAGGGATGAAACGGGATCTGCAAACACACCTGTTCGTGGTCGTATTCCGTTGCACCCACGCCAGCAAGAGGGTAGGATCCAAGAGAAAATATGACGATACGTGGTAAATAGACATCGTTCGTGTGGTATAATACAACAGGAAGTGTGGTATATGGAGAGGGTGATAGGCGTATGCAGGAGGATAGCCTGTTTCCGGTAGGTCGAGTCGCCGGG
>JAAYLA010000351.1 GCA_012522135.1 Bacillota bacterium | reverse complement strand
GACGGGGGGCGGTTGGGCCATGATTCTCAGCGACCTCAAGACGCTCCTCGAGACGGGGAAGCCGATGGTGGAGTAGGCCAGTGCATAAGGAAGCCTCCGGTCCTTGCAGGCGGCGGGGCGGCGGCACCCCCTGTCGGTCGGCCCCGGCATTCGCGCAGGCAGCGCATGCAGGGCAGGGACGTGTTCATCCGTTACGTCGCCGTCGCCCTCGCCGAACGCTCACCTGAAACGTGGCGCCTTGCAGGGACGGGTGCAAAGAGGCGTCATCCTCTGGCAGAGCTTGACCGACGATGAACGGCAACGCGTCGGTTATTCCCGTCGTGCTGCTACCGGTAATCCCACCCGACACGCGGGAGCGATGACCGTGGACAAGATCGATCTGAAAAAGCAACTCAAGGCGTTCTACCAGGCCTCAGACAAGCAGGTGAGAGTGGTCGACGTCCCGCCGTTTAACTACTTGATGATCGATGGCATGGGCGATCCCAACACGTCAACGGAGTTCGCCCGAGCCGTCGAGACGCTGTACGCGCTCTCTTATACCATCAAGTTCCACGTCAAGAAGACTCAAGAGATCGATTACACCGTGATGCCGCTGGAAGGTCTATGGTGGGCGGACGACATGGCGGTCTTCGCAACCGGCGACCGGGCGCAGTGGCGGTGGACGCTCATGATCATGCAGCCCGACTTCGTCCCTCCCAGCGCGGTGGAGGCCGCCGTGGCCAAAGTCGCGAACGACAAAGCCCACCTCGACGTGGCCAAGGCGCGCTTTGAGCAGTTTGCTGAAGGCCGACCCGCTCAGATCCTGCATGTCGGCCCCTTTTCGGCGGAAGGGCCTACCATCGAGCGGTTGCACGCCTTCATCAACGAGCGGTCGCGCTTGCGCGGACGGCACCACGAGATCTACCTGAGCGATTTTCGGCGCACGGAGCCGTCGCGCTGGCGCACGATCATCCGCCAGCCGATGGAGTAGGCGTACGGCCACCGCGGCGCCGTGTCCGCGATCTGGATGACCTTTCTCTTCACCTCTGCCGCTCTCAATGCGTTCTGGCCCACCGTGCTTGTTGGCGAGCCCCTGGTGTCAAGGCAGAATCGGTGATCATCCGCAGGATGGAACTTCGCAATCGAAGACGCCTCAAGCAAAGTCGCCGTGTGCCTCGATGAAGCTGTGGGTCTATTGGATCAGCCAGGCCGACTCATGCGCAGTGCGCTCCACCTCCTCCGTGGACAGGGCCGCACACACCGACACCGCAGCCGGCGTTTGTGCCCTTATGGGCCGGCTGGGGATTCCACGTCATCAGGGCACGGTCGGAAGCGCTTGGATGGGACGGTCTCCTTTCGCTGGAAGATATGGTCAGCATCCCGCGTTTGCCGTTCGACCGGCATACCCTGAGAGGGAATTCCCGACCCCCGTCGAATCGCGTCGTCCGTTCCCCGGTTTGGGAGGACGTAGCGAAGGAACCCGAGGTGACGGAAAGCCGATGCCCGAAGCAGGATCCTTGGCAGCCTTCTACGGCCTGGCGTTGCTTGACTGCATCAACCCGTCCGCTATGCTGGTGACACTGTACCTTTTGCAACGATCGAAGCCGGTGCGGACCGTCACGGCTTACATGGCCGGCGTCTATACCTCGTACTTCGTCGTGGGTGTGCTGCTGGTGCTCGGTATCGATGCTCTGCTAACGTCATACGGCGACGCCCTTTCGAGCCCCGGTGCCTATGCGGTGCAAGCCGTGCTCGGCGCTTTGATGCTGTGGTACAGCTTCAAGCCTGTCCCGAACGACGCTGGCTCGGCGGGCGAGAAGGCCGCCGGCGCCGCCACCTTGGCCGCCTTGTTCGGGCTTGGAACGGTCGTCACTGTGGTCGAATTAACGACCGCTTTCCCGTACCTCGCTGCGACGGGTATCCTGACCTTGCTGCAATGGCCTGCGTACCGCTGGCTGGCGGCACTGGCGTTGTATAATCTGATCTTCGTTGCGCCGCCGTTCGCCTTGCTTTTGATCCACGAGGTACTGGGCCGGCGGGCAGAGGGACGCCTGGCCGCACTCCGGGGCAAGCTGCAACGAGCAAGCCACGAGGCCGTTATGTGGATCATCGGCATCATCGGCTTCTATATCCTCGTTGACGCAGTCGTCTATTTCCTGGACTACGCCGGGATTATTGAGATGGACCTCCCTGCGGGCGCTAAGAGCCCGTTAGACGTTCTCTGGCGCAGATGGAGCGAACGGGTTGGCTAAGCGGGCTCGGTGCATGTTTCCTCCGGGGCGCTATGCCGGCCCGTACTGCGTTCGGCCGCTGATGCCGGATCAAGTTGTGGACACCTGCTGCGCCCGCTGGCGGATCTGCCGGATCGCCTGGCGGTAGGCCGCAGCCCGCTCGTCCAAGAACCGGAGGATGGGTTCTCTGCCCGTTAAGTTACGGAGCGGCAAAACCTTTCGGAACAGCTCGTACAGGCGCCGGTACGACAAGTCCTCGGGCCGCACGATGTAAAGGTTGATCTGCTGCCGCTTACAGATCTCCTGCTTGATGCGGTCCCGCTCGATCTGCTTGCGAGCCACCTGTTCGGGAAACCGCTCCGTCGGGCCGTCGTGCTGCGGCCCGTTGAACTCGATGGCGATGTTGCGCTTCGCATAGTACCGGTCGAAGTCCAGCCGTTCGTTGGTGAGCGTGTTGGTCAGGACGGGCGGGCCATAATCGTCCTTATAATCTGCGTCCTCGTCCATGATGTCGAGGTACTGCCGCAATAAGGTCTCCCCGACGGCCTTGGTCTTCTCGAGGCGCCTCTGGGCCCGGCGCACCTGCGCCCGCTCCAAGGCGAGCTGCGGATTGGGGAAGCTGATCGTCAGCGTGGCTTTCTTCGTGGGCCGGTGGATGGCGAGCCAGCCGGCGTCGATCAGCTTGCGGATGCTCTTGCGGAAGGTCCGCGGCTGTACGTCGAGGACAGCGGCGATGGAGGTGTAGGAAGCCAGGAAGTTGGGCTTCTCCTTGGCCCGTTTGGCCAAGCCGAACAGGACGCAGTAGATGACGCGGGCCATAGGAGGCACGGTATTGTCGGTGATTAGGTCGCGGAAGACGGTGACTTCCATATTGATCAAGTCCCGCAGCGCGTCCGGCACCTTGGGTTCGACGGGTTGGTCGAGCCGGCTGAGCGCTTTGCGGATGGTCGGCCTGGACATGCCCAGAACCCGCTGAATGCGCGTCGGGGAGCGGCGATCTTTTGGGGACATAGTATCGGGTTGCAGGAACGTCTCGAGCCAGACGAGCTTGGCGCACGCGGTCAGGTCGGGTCGGAAGAGGTTAGCGAGGCGAATGGCGACGGTGCCCTGGTGCACGACGATCACCTCGGGAACATGCGTTCGGTGGGCATATTCGACGGCGAGTTGCGAACTCCTGTTTCGGGTAGAAGATTTTTTGCTTGGGGTCAGAAGAGCGGGATCCATTGGGGCGGCATGCCGGGGCGGAACAATGGGCGCCGGCATCTGGAAGCCGGTTGACGGGCACGGATGTAGCAGTGGGGTGGCACAAGCGGGCCCGTAGCCGTCGGTCGGGGTCGTGGTTACAGGGGCCGGGGATGGATGCGGGATGTTGCCGCGGGGAGGTCGGTTTGGGCGTAGGATTGCCGGCGCCCTGGCTAATCCGCGCTCGGATCGGCCAAGATATGGTCGATTTGACCGAGGCTGTTCCTGAGTGAGGCTGAGGCTGCCGCCTGGAGCAGCAGGTTTGCCGTCGGCAGGCTCCGGTTGCCGCCGGCGGGGTGGCCTGAATCCGGGTTAGAGTACCAGGTAGTGGTGTAAATTCCAGGATGTGGTCCCCCTCTTGACAGAAGTGGCCACAATCGGGTTCCATGCGTGTAGGCAAAACACACCGCAAGGAGGTTCCGATCATGGCCACCAACT
>JAAYLA010000350.1 GCA_012522135.1 Bacillota bacterium | reverse complement strand
GTCACCATCTTCTGCAGTGCCCGCGCCGGGCATCGTAGCGCTGGCCCCCTCTGTGCTAGCCCCCTCCGTGCCCTCGTGTCCCTGCCCGATCACGAAAGGCCACTCGCTCAGGCCGGCCGGCAGCGTCAATCCCGACCGGCGCACCAGCTCTTCACCGAAGCCGTTTGTCACCACGATGGAAACGTCGGATAAGGCGTGGGACGACGTGACCTTCAGGCTTCCCTCGATCGGTCCGCTTACGTCGCCCTTCAGGAAGGCGAAGGCTTCCGGAATGTCGAAGCGCACCTGCACGTCGGGCAGAACCACTTCCCAGCTCATGCCGAAGAGCTGGCGCGTGTAGCCCGGTTCGTTGTAGCTTATCTTGGCCCCATAACGCCCGGGCGGGCCCTGATCGGCGGGAACGGGCACCGTGACCCGCGGTCCCGGCTCGAGCTCATGCCGGCGGGAAGCACCGTCGGGATAGATGACGTCGACGACGATCGAGCCGGGAAGCCTTCCGTCGATCCCGTCGATTTCGAGATAGGCGTCCGTTGCCTTCCAGTCCAAGATAGTGTGGGAGATGGCTGCCCCCGGCCGCCTGATGGCCGCCCTCGCCCCCCGCAGGGCAAGGGGCGCGCCAAGACGCTCATACCCGGACGCCGCCTGTGCGGAGACGGTCTGCAGCACGGCTCCTTCCGTATCGCTCACCGCACCGGAAACGACGTGTTCCGCGTCCGGAAGTTCTTCGGCGTACCAGAAACCGGAAGCCAGCTCCTGACCGGAATCCAGGTTCCACAGGCCGGCCGACACTTCCCCGGTTGCACGGTTCACCGACAGCACGGCCTTGTACGACTGCCCAGGCCGGATCAGCTTCCGATCGATGCTGTCCGAAGCCAGGGTCAGTTCGTGGCCGGGCAGTCGCAACCGCAAATCCCAATGGTCGCCGAACCAACTATCCTGCGTCCGCACGGCAACCAAGGCGATTTCTGCATCTGCGACGGAAGGGGAAGTTGCGATGCCCGCGAACACCAGCTGGTCGACGCCGGCATCGAGGCGCGGGCCGATCCGGACGTGAGTGACAACGGTTAGGGAATCCGCCGCACCGACGGAGGCAGCGCTCAGACCGATAGCAAAGAAGATAAGGATAATTGCGACTGCGGTTTGCTTGTAATGGGGTCCCGGCATTCCGACGGCACCTCGGTCAGCAGACTACACGCTGCTGTTGATAACGTTCTCAGTTATCATTCGCCGTCAACCAGAACTTCCCTTCTCACACGGTCACGAAATATTTTGCCCATCTACGCAGCATTTTGTAAGGTCTTTTCGTCTCACACTCCACCGACATGCGTGAACGCTGAACAAGGATGCAAAGGCAATAAATGAAAAGGTTTTCGCATGCGTTGGCTTGAAGATATGTCTGCGTATCCGGTCTCCGGGGCCTCCCATGTCGAGGAAGCCTTCCCCGGTCGACTGCAACCGACATTCGCTGCCGTTCAAGGAGATGACCGACATGGATGAAACCCACGCCGCGTTGCAGTGGGCGCATGAACGCGTCGACATTACGCCACCTTTAGGCCTGCCGATGGGCGGATACGCGAGTCGCGGCACGACAGGCTGCCGCGCCATCGAAGATCGGCTCCAGTGCGACACGCTCCTCCTAGCCCAAGGCAAGACGCGGTTCTTGGCGCCCCCTTGGACTTGATCGCCGTCGACAGCCTGTGGGCGGACGATTTGCGTTCCCGGATCGCCCGCGACCTGGGCATGCCCCGCAGCCACGTCGTCTTTGCCGCCTCCCACACGCATTTCGGCCCCGAGAGCAGGCTGGGCAATGCCGCACCGTGGTCGGCCGCCCACTTAGCCAGGCTGGAGCAAATGACGGAAGCCATCGCGCAGGGCGCCGCGCGCCTAGCCCAAAAGCTGGCACCTTGCTCTTTGCACGTCGGGTCCGAGAACGTGGCAAGCCAAATGTACAACCGGCGCCTCATCCGGCCGGACGGAACCTGCTGCACGGTGTTCCGCTTGCCGCCTCCCGAGGAAAACCTCTCTTTCGGCCCGGTCGATCCGCGGCTTGCGGTGTTACGCCTTGACGCTGCGAACGGCCGGCCCGCTGCTCTGGCCACGTCCGTCGGCATCCATCCCGTAGTTGGAGGCCGGGACTTCTACGCGATTTCTCCCGATTACCCCGCTGTGCTACGCCAGACGCTCGAGTCCGTGTACGCCGCGCCCGCGCTCTTCTTTCTCAGCACGGCGGCGAATGTCGTTCCCGTGCGGCGCGGCCCCAGGGAACGCAGCCGCATCGGTCGCACGCTTGCCGGTGCGGCGATCATGGCCGCAGAAGGCGCAGAGCGCGTGGAGGGTAGCATCAACGTGGAATGGGAGCGGCTCGATGTGCCTCGCGTACCGCCCCACCCG
>JAAYLA010000349.1 GCA_012522135.1 Bacillota bacterium | reverse complement strand
TACATGTACATGGCCCTCAATCACACCGGTTACCAGACGAATGCTTTACGGGGCGTGCTGACAGGCCGCAATTTTGCCACCGACTTCCGGGTGTACGGCTGGGGCCCGTGGCATGAGTTCGGCCATACCTACCAGCAACGTCCGTGGACCTGGAGCGGCATGGGCGAGGTAACGAACAACATTTATGCCCTTAGCGTCGCGCGGGATTTCGGCTGGCGCGAAGTCATGTTCGTCGAAGGTGCGTACGAGCGGGCATTTCGTTACCTAAGGCAACCAAACAAGAGTTTCTATCCCGAGGACGATCCCTTTGCGAAGCTCGTCATGCTCTGGCAGCTCGATCTGGCTTTCGGGCCCGAGTTTTACCCGAGAGTGCACCGGGAGTATCGGGAGCTGCCGGCAGCGGATCGGCCGGAGAGCGACTTCGACAAAATTCAAACCTTCATATTGATCACGTCGCAGGTGGCAGATCGCAACCTCACGCCTTTTTACGCTGCATGGGGTCTTCCGGTTGCGGAGGCCACAGCGCAGCAACTCGAACGGTTGCCGGAGTTGACCGAGCCGATTTGGTGGCTTACCGATACCGGGTACCGGAGCCCTGAGGTGTGGGTTCGTGCGACGGAAGGATTCGGCCTATTGGGACGCCTTGATGGTGCGACTTTGACCCGTCCAACCCCGGTGGAGATCGTCGCTCCGAACCTGACCCTACAGAATGTAGAGCTCTACCTGGACGACGAGTTACTCTTCGCAGGCGGTACCTTGACGGCGGTGCTCGTGGAACCCGAAAAGCTGGCCGGCGGCCGGCACACTTTGAAGGCCGTAGTGCGGGACAACGAGGGACGCACTCATACCTCCTACGTGACCTTTGGCGTCCGCCACTTCCAGCTCATTGAACCGAGGCGTGCCGATGCCTCGACGATGGGCGAGCGGCTACGGGGCAATGTAGCCGTGCGTGTGGAGCCGCATCTGCCCGTCGAAGCCCTCGGTTCCTGGTCGGTCAGTTTGCGCCGTGTCGTAGTGGACCTCGCACAGCCCGATACGTCACAGGTCGCCGAATCGAAGCTCCAGGCCGGGGATAGCTGGCCGATTCACGTCGTGGTCGATACTACGGCTTTCGAGGACGGTGCCTATGATCTAGTGATTCGTGCGGAGACCGTGTACGGTGTCGTCTCCGAGATCTCGGAGCGCGTGGTCCTTGACAACTGGGAAGAACTCGAAGACCCGATTCGGCTTCCTACCGGCGGCTGGTTCGGTTTTCTCGAACAACTGCGGACCGTCGACAAGTCAGACGGCTGGGAATATAGTTCCGCTGACCCCGATGCGTTCGGAGGGGATGCCAACCGTATTTTCCGTTCCGCGCCCTCGGATCAGTACTTGACTTGGAAGCTGGAAAGGCTCGGTCGTGTTGAGCTGACATTGTATAGCAAGACGACGGATATCCGCGATTACGTTCTCGTGCAGAGTTCGGCGGACGGGCAGCATTGGTCGGACCTAAGTTATACGTTGCAGGTCGACGCAGGAGAGAGTCACCCTGACC
>JAAYLA010000348.1 GCA_012522135.1 Bacillota bacterium | reverse complement strand
TACGCTCACATCGTAGAGGCCGGGGGTTCGAGTCCCTCTCTGCCCACCAAGGCGAAAGCCCCATCGGAAGCGGGTTTCCGGTGGGGCGTTTTTGTTTTCATACCGATCTAGCCTGTAGGCAGGATTTTCCGCAGCCGCGTGACTAATATCCGATGTGTTAGACCGTTCCAACGCTCCGGGTGCCATGTACTCCGTGGGCCGAACGGCCTTATCTTAATCTAGGTGTCCGGCTTTGGCGCTGCGGCCGGGCGCGTCCGGCGGAAAGGAGTCCATACGGTATGCAGCAACGGTTCGGTCTGGTCGTGGCATGTGTACTGTCGTTTCTGGTGTTGTGGCCGGCCGGCGTGTTCGGCAATCAGAATTTGCTCAAAAACGGTAGCTTCGACGCCGGGCTAGACGGCTGGGGCACCTACGTGTTCACCGGTACACCCCGCATTGCGGTGGAGGAGGGCGTGCTCGTCATCGAGGGTTCGACCGCTGACCGCGTCACGGTCAACCAGTGGGTTGAAGGATTCGTGCCCGGCGGCGTGTACGAATTGACGGCCCGGATCAAGACGGACGGTCCCTTCCAAGGCGAACGGCGCACGGGACCGAGCGACCGCTGCGGCTGCGGGTTCATCCGCATTCAGTTCAAAGACGAGAAGAATCAGCACGCACGGTCGTTGGTCCACACGCCCGTGGTCTACAACGAAGCCGATTGGGCCCACATTTCCGCCACCTTCGATGTCCCCGTCCATACGGCCGCCGTCCAGGTGGAGATCTTCTTTGAGTATGCGGGCGGAACGTTCCTCGTGGATGACGTCCGGTTCGTCCCCGCCGGTACCGCATCCGCCGGCGCGCCGGCCGCTTCCGGCCCAGCCGAGACGACCGTGGAGCGCCCGGCAGCCGTGCCCCCTGCGCTGGCCGTCGACCACACCGGCAATTTGGTGAGCAATCCCAGCTTCGCATCGGGGCTCGACGGCTGGAAAGTGTACCGCTTTTCGGGGCAGCCTGTGGTGTCGGCAGACGGCGCTGGCGTTCAGATCTTCACCCACGACAATACGGAGCGGGTCACCGTATATCAGGACGTGCGTGGCTTTGAACCGGGAGTGCCCCACGAGCTTTCCGCCATGGTGCGCACCGAAGGAACCACGTCGGGCAGGGGCGCCTATATCCGGCTCCAGTTTAAAGACGCCCAGGGCAAGAACACCCGAGGGCACCTGGAGACGCGGAGCATCCTCAAGACCGACGGCTGGACCGAACTCACTGCCGACGTGGCCATTCCCGAGGGAACGGAGCACATCGTTTTGGAGCTGTTCATGGAGCATGCGGCCGGCACCGTCTGGTTTACGAACGTGCGCCTGCGGGAATCCCGGACGCCCGTCCTGAATCCAACGGAGTTTACGGCGGAAACGTCGCTCCTGGGAGCCGTACATCTGAGTTGGCAAGTCGACGGAGCGGAAAGGCTTCCAGACGGCGCCGTCTCGTATCAGGTGCACCGCTCCTTCGCACCCGGCACGCCCACCGTTCCATTGGCGATCGTCACCGGCACCGAGTTCGTCGATCGCACCGTGCGGCCCGGTCGGACATACTACTACTCCGTCGTGCCGGTCGTCAGCGGCCCCTTCGAGACGGAATCGTCCACTGTGCTACAAGTGACGACGGGCGACCTGCCTCCCGGTCTGCCGCCTGAACGAATCGAAGCCGTCTGGACCGCCGAGGGAACGGAACTGACCTGGACGTACACCGAGGGTGCCCGCATCAACCACCTGGACTTGTATCGCTACGTAGGGGCCGCGCCGGACGATCTCGAAGCCGCGCTCGCCGTGTCCTCGTTCGTCGCTCGCGTTCCGGCTTGGCAAACCCGTTATCTTGATACCGCTGTCAACGAAGAGGAAGCCGATAGGACGTGGTACATCGTGCGGGCACAAGATCCCGATCAGAATATCGTCGGACTTGATGCGGTTCCGGTTACGGGCCTCATCCGGAGCGTACCCGTGATCCACAATTTCGAGCATCCGTACCTCATCGTCACCGGCAAAGAACTGGCGGCCCTGCGCGAGGCGGCGGGTGACAACGTCGGGTTGCGGCAAGTCATTTCCTTCAGTTTGCTGCGTGCCGCGGACGGGGACGCGGTCCTTTGGGCCAGCCCACGTGAGCTGCCCGCCAAAGACGCCAACAGCGACCACGCCCAGCTGGCCCGGACCGCCCGCAATCTGGGCCTCGCCTACCAGCTGCAACCGGAGCGGGAGCAGTACGCCAAAGCCGCCCGCAACATTCTGCTCGCTTACGCCGACCACTACAAGACCTATCCCAAGCTGACCACCTACGGCGGGCGGGTCACCTTTCAGACGCTGAACGAATCGGGCTGGCTCATCGACATCGCCTGGGCCTACGACCTAATCTACAGTTTCCTCACACCGGAAGAGCGGAAGCACATAGAGCAAGACCTCATCCTCGCGGCCGCCGACGTGATCCGCAGCAGCCCCCGGGGCCTCATCAATTGGCAGGTATGGCACAACGCGGGCCTGGCCGCGGCGGGCTTTGTTACACGGAACCGAGAGCTGATCGACGAGGTCCTCTTCGGTGAAATGTCCGTGCTGTACCATCTGAAGGAAGGGCTCCTTGCGGACGGCCTCTGGTGGGAACAGTCCATCGCCTACCACGAATATACGCTCGAGGCCTTTACGTGGCTGGCCTTGATCGCGCAGAACGGCGGCTACGACATCTTCGGGTTGCAGGTAGGAGACAGGACCTTTCGCAGCATGTACGACGCCATCGTCTACCATGCCTTTACCGACTTGGGCCAGCCTTCGGTAGGGGACAGCCCGGCCGACTTTACTCTGCGCAGCATGTGGCTCTACGGCGTGGCCTATAAACAGTACGGCGATCCGAAGTTTGCCTGGGTGCTGCGCCAGGGCAACATCTTGGGTGGCGGCTTTCCCGGCGTGCTCCTCACGTACTGGACATTGGGCGCCGAGAGCGTAGCTCCGACCGTCGGTAGCACGGACTTCGCTCCGGCCGGACGCAACGACTACGGAAGCAGCCTCTTTGGGCATACAGGACTCGCCATCTTGCGGGGCAGCGTGACAAGCGGTGACGGGATCAACGCCGCCGTTTTGTGGAAGCCGATGGGCACCATCGCCGGACACCAGCACGCGGACAACTTGAGCCTCTACTTGACCGCACACGGGCATCAGTGGCTCGCGGGGTCGGGCCGGTTCAGCTACTTGCCGGGCTTGACCGACGATCGCCACGGCACCTACGCGCGGCATACGGTGGCCAAGAACACGCTGGTCGTGGACGGCGTCTCCCAAGTGCCTCAAACCTTGAGCGGAGGCCTGTGGAACACCGACGGCGCCCAAACCTCCCGGGGGCGACTCCTTACGTACGTACCCGGGCCGACGATGCAGCTTGTCCGCGCTGGCACGGATGAGGCGTATCCGGGCGTCAACCTGATTCGCACGCTGCTCGTGACGGACGCCTACGTGCTCGACGTGTTCGATGCGGCGAGCGGCGTCGAGAGGCAATATGACTGGGTGATCCACGTGGACGGCGAACTTGCGGAGGTGGCCGCATCCTTCGTGCCCGTCCGCATGCCCCTAGGGGACGAGGACGGTTCCCAGTACGTCGAAATCCGGCACAAACTCGACGGCGTCTTGCAGCCTTTAGTCACCCGTTGGACCCGCGGCAAAGGGCATCTGGATCACTGGCTGCTGCCCGTAGAGCCCATCGACGCAGTGCTGCTCGGAACGTCGCTCTGGACCGTAGCGCCTAACGAACGTTCCGTCTATGTCGCTCGCACGAAAGGCCAACCGGCGCGCTTTGTTTCGGTCTTTGCCCCCGGAGCCGGCGAGCCGGCCGTCCACGAGGTGAGCTGGCAGAACGCGGACCGTACCATGCTGCGCGTCGTGCACGGAAAGGGCGTCGATGTGATCGTGCTCCCGGCCGCGGGTGAGCAGGGGCCGGTACAGGTGATCCGCAAAGGCGAAGCGGGGACCGTAACCGACTTCATGCTGGCGGGCGGCACCGAACTCGTTTGGGAAAGCGGTTCCGTCGCCGGCGGAGCACCCACTTCCCTTTCGGCGGGACTGGTCGACGGCGTGTGGGTCGTGCATCACGAAGGCCCCGTGGCGACCGAACTGAAACTTTCCGGACTCGGCGCGGCTGCGGTCAGCCTACGGGACGAACGGCGCGGCAGGGTCGAGAGCGTAGCGGTCCGGGAGACGGAGGACGGGTTGGCATTTCACGCGCAGCGGCGCGGCACCTATGTTTTGGCCGATGTCGAGACCGCACGGACGTTGCCTTTGGTAGTAGAGCTTGGATCCGTCAAATAGAGAGGAGCGATCGGCGTGTGGCGTAAGTTGCTCACCGTGCTGGCTTGTGTGCTGCTGGTTTCCGTGACGGCGGCTGCCGATCGGTCCGTCACGTTCGTCGTCCACGGCAGCACGGAAATCATCGCGGCGTACGAGGAGCTTTTCCGACGCTTCACCGAGGAGACGGGCATCGAAGTCGAGATCATGGTCTCCGGTGCGCAGCAGGCGAAGTGGGAGCAAGTTCTGGTCCATGTGGCCGGCAACAACTCTCCCGACATCGTCTCGGGCGTGAGCACTGAATTCGGGGAGTTTGCGATGAATGGCCTGTTGCGGCCTTTGGATGACCTGATCGCCCGGGACGGCATGGACATGAGCGTCCTGGTGCCGCCCTTCGTCGAGGCGCTGCAGTTCCAAGGCGAACAGTTCCTTCTTCCCTACGGGAGCTCCCTCTTGGCGATGATGTACAACCGCGACCACTTCAGCCGGGCCGGCGTAACGGATCCTCCCGTACAATGGAATACGCCGGATTGGACGTACGACCAGTTTGTCGACAACGCCAAGAAACTTACGTTGCGCGACGGCGAAGGGAACACGACGCAGTGGGGCATTTCGGGCCTTTTCTGGGACAGCTGGATCACCTTGCCATATCCGTGGGGCGGCGCTTGGGTAACCGACGACCTGGCGACATGGCGCGGGACCGATCCGGAAGTCGTAGCTGCGCTGCAGGCGTTCCAGGACTTGATTCACCAAGAGCGTGTCATGACCAGTGCGTACGGCACGTCGGGCTTTACGAACGGTTCCGGATCCATGGGCGGAGTAGGAACGTGGGCGCTGCAGACTTTGGCCCAGACGCCGGACATCAACTGGAGTTTCATGCCGTGGTTCCGCGTCAAGGAGCACGCCCAGGCCGCTATCTTCCCCATCGGCTACGGCATCTTGTCGACTTCCACGAACCAGGAGAACGCGTGGAAGCTTATCAAGTGGCTGACGTGGAACGAAGAAGCCAACCTGGCGTACGCTACGGCGGCAGGTGCCATTCCGAGCCACATAGCCAACTTGCAAGCCTGGCGTGACTATTGGGAGAGCGTCTTCCCCTTCGAAATCAATACCCAGGTCGCGATCGATCAAGCCGTGTCGCACGCGGCGATCATCCAGGTGCGCAAGTCGCCGGCCTTCTGGACCATCAACCCGATCATGACGGACACGTCGTACTCGGTCATCCACAATCAAAAGCCGGCCGAGACCGCCCTGAGGGAAGTGGCGGATCAGATCCAGGCCCTCTTGGAGCAAGCGGCGCCCTGAACGGACGGGCAAACGGTAAGCGGGGAAAAGCGCAGGGCCGCCCTACGGACGGCCCTGCCTGCGCGTTGGCGAGAGATTACGTAAGCGAGGCTTTCAGGTTGGCTTTCACTTCGTCCGTTACGGCAAGGCCCGCGTGCTCCAGAGCGAGGACGCAGGCGCCGGCTACAGGGGGCAGGGCCGGCAGAATGCACTCGACGTCGCCCAGCTGCTCGGAAAGGCCCGCCTGCACCTGCTCGCGCAAGGGATCGGACCGGAAGGCTCCTCCGGACAAGACGATGGGTACCGGGCGGCTAGCGAAGGAAAGCCTGTTCCAAACTGCCCGGGCCGCCAGCACGAGCTCGGCCGCGGCATCGGTGAGGATCCGGCGCGCAACTTCGTCTCCCGCCAGGGCTGCTTCGGTCACGAGAGGGGCGAGAGCGCCGACGGCGTCGGGCCCTGGGTCTTCCGCCGTATAGCGGACAACGAGGTCAAACAGCGGCATGCCCACCTTTTCCTCGATCAAGGCGGCTAGCTGGGTTTCCGGTGCCCTCCCGTCCCTGGCCCTTACCGCTCGCACCAACGCCTGGTAACCGATGTAGTAACCGCTGCCTTCATCGCCGAAACGGTAGCCCCAGCCGCCGCTGCGGGCCCGTTCGCCGGCTTCGTTCATACCGATGGCCATGGATCCGGTGCCCGCGATGATCGCGATGCCGGCCGCGCCCAAAGTGCCGCAGTGCAAGGCGATGAAGCAGTCGTTTTCGATGCGCACTTTGGCCGCCGCGTCGCCGAACAGGTCGCCCACCATGGCGGAGTAAATGCGCTCGTCTTGGGCCGTGTCGAGGCCGGCCAAACCCAGGCACGCCCCGAGCAGCTCGCCCCGGGCTTCCTCCGCCACTTGGGAAAGTCCGTCGCGCAGCACGTTGCGGGCCGCGTCCGCGCCTATGTTTTGGTAGTTCGACGGTCCCAGGCTCACTCGGCGCACAATTTTGCCGTCGGGTTCCATGAGGGCAAATTCCGTTTTCGTTCCGCCGCCGTCGACCGCCAGCAGGTATGCCATCCGGTTTGCCTCCTGTCTTCCATCTTCCATGCGCAAATGTCGACAAAGATATGTTCATTTCACGCCGAGGAGATCCTGCAGCGCAAAGGAGCGCCCGAGGCGGTGGCGAACAGTGTACTGGCACAGTATTGCTCGGAACGGGGGGAGACGACCTTGGAACCGGTACGTGTCGGTGTGATCGGTTGTGGGAACATCAGCGGCATATACTTACGTAACTTGCAGACCTCGTCGCGGCTTGAGGTAGTGGCCTGCGCCGACATCGATATGGAGCGGGCCTACGCGCGCGGGAACGAGTTTGGCGTTGCGGCGTGTACGGTCGAGGAATTGCTGGCGGATGAGTCGATTGAGCTCGTGGTAAATCTGACGGTTCCGAAAGCCCACGCGGAAGTCGCGCTGGCGGCCCTCGAGGCAGGCAAGTCCGTATACAACGAAAAGCCCCTCGCCGTAGAATTGGCCGATGGAGCCCGCATCTTGGAGGAAGCGGAGAGACGGGGCCTGCTGGTCGGCTGTGCACCCGACACGTTCCTCGGTGCCGGACTGCAGACCTGCCGGAAGCTCGTCGACGACGGCTGGATCGGCGAACCGGTAGGTGCAACCGCCTTTATGATGTCTCCAGGGCACGAAGGCTGGCATCCCAACCCCGCGTTCTACTACGAGGTGGGTGGAGGCCCTCTCTTCGACATGGGGCCCTACTACTTGACCGCGCTGGTGTCGATCATGGGCCCGATTGCACGGGTGACGGGGTCGGCCCGGGCCACCTTTCCGTTCCGGACGATCACGAGCGCGCCGCGCTACGGCGAACGCGTGAAGGTCGAGACGCCCACCCACGTGACCGGACTGATGGAATTCGCGACCGGCGCCATCGGCACCATCATTACGTCTTTCGACGTGTGGGGAGCCAACTTGCCCTATCTCGAGATTTACGGCACCGAAGGTTCTCTCAGTTTGCCCGACCCGAACCACTTCAAAGGGCCCGTGCGGGTACGGCGGGCGCATGCGTCGGAGTGGCATGAGATCCCGCTCACCCACGGGTATCCGGAAAACTCCAGAGGCCTCGGCGTGGTGGACATGGCGATCGCGCTGCGCGAAGGCGGTGCGCACCGGGCGAGCGGTCAACTGGCCTACCACGTGCTGGACGTGATGCACGCGATCCTGCGTGCGGCAGAGGAGGGGCGGCACATCACGGTCGACAGCACGTGTGAGCGCCCCGAACCGATGCCGATCCATTCGCCGCGCAGCGGCAGCGAACCTTGGATTCGGGTGTGAAGCCACGCCGTGGCGGAAAGGGCAGGGGCCCCCAATGGTGCGGAGCCCGAGGTAACGCGGACTTTCCGGGCTCCGGAGCGAAAAAGCCCCGGATCGTGGCACCTCCTGTACTCTGGCACACGGTTCTACGAAGTAACGGCCAGGTCCTTATTCAGCGGACACTCCGCTGCAACTCTCCCGCGGCAGACAAGAACGAAGCCCGTGGCCATGCGCATGACCACGGGCTTCGCCTGGCTTCTCTTTGGAGCTGGCGGCCGGACTCGAACC
Source organism: Bacillota bacterium (assembly GCA_012522135.1). Lineage (GTDB taxonomy): Bacteria > Bacillota > Limnochordia > DTU080 > JAAYLA01 > JAAYLA01. The sequence continues at coordinate 21 of JAAYLA010000348.1, read as the reverse complement.
GGCGACCTATTCATTACGAGT
>JAAYLA010000060.1 GCA_012522135.1 Bacillota bacterium | reverse complement strand
GGATGCATGGGCGTAAACGTCGCCGCGATCAAACCCGTCAAACGTGCTGTGCCTGCCATCTCTGCGCCATCTCCCTTTGCGCCGCGGCGAGCTGGACTGTGCCCATGAGCGTTGAACCGGCTCCGGCTAGCCGACAGCGACCCAAGTGTGGAATAACCATATTGCGGATAGTTTATCCGATATTGGTCCCGCTGCTATTCTATCAGGCAACCGGAAGCGGTGCAACGGAGGACAAGCCGGTGTAATGAACCTTGCGCCATCTGGGGCCGCCCCTGTGCGTGCCACCGTTGAACGCACGCCATCCAATGAAGGGACCTTTGTCCGTTCGCCGGGTACTCGGAGCCACGGTGCTCCCGGCCCCCATCGCCACCGCACACGGCCCCTCTGCCTCCATTATCGGAAAACTTATCCAGGACCTAATACCTCGAGGAGTCGCCGGAATAGTTACAGAAGAACATTGACACCCATCGCCTTAACGGGCTATACTTGCCTTGAGATCACTTTGTGGTTTCTGTACCCACATTATGGATACACAATCGCAATGCCCCAGTGCAGGGACATCATTCGCACAGTTCCATTCATTTCACCCGGGGATGTGACACTTCATGCGGATTTCAGTGGCCAGCCTTCACGATGCCGTCATTTTGGCGCCGAACCACCACCAGGACGAAGTGATCGGTTTCGCGGCATCCGAGCTGCAACGGTACCTTGAGCGCATGACCGGAGCCAAGCTCCCCGTAGCGGACGACGGCTGCGCAGCGGACGGCCGCTTCACCGTCAAACTGGACGTAGCTCAAAGCGACCTCGCGCACGACGCTTTCCGGATCACCGTTGCGCCGGGTTCGATCCTACTGCAAGCGGGCGTGCCCCTGGGGGTGCTCTATGCGGTCTATGCGCTCCTGGAACGCCTGGGCTGCCGCTGGGTCCACCCTGGTGAGGCGCAGGAGATCGTGCCCAAACTGGTGGCCATCGACCTGCCCGACGGCGAGCACATTGAAATTCCGCGCATCGAACACCGTGGTTTGGCTCTGTACGGATTGTACGACGAAACGGCCGAGCTCGGCGCCGTCATGATCGACTGGATGGCCAAGAACCGGCTGAATCTGCTGCTGACCTCATGGGAGCGACCCGACCCGACGAACACGCAGACGATGTTCTGGCACCAGGTCGGCGACCGCCTCTTGCCCGAGCTCAAGCGCCGCGGCATCTTGTTGGACATGAGCGAGCACTCGACGGAGTATTTCTTCCCCCGCTCTCTGTTCCACGAGCATCCCGAATGGTTCGCCCTGAACGACGGCAAGCGCACGGCGTACCAAATGTGCTACAGCAACCGGGAAGGCGTCGAGTACTTCGGACGGCGTCTAGCGGAATTCGCAGCAGAGCATCCGGAAATCGACATTTTAGGTGCGTGGCCTCTCGACGGCGGCGGCTACTGCGAGTGCGAAGGCTGTCAGGAACCCGACGCGGTATTCAAAGCGACGGCCCGCATGGGTGAGATGGTCCGCGCCGTCCGGCCCGACATCGTCATTGAACACCTGGCCTATCGCCCGCAGAGCCTTTCGGTTCCGAGCGTCGAGATCCCAGAGTGGATGTCGGTTCTCGTCTGCAACCGGACGAATCAGCTGGCCCGGGATTGGGTCAAAGCGATGGAAGGCAAGCAAGGCGCCTACTATTTCGAGTACAAGATGGCCGACCAGTACCATTGGGCGACCAACGTGTGGCTGCGTCCAGACTACGCGGCGGAAATTACGCGCACCGCTATGGACATTGGCTTCCGGGGGATCGTGCCGCTCTTCCTGCCGATGCACACTTGGTGGCAATCCAGCTTCAACGTGCACGTCTACGCCCGCACGTCGTGGGACCCGGACATCGACGTCGAGGCTGTACTGGACGATTACTGCCGGGCCTACTACGGTGAAATCGCCGCCCAGGTTCGACCGCTGTTCACCGCCATCCTAAACGAAATGCAAGATCCCGAGTTT
>JAAYLA010000059.1 GCA_012522135.1 Bacillota bacterium | reverse complement strand
TGCCCGGCGGGATGCAAGTCGAGCTGCACTTGTCCGGGGAATGCCGGACGAACGGTGACGGCAGACGGACCGAACCGGGCGGCCAGGCGCTCCGTGACGGGGCCGGTGTGCTGAGCGGCTTCGACGGGCACACCGATCAGAATGCACGAGCGAACGGGAGATCGGTGGGCCGCGGATCCTGGGCCCGGCCGTGGCGCGCTGTTCGGTCGGAGGCCAAGATCTAAGGCTTCGTCGCGTGCGAGGCGGCCCAACTGATCTGTTTCGACAACCAAAGGTGCGGCAAGTTGCATGTAACCCGATTTCGTCGCGACAGTTGCGCCCATGGTTACGCCTTCGGCAGTGGCCAGCCGGACTGCCTGTGTAAAGAAGAGGGGCTGGACTCCCGCATCGCGAATCCAGGCGTCGAGGGCGAGTTCCACGACGGGCGCGCTCAAGACGCCGTCGGCCATCGCGTGGACGCGCCGGAAGCGTTCTTCGAGTTCTTGTAGAGTGGGCGAGAGGCTGCGCCAACGCGTGAGGTCGAGGAACACGCGGCGCGCCCGGCCGATTTCCCAACCGAGGGAGCCGCGGCGTTCGACGAGCACGACGCGCCGGCCGCTGCGAGCAAGCCGAACGGCGCACACCACGCCCGTCAGCCCGCCTCCGGACACGATGACATCGAATTCTGAATTAAGTGCACTGCACATTGGAGTGTCGTGCCCCCCTCGCGTCCTACAGTCTCGCTTCGACAATACGGGCGGCTCTGCGAGCAAAGCCTCTGGCGTCCGACTTGTAGCCCGCCAGAATGTGGCGTGCCGCATCAAGTCTGCCGAGCCGTGCGAAAAGGGCCGCCGCGGTCAGTTCCAGGCTCCAGCGAATCGAGGCCTTCACGCCGCCCCACAGTGTGTAGTCCTCGCCCAGACCGGGCTTGTGCAAGAACCTTTCGACTCGCGTGGCAATCTCATCACGTTGATCTGCGGGCAAGGCCGGCGCGGTGTCGATTAGATAGTGCAGTATAAACAAGGCTTCGGCGCTGTTTACATCACGTACGAGGCGTTCTGCAACCTCAAGGGCCACGCAAGCGTCGCCGAGGAGCCGCAACGCGATGAGACAGCGAATCCAGTTCGGCGTCGCACGCTCAGACTTCAACACCCGGGTGTCATGCCTGCGCACTGCATGCGCAAGGTGCGGCACGCCTTCCCTGCGCCGCAGAAGGGCCAGCGCCAGCGCAATCCCCACGGCCCGGTCTCCCGACGCCGACCGCAAGGCCGACAGCAGCGGTTCCACACTCCTCTCGCCCGCTTGCCACAGGTGCCAGATAGCCCGTCCTTCATCGTCGGTCCCCAAGAGATCGAGCCAACCGTCGGGGGGGACGGTCTCGTTTACATCACGTTCTGTAATTGCCCCGGCCGCTTGCTCGCCTTCCGCATTCTCGCCACCGGATTCCGCCTCCAGCACGCCTTGCTCCCGCAGCCACGCCTGCAGCTTCCGGATGTCGACGTGACGCGGCTCGACAGCGGTCAAGACGCTCAGCGCCGCGGCCGTGCCCGCCACTTCTCCTACCTGCAAAATGTCGCGCTGCATCCGCAGGGCTTGACTCGAATCCCGTGTCTGCGAAAGGGCCCGGCAGCCGATCAGCAGGCCGTCGATGCCGCGGGGGATAAAGCAGCGGTAAGGTACTTCGCACCCCACGGGCTCGGACCACATGCCGAGCACGCACGTCCAAACTTGGGCCCACAGGTTCTCGTTGGCGAAGTCTTGCGCATGGGTGTCGAAGTGGGCCCGGCAGCGCATCGCAGCGTCGGGAAAGCGGCGGCCCAACACTTGGTCTTCCAGTGTCAGGACGTACTCGCCCCGGATGAGGCGCCCTTCCCGGACCCCGAGCTGCGGCGCGACGGCGATCAGGGTGGCGGGCGAAAAGTGCTCGCCCAGGCGCTCACGCAGGTGCCGCCGACCTTCCAGACAGGCCCGGGAGACGTCGTGTACGCTCGTGCTGTCGACCCAACCGCCGTCGAAGTTCCACAGGGTGATCCGCCCCTCGTGGAGCAGGCGCGGTACGAGCGAGTAGTTGTTCGCTACGCCGTCCCAGTCGCGCCCGAACGTGTACTCGGCGCCGGCTAGTACACATATGTCGCCGTCTCCCGTGGCGTCAACGGTTACACGGGCCTCGATCTCTAGCGTCCCGTCCGGCGTCTCGAACATTACGCCCCGTACCCGGTTCCCTTCCATGAAGACCGCGACGGCCGTAGCGTGGAACAAGATCCGGACGCCCGCTTCGTGGAGCATCCGGGCGGTAACCAGGCGACGGGCCTCGGGATGGAAGCCCGGTGGTTTGCCTCCGAGTTTTTTGCCTAGCTCGCGGGTTCGGGCGTCAATTTCTCGCTGGATGCCTGCCGCGCGGCCGTGGTAATAGATGTGGATCCCGGCCCGCGTTGCGACTCCGCCCAAGGCGCCGTCACGCTCAGCCACGACAACCTGCACGCCGCGCCTTGCCGCGCTCAGGGCCGCCGTGACTCCACCCGTGCCGCCGCCGACCACGAGCACTTCAGTCTCTAAGCGCATGGAGCACCCCTTCTGTACGCCGGTTCGGGGGGGCGGTCGATTCGCGCACCACGAGGGCCGGTTGCACTACGAAACGGGTTCCGATGACATCGTTGTTGCGGGTGGCGGATACGACCAAGAGAGCGGCCAGTTTGCCCATGCGCACCACCGGAAGAGCGACGGTGGCGAGAGGCGGCTCGCTGCTGCAGGCCGTTCCCTCATCGTGGCAGGTGACGACGCTCAGATCGGTTGGAACGTCCATGCCCAGCGCCTTTGCAGCACGCAGGGCTGCTATTCCGATCGACTCGTACGCACCTACGATCGCGGTGACTTGTTTCCATTCGGATGCCAGGAGTGACTTGAGCAAAGCGGTGACGTCGGCCGTGTTCCAAGGGTCCGCGACGCGCGTGATGTAATGGTGCGGCAGGTTGAAGTCGAAGGCACTGCGCACAAAACCGGTTAGTTTCTGATTGCTCGTGCGCCACGTGAGGGGACCGTTGACAAACCCGATGTGGCGGTGGCCCAGTTCATGAAGGTGCTGCACGGCCAGACGGATCCCTTCGGCCAGGTCGCATTCCACGCAGCAGATACCGGTCTCGCCACCTTCGTGGGCGCCCACAATCACGGTGGGGCGGTCGCTCGCACACAGCATTTCGGACATCTCTTGGTTGACGTTGCCGCCGGTCACGATGGTACCGGCAACGTCGCCGGGGACGCCGGCCCGCAGCTCCTTCTCGCCCACCAGTTGGAGGACGATTCGGTAAGGCTCGAACACATCTTGCGCGCCCTGCCACACCTGCTGCGGAAAACCGGCTAGTTCGAACCCGGAAGGGAGCTCGTGCAATCCAGAGGGCCAGAACCAGATGGGCCGCCCGCTCAAGACCCGGTCGACGCCGAAGGGATCCGAGGGCGAGTAGTAGCCCATCTCCTTTGCTTTGGCGATAACACGCTCACGGGTTTCCGGGCGCAGCGATCCTTTATTGTTCAAAGCTTGCGAAACCGTGGAAGGCGACATGCCGAGAGTTTGTGCAATTTGCCTGATGGTAGGAGCTCTGGCCACAAGATCATCTCCTCTCGGCGTCGTCTTCGTGTGTGCGCAAGCGCAGCGGCCTAGCCGAAATGACGGTATTGCAACCGGGCAGCGGGCGGGTTACTCGACAGAGAAAACATAACGAAACCAAACTTCAACGAACTAATTGTGGATTTGGAGTGCGGGATCCTCTGCTTCGCCGCGAACAACTCGCGAACGGGGGAGGAGGAATAGGGGGTGCCAACCTGCAATTGCGGAAACTGGCCCGCTGGGGAGCCAGTCGTGGGCTTCGACGGCGGGGCGCCGCGGCGCGGCAACGGGCCTGCTCGAGAACCCAGCGTAAACTCCGCCGTCGGAGCGCCGCGGCTGGCTCATCCGCTCCAGTCCCAGCCGGGCCTCTATAATCCAGCTGCATACGTACCTCGGCGCATTGCCGAGTCCCCGCGACAACGGCTCAGCGCGTCCTGCTTCCGGCCAAGATCTCCTTCAGCCTGCGGTCCATCGCTTGGACGAGATCGGGGCGCTCCTCCGCCAAATTGCGCTGCTGCCCGATGTCGGCGTCCAGGTCGTACAGCTGCGGCACGGGCGAGTTGCCGAGTTCGATGTTGACGTTCCTGTGGACCGCCGGACCCTTGTACGGGGGAATGTAAACGAACCGGCCTTGGTGCAGCACGGTCTTCGCACCGATGCCTTCCGTCACCAGCTCCGTGCGGCCCGCGCCGTCGTCGCCCAAGAGAGCGGGCAGGATGTCCATGCTGTCGACCGCCGCGTCGTCGGGCAGGGGCACGCCCACCAAAGACGCGAAGGAGGCGAGAAAGTCCACCTGGCATACCACGGCGTCGGACTTGCCCGGTTGGATCGTGCCGGGCCAGCTTGCGATAAACGGCACCCGGGTTCCGCCGTCGTACATGCTGTATTTCCCGCCGCGCAAAGGACCCGCCGGCCGGTGGTCGCCGTTTAGCTCCACGGCGCGGTCTTCGTAGCCGTCGTCGAGAACCGGGCCGTTATCGCTCGTGAAGATGACGATCGTCTTGTCCCGCAGGCCGAGCCGTTCCAGCGTAGCGAGCAGCTCGCCCACGCACCAGTCGAGCTCTAAGATCACATCGCCCCGCGGCCCGAGGCTTGAACGACCGGCAAAGCGCGGGCCGGGCACTCGCGGCACGTGGGGTTGGTGCAGCGCATAGTACAAGAAAAACGGTTCGTCCTTGTTGGCTTCGACGAAGGTGCACGCCTTCTCCAGGAACGTCTCGGCCATCTCTTCGTCCTTCCACAAAGCCCGTGTGCCGCCCCGCATGTATCCGATGCGGCTTATTCCGTTTACGATGCTCATGTCGTGGCCGTGGCTGTACTTCATGCGCAGAAGCTCCGGATGGTCGCGGCCTGTGAGTACGCCCGGGACGGGGCGGTCGGGATCGTATGACACTTCGATCGGGTCCTCGGGATCGAGGCCGACGACCTCGCGCCCTTCCACGTACACGCACGGCACCCGGTCGTTCGTAGCGGGCATGATGAAGGAGTAATCGAAACCCACGTCCAACGGCGTTGCGGTAATCGGTTTGTTCCAGTCGAGATCGCCCCTGCCCAATCCTAGATGCCACTTGCCTACGACGCCCGTCACGTATCCGGCTTGCTGCAGCATGGAAGGCAAGGTAAAAGAGCCCGGCGGGATGATCATCGGCGCATCGCCCGGCAAGATGTGCGCTTTGGGGTTGCGCCACGGATACGAGCCCGTGAGCAAACTGTAGCGCGACGGGGTGCACGTAGCCGCCGTGGCGTAGCCTTGTCCAAAAAGGAGCCCTTCTTCTGCCAGCCTGTCGACGTTCGGAGTGCGGATGCGTGTGGCCCCGTAGCAGCTCAGATCGCCGAAACCAAGGTCATCGGCGTATACAATCACGATGTTCGGGCGGTTCGTTCTGTAAGTCAACGGAAAAACCTCCTTCGCGCGTATCCCTGAGCAGGCGGAACGTTTGCTACAAACGTGCGATCGCACATTTTCAACCGGCCGCAGCTCCCCGCCCGGTGGGAAAAAGCAAGTGCCGAGCCGAAGCGCACGATACTCCGTAGGCGTCTTGCGTTCCCGTGCTTTGAAAACCGAACAAAAATAGCTGTGATTTGAAAACCCAACTCTCCTGCCCACTTCCGCCACGGGCAGATAAGCTTCGTCGATCAACAGCGACTTGGCCCGGCTCACTCTCAAGTTCGTTATGTAACTGAGCGGCGTCATACCCAAGGTGCGTTGAAAGAGGCGGCAAAGGTGCTGCGGCGTTATGTCCAAAAGCTGGGCCATTTCTGAGAGCGTCAGCTGGGTGTGGAGGTTTTCGCTGATGTAATCGAGAAGGGGCCGGAGCCGCTCTTGTCCGTGCCGTGCGGCCGGATTGAGGGTCG
>JAAYLA010000058.1 GCA_012522135.1 Bacillota bacterium | reverse complement strand
GAGCCGGACGGCTCAATCGCCGGGCAGCGTTTCGCCCATCGCCTCAGCCGGTACCGCGGCGCCGTGCAGCGCGGAGTGGAGCGCAGCCAGAAGCTCGCGGTCCGGCGCGTCCTGGCTGATTTCCCAAATCATGACGCCGCCCAGTCCCGCCTCCCGGACAAACCGGGCCTTAGCCGCCATCGACTCGGCATCGTCGTACGAGATAAAGGTGCTGCCGTCGAACAAATACGGCACTTGGGCGTCGGCATGCCAGTAACGAGTAAACTCGCCGCTCTCCACCAGGCGTTGAACGGTGTAATACGGCACGGCGGCACCTTCCCTGTACGGTTGGAAAAGCCCGTTGTTTTGGCCGGTCACGCCTTCGAAGCGGTAGCCGTAGAAGGGAACGCCTACGTTGATTTTCTCGGCCGGTACGCCGTAGCTGCGGTACAGCTGCACGGCGTCCTCGATGGCCCAGCCCGGCTGCTGCGGCGCTCCGGGACGGCGAGAGAGGGGCGAGTTGAGTCCGGTCACGGGCTCCCAAGGACCCGTCAGATCGTAGGTCATGAGGTTGATGAAGTCGACAAGGGGATGGAGGCGGTCCAGTTCGATGTTGTTCGTATAGTAGCTCCCCGCCGCCCCGGCAAAAGAAAGCAGGTACCGTTTCCCGTCCTTTTCCCCTTGGGCGTCGAGCCGGCGGCGCAGTTCCTCCATAAGCAATGTGAAGTTTTGCTTGTCTTCCGGCCGGCGGGCATTCGTGGCGAGGCCGCCGGACACCGGGTACTCCCAGTCGATGTCGACGCCGTCGAATTGGAAGCGAACGACGAAGTCGACGACGCTTTCGGCAAACCTGCGCCGCGACTCTTCCGTCAGCGCCACGTCCGAAAACCGGCCGGACCACGACCATCCGCCGACCGCGATTAAGACTTTCAGGTGGGGATACCGCTGCTTCAACTTATACAACTCACCGAAATTGCCGAAGAACGGGTCCGAAACGCTCCAGCCGGGGAACAGTTTCAGTGTGTCGATGGTCGGATCGCCCACGGCGATGCGGCCGTCGGCGCCGATGTTGGCGAACGCGTAGATCAGATGCGTCAGGCGGCCGGCGTCAATATGCGCGATGTCGCGGCCGCTGTACGTTGCCCACCCGGCATAGTAGGCCACAAGGCGCGGCGAGCCGGGCGTTTCCGAAGACGTGCCCTCGGCGCGGGCCGTATGTGCGGCGACGATGCCCAGCACCAAGGTAACCGAAAGCAACACGATCAGCCGCTGAATCTCTCCTGTCACGGCGAGCCCCCCTCGTCCGGTTCCGGAAAAGGCCGGTGGCGTAAGACAAATACAATGGAAAACCAACGCGTGTTAAACTTTCTTACAAAGGAACCGGTTATCCTGCTGCAAAACGGGAACTAGCCAATCCAAAAGGGCGAGCGAGCGGATGAGGCGCACCGTTGCCTTGCCTATTGTGCCGACCCGCATGATGCCGAGCTCTAGCAAGGACGCGTCGATGCGGGAGAAAGCCCGGGGCGTGCCCCAGTCGTGCAAGTACATGCGTTTCACGTGGCGCCTGCCCGCATAGTCGATCACCACGGCGTCCGTCGGCTCGGGCTGCAAGTGGTAGGGAACTTCGGCCAATTCCTCCGCCGTGTGCAGGGTGGTGTTGGACTCTTGGCCTACACCGAGGAGCAAAATGTAACCGCCTTGCTCGGCCAGTTTGTAGTAGGGCGACTGCCTTCCGCAGGGCGTCGGGGCATCCTCGTGGCCCGCGATCAGATTCTCCACGTCGGGACCGATGCCGGCCACGGAGTGCGTGGGGTGCAGGCTGCGCCGGGCGCCCGGCCTGGCCATCAAGGTGGAAGGGATCCGGCCAGTCCAGCAAGGCGTAGAGCGGACGTCGAAGACGGGCGGCCGGTCGGGACCGTCGTGTCGTGTACCGGTGAGCGTCGGCACGAGCACGTTGCCTCCCGGACCGACGGCGTCCAGCAGGGCGTCGATGACGGCGTCCGCCCCGCCCTCGACGTAGCCGAACGAGCTCAGGGAACTGTGCACGAGGACGCTGTCGCCGCTTCCGAGTCCCAGCTCGCGCAGGCCGGAAGCGATCCGTCCACGGGATACCGCGGGTACGTTGTCGTTCATGTCGGCTACCTCCCTCACGGCGTGTGATGGAAAGATTCCGTCCGGAACCGGGAAACCCTTGAGACGATGGTGGTGACGGGCGCTAATGTAGGCACATTTCATTGAGAGCAGGAATCGTGCGGTGTATGCGGAATTAGCCGGCCGTGCACCATCTGCCCGAGGAGATTGGCATGAAACCGACCCGGATTACCATCCTCACACCGACCGATGCGCCCCAGCTGGAAGGCCGCCAGGGAGGGAGTACGGGAAGCCGTCCTTTTCACCGACGTCGGCAACATTCCGGCCCGAAAAGCATACGAGGCCATCGGCTTTCGGCGAATCGGATCGTTTCGCATCGTACTGCTGGCGCATCCGATCGGCGTGGAACTGAGGTAAACGAGAGGGGGAGGGAGCGCAATGCAAACGGCTGTTTCCGCCAAGGCGGACCAAGCGTTCAGTTACCGTCGCACGTTCCTGTTGGGCACGGGTTTCAT
>JAAYLA010000347.1 GCA_012522135.1 Bacillota bacterium | reverse complement strand
TCCAGGGCGAGGAAGCTTTTGGCCGGCAGGATGTCGACAAGCTCCGCCCCGTTTTGCAGGCCCTGGGCGAACCGGGCGCACTCCACCTGGATGACCGGCAGCCCTTCGCTTTCCCAAACGGGCCCGAGCACGTCCCAAAGGTCGTGCAGCAGCTTGGTGTAGCGGCGCTGCAAGTTCTCATCCCTTAGGTCGTCCAGCCGCCGGCTCACGATCTCGAGCACGGCCGCGGACTCGTTCGAGCGGGGCGCCTGTGCCAGTTGGGAGGCCGCCTCCCGCAGCCACTGGGGAAACTGTTCCCACAGCGGCCCCGGATCGGTGAGCGCCGTATTGTTCGTCGCCGTGACGATGAAAAGGAGCTCGTATCCGGAGGGAACGCCGGCAGCTCGCGCGGGCCAAAGATCCGCGGCGGCGCGAATGAGATCGGGACGCTCCGCGGCAAGGCGCTCGCGCCAGGGCGGCATGAACCTCGGTTCGCTGCCCAAGATCGAGATAATGTGGCTGAGCTCTAGCGACGCAGACGGTGTGATGTGAACGCTCCTGTTGTTGATGTGCACGACACCCATCCGTGCCGATCCTCCCACGCAGAGCTGCCGTACCCGGAGAGGAGCCGCAAAGCCCGTCCGGAGATACCAGTCCTACCTTATCGGGTTCCGCACGTTTGGTCAATAGGCGAACGGCTATAGATGGGTGTCCCCCCGCGTCGCTCGACAAGTCCGGCCCGCCTCTCCCTATTTCAAAACGCGTTCAGGCAGCCGCACGGGTTTTTACTGTGAGGTCCCCATGTGCACTCTCGGGAAGATCCGGTTCGAAAAGCGCGACACCGTGGGCTGCTGCCGCTCGTCGGACCGCAGCGCGTACCCTTCGTCTGTCCACCGCTCGTAGTCGGCCGGGCGCCTGCGATTCCGGTGGATAAAGACGACCTCTTGCATGTGACAGAACGATCCTGGGGCCAGCATGGGGCAGCACCTCCGTGGACGGATGGAAACGCCGAATTCGCTCCTGCACCTCCAGTATATCGCCCTTTGACGAATCTATCAATAGCTATGTGACTATATTATCAATCGTCCCGAGGCAATGTCCTTATCGACGCGGGCTACCGAAGGAACATGCGGCAGGGGGATCCGCGTCGCACCGTCGAAGTACTGAGCAGCGAAAACAAGCCGGAGGTGCCTGCTGTGTTCGACGTCGGGTTCATACGGTGGTTCCAGTCGTTTTCGTCTCCCCTGCTCGATGCTCTCTTTCTCGCATTTACGGCCCTGGGCAGCAACTACTTTTACGTATTCGCCCTGCCCCTCATCTACTGGACCGTCGACCGTAGCCTCGCGCGCAGGGTAGGCGGCATCTTCATGGCGTCGATGTGGGTTAACGGCCTGGTTAAGGAGCTGTTCGGGATGCCCCGGCCCAGCCCCGCCGACGTCCGGGTCCTGTCGACGGAGGGCAGCCCCGGCTTTCCTTCGGGACACGCGCAAGGTTCGACGACGATTTGGGGGGCGCTGGCGCTCTCTTTCCGCCGCCGGTGGTTTACTTGGGTCTGCGTCGCTCTTATCGCCTTAATCAGCCTGTCCCGTCTGTACCTGGGCGCCCACTTCCCCGGCGACGTGCTGGGCGGCCTCGTCCTGGGCCTTGTCTTCCTGGCCGTCTTCGCTTTACTGCAGAAGGTGCAGATCGGCAGCCGCCTCTCCATGCGGATGAAAATGCTGCTTTACACCCTCATCCCGCTGCTACTGTATCCGCTGTATCAAGACGGCGCCCAAGAGCAGCTTGTAGGCTTTTTCATCGGTTTTTTCACGGCCGACTTGCTCACCGGATACGTGGCGCCCTTCTCCCCGCGGGTCAGTCTGAAACGGCAGGTCGTTAAAGTGCTCGCGGGTTACGCCGGACTCGTAGCGCTCGGCATTCTCCACGCCCTGTTCGTCCCCGTCGGGCTGCCCGGTGTTTTCGGTTATGCCCTCATCGGCGTGTGGATCGCGATCGGGGCGCCGGCTCTGTTCCGAAGGCTCGGCGTCGCGGGCGACGTACAGAAGCCCGAGTGGACCGCCGAAATCCGGCACAACGTGCGGCACTACGCTTGGACGGCTCTGGCGGTGCTCGTCCTCGTGGCAGGCACCTCCGTCTATGTACACGTAGCCGTGCCGAAGGTGACGCCGCCTCCGATGTTTGCAGCCGACGGCGTCCTTATCATCGGGCACCGCGGCGCGGCGGGCCTAGCTCCCGAAAACACCTTGGTCTCCTTTGAGACGGCCCTGGCCCACGGCGCGCACGTCCTCGAACTCGACGTCCACCGCACCCGGGACGGCGAGGCGGTGGTCATTCACGACAATACCGTGGACGGCACGACGAACGGATCGGGACGGGTGGCCGACAAGACTTTGGCCGAGCTCAAGCAGTTGGACGCGGGCTACCGGTTCACGCCCGACGGTTCGACCTACCCGTGGCGCGGCCGGGGCGTGACCATCCCCACCCTGGCGGAAGTGCTGGATGCGTTCCCCGAAGTGCCCATATTGATCGAGATTAAGGAACCAGATCCGGAGTTCGTGGAAACCGTCATCGCCGCGGTGGACGCCGCAGGCGCCCGCGAGCGGGTGATGATTTCGTCCTTCCACGATCCGGTGGTGCACAAAGTGCGGGAGCTGGCCCCGGACATCGCCACCGGCACGGCGGAGGGAGAAGTGGTGCGCATGGTCGTGATGCAGCGGCTGGGCCTCGGCGCCCTGGTGAAACCGCCGGCCCATGCCATGCAGGTGCCGGTGCGCCGCGGCATCCCCGTGGCGACGAACGGACTGCGCAGAATCTTGCGGGACAACGGCATGCAGATGCACGTGTGGACGGTAAACGATGAGGGGACCATGTTGCGCCTGGCCCGGATGGGAGTGCATGGCATCATCACCGACTATCCGGACCGGCTGCAACGGGTATTGTCGCTGCTGGGCGAGGACGGCCTCTGACGGGGCCTAAGCGTGGGACAGCCACCGGAACTTGCCGGCGCGGACTGCTTCGGCCAATCCCTTGAGCAGGTCGACCGTAAACCTTTCGGTGACGGCCAGCACGTTGCGGTCGACGTGCTCGAGGGTATCGGTGTGCCAGTGGTAGTTGGGAATGACACCCCGGTCGCCGGCGGCGAGCAGCGTGATGGCCTTGTATCCCGCTTTCGCCGCGAGCAGGCCATCGGTGGGCAGGAGCAGGTTGCGCAAGGGCTCCACTTTCCCCGGATAGCGCTCGGTCAGTTGCTCCGCCAGCTCGATGAGGTCCGCATCGTACCGCTGGTAGGTGAGCATGCCTTCCCCGAGCAGGTAACGGAGCCGTCCGCCGCCCACGTTGTCCAGGTTGACGAAAATCGTGTTCGACGGGGGCAGCGTCGTAGCGAGGAAATGGCGCATTCCCCGCAGGCCCACTTCTTCGCAACCTGTAAACACGAAGACGGGCTCGAGCTCTGCGGGCCCTTCGGTGCGCCACCGGTCGGCCAAGGCCAACGCGACGGCCACGCCCGAGCCGTTGTCGTTGGCGCCCGGCACCGCCCGTCCCGTTGCGACCGCGACGGCCAGGAAGAAGCCCGCCAGAGTCAGGATGACGGCCGAGACCGTGAGCAGCGTGCCTCCCCAGCCGAACCCGGGGAAGAGCCAGCGCACGAACAGGCCGGCAACGTTCAACCCGAGGCCTCCGTAAACGCAGTAGAAGAAAGGACGCAGGAAGGGCCGGAAACGGGGATGGAAAAGCCACGTACCCCACTGGGTGTCGTAGTGAGCGACGATCACGACGGGGATAGGCTTCCTTTCGCTTGCCGCCTCGCCGCCCGGATCCGTTGAACCTTGCCCTTTACGGGCACCGTGCGGAAAGCGGGCGACCACGTTTTGCGAGCGGCGCCGGGGCAAGGGCAAGTAGTTTAGATTCACTTTGGCACCGAGCATCTCGCCCACCAAGGGTACGAGGAGCAAAAGCCCCAGCAGCGCCGCCGGACCGGGCCAGCGGCCGAGGGCCCAAGTGGCGATCAGAAGGCCCGCAATCACAAGCAGCGGTCCCAAATAGAGAGTGTACACGGGACTGCGAAAGACTTGCTTTTCCACCTCGTAACCCATCTCGGACAGACGTTCGCCGCGCCACGCGGCCGTACGCCTTTCCCCGACGGTTCCCGAGCCGCGCGGCGGCAAGGCGCTCAGAGCCTGCAAGTACTGCCAAGCTTTCAACATGGGTATAGTCTACTCCCCCACAGGTCAATCCTTGCCGATGCGGCGCTTGAGCTCCCGCGCAAAGCCCTCCGCATCCTCCGGACTGAGGCCGACGGTCCTGCCGCCCGTCTGCAGCACCACGAGCGGCTGCAGGCGCGTCACGTACAGTTTCACGTTCGGTCCGAGACTGCGCCACGAAAACGAGCCCCACATTAGACCCGGCAGCGCCGTGCCCACGATGCGCGTCGGATGGCCCGCCGGCCGCTCCTCCACGCGCACGGAGTCGATCGTCCGGTAAGGGATGCGCACGGGCCGCCAAGAACCGTGGATCCACAGCTCGTCATCCCTCAGTTCGTAGCCGATGTTGCGGACGAGCCGGCGCAATGAAGTGATGAGCCCCGCCGGGAGCGCCACGATGCCCAGCGTCAGGATCGCCATGAAGGTCAGACCCGCTGCGGCGGACTGTTCCACGGGCTCGAACACGCCGGGCTGCCCGGTCTCGAGCGCCTCGATGAACGCTTCGGGCTCGGCCGGACTGATTCCCCACTTCTGGCCCGCCGCCTCGATCGTGACAAGGCCCCGCGTCGTCGTGGCGTACAGGCTGACGGGCCCCGTCTCGGCGAAAGACCACCGGCCTTGCTTCAGCCCTGCCATGTTGATGCCTACATGCCGGCGTCCTCGGGTGGGCGATTCGATGAATGCGACGTCGACGATGCTGTCCCGGTCGATCTCGATGGCGGTCGGTCCCCAGTGGATGATCGCGTGGGCACCGGTCACCTCGTAGCGCAGCGTGGCCGAGCCCCAAAGCGAGCTGATGCCGAGCCACGCCACAACGACTGCGGCGATGACCGTGACGCCGGCGAAGATCCAAACGGCGGGGCCGGCGTTTGCCTTAGGCGGACGGTAGATCATGGGCAGCACTCCTTGCATCAAGCCGGTGCAATCCAGTAAGCGACTCAGGGGAGTTCCGCAGCCTGCGCGAAATCCCTCCCGAGACTTTCCCCCCATTCTACCACGTCGGAACACGTCTTCCTATTGCCCTTCGTCTTGCTTTCGGTCCACTTTGTACTGTTGTTTTCTGCCCCGCCTGACCTTGCTCCAGACGCCGGCGGCAGCCTGGCTCGCACCCTTGGACACTTCTCCTGCCGCGCCCTTTATCGCCTCGGATACTTTCCGCACGACGCCGGCTCCGCCCTCCACCACCCGTCCGCGCAGGGCTTTGGCTAAGGCGCTCCCCACCTGTTTTGACGCTTCCCTGACCAATGAAGGGATCATCTTCGTCGCCTGCAGCGTAGCCGACCGAATGACGGCCGGCCGGGAGGGAAGGACCACACTGCCGCAGTAGCCTTTCGCGATCACGCCGACGCGCAGCGTGAGGAAGGCATTGGCGCTGCCCTGCAGCAAAGACTCCGTGGCCAGCGACACGACCCGTGCGGTGCCCGGTACCGCGCTGCCGACCGCCGAGGTGAGGCCCACGCTGATAAGGGGTTGTACGAACTCTGCGAGGTCGATATCTTCAAGCTGCCGTGCGAGAAAGGTGCAGGCCGCGACGTTCGAGTACAGGCGGACGAGTTCCAGCAGGCCGGGGCGTTGGTAGTAGATCGTCGCAATCCTGTAGACCATGCGGGACTGGGCGACGAGCACCGCCAGCGCATCTAAGCTGCCGTTTTGCAGGACGGCCGTGGAAACCAGTACCTGCAGCGCCGTCTGCCGCGTCACTTCGTCAGCCTTCTCTCCCAGCTCGGCCAGGGCCGCTTCGATTTGCTCCCGGGTATCGAGCTCGGGCTGATGCAGGTGCGGGTTGCGCCGCAGGCGCTGCCTGAGTTGTTGCAAGTAGCAAGGAAAGCCGGGATCCGTCTCGGAGACCGGCGGCACCAAAGTGCGGGGCAGGCGCAACACGAGGTACAGGGGAACGAAGAGGCACAAGGCGCAAAGGGCGACCAGCGTCCAAAGGGTGAACTGGCCCAGCGCAGGCGAAACGCGTTCGGCCAGGGCGGCCAACTGCGCGATTTGATTGACGACGAACAACGTGAACAGAATGAGAAAGCCGACGCCCAACGCAATGAGCCAACGCCGCACGGACGAACCCATAAGCTACCTCCTCGCGACGGCGCATATCGGTCCCGGCGCCGTCTGAGGCTATATTCTCCCGGCGGCGGGCGAGTCCTATCGGCCGGTCGGAAGCAGGGTATGCATATGCTGGGTCACTGTTTCACGGCGTGTGGGGTGCTGTCTCACCGCGTGTGGGGCGGTGCCGCGACGCGGGCCACGGAAACTTCTTCCAAGCCCGGCGGGTCAGCAGGTATGTCACAGGCATTGCCACCGCACCGACCGCCGGACGGTGGCCGAGACACAGCTACTCTCGCTTGTCGATAAAAAATGCCGGTCGTGCGGCTTGGGTCGATCCGGTACCGGCATACGCGTGGGCGGCGTAGCGCCCGCGGGTTAGCTGGCGGGTGCGGCCGCCTAGCAGCTCGAGCCCGGCGTTCGCCCCGTCGGCCACGCCGGCGGTGACCTGCGCGAGCTCGTCCGTTAAGGTGCGTAGCCGCTCCAGCTCGGCCGCTATGCGCTCCAGCAGCTCGTGGGCACGGCCGGCCCGGTCGCCCGGAGCCGAGCCGGCATACTCCCGCAGGCCCGGGACGGTGCAACGATCGAGGCCGGTCAACGTCTGCAGTGCGCGCCGCGCCGCGCGCACGCGGCCTTCAGCGGCTCGCGCCCGGGCGAAGCACTCGCTTTGCACGCGCAGGGCATCGTCCAATTCCACGCTGTCCGGCCCTTCTCCGGTACCCACACGGGATAAAACAGCACCCAGGCGGACGGTCGCCCGGGCGAGGTGCTCCGTCGCATCGGCCTGGGCACGCAGGCCGTCGCAGAGGGAAGCGAGCTGCTCCTGGAACTCGTCGGCCTCTTGCGCCGGGGCCGCCCAGGTTTGGGCCCTTTCGCCCCACGTCTCGTCATCGCGCAACGGAGACGCCTCCCGCAAGGGACGTGCCGGTCGTTTCTCCGGACCCTTGCCTCACGGCCTGCACCGCTTCTGACCACGTCTCGTGCAGCTCCTTGAGAAGCGGCAAGGCCTGCTGCAGGGGGACCTTGTCCTTCTGCACGTTGCCCTCCACCAGCAATCCGTGGATGAATTCGTACAGCTGGTACAGGTTCTCCGAGATCGGCACGCTCATATCCAAAGCGCCCATGAGCTCAAGCAAGATGTCCTGGGCCTTCAACAGCCGTGCGTTGGCCGTGGCGAAGTCTTTGGCCTCCACCGCTTGGATACCCAGCTGGGTCGAGATACACGCCTCGTTCAGCAGCATCGGTATCCACTTGGCCGGGCTGACGGTCTCCACCTGGGCCCGCTGGTACGCTTTGTAACCCGTCGGAGTCACACCGCTTCCCCCTTCTAACCCCCGTGCCGACCGCATCCTCGGGCCGGCCGCTTACCTCGTGGCTCCGAACATGCTCAGTTGGATCAGCTGAGTCTGCAGCCACATGCTCTGCGTCTGGAGGGATGCCAAAGCTTGCTCCATCGCCGTAAACTGCCTGTAGAGCCTTTCTTCCTGCCGTTCCAGACGCTCCTCCATGCGCTCGATGCTCTCCTTGGCGCTGGCGATCTGGGCCTCGAACATCTCACGGCGCCCTTGGATCACACCGCCGGTCTGCGTGTAGCCGCGAATCAGGTCGCGGGCCCGGCGTGCGATCCCGAGACCTTCGTCGCCTTCACCCGATCCGGCAAGCAGCAGGTAGACGCCGTGAGCATCCTCCTCCAAGGCCTCGCGCAGCTTTGACTCATCGAGCTCCGCCCTGCCCTCTCGGGTGAACGTGATGCCTATCTCCGATAAAGTGGTCAGCTTGCCGCCTGTGTCGGCCCGGTCCATGAACGCCAGGCGCAAGGACGATTGTAACCGCACCAAGGTCGCATCGCCCTGCAGGATCCCGTCTTTCGCCAAGCGGCTGCTCATGAAATCCATCGCCGAGTTCAGCTGGTCGACCACGTCTTTGATCTTGGCCACGGCTCCGGAAACGTCTTTTACTACCGTGATCACCGCCGTCCCCTCGCCGCGGAGTGTGAAGGTGACGCCCTCCACGACCTCCACTTCGTTGGACGGACGTTCGATCTCGATGCCGTTTACCTTGACCCGGGCGTGCTGCGGGGCCTGAATCGTC
>JAAYLA010000057.1 GCA_012522135.1 Bacillota bacterium | reverse complement strand
CCAAAGCGTCATCGTCACGTCGAACCTGGAGTTTGGGCGATGGGTCGAGGTGTTCGGAGATGACCGGTTGACGGAATGAGAACCCATCCGGGGTTGTAGCGCGCGTTGCGCACCCGGTCATGCCATCGCCGCTAGGGGCGATCCGATTTCGATGATCTCAGTTATCACCACCTTGTGCCTTCAAGGCCTGCCTGTACCGCTAGCTCTGTCCAGCGAAGCCAAGGATGTGGGTGTGGGCATGGTGGACAAGGCACAGCCCACGGTCTGCGGCCTTACAACCCCTCTTCTGCAACGCTGCAACGCCTGTGTGCTTGACACAGAAGAGGTTTAGGCTCTTCCCCGTTCGCTCGCCGCTACTGAGGGAATCTCGGTGATTTCTTTTCCTCGGAGTACTAAGATGTTTCAGTTCCCCCGGTGCCCCTCGTACGGCTATGTGTTCACCGTACGATGCCGGTGCATTACCACCGGCGGGTTGCCCCATTCGGACATCCCCGGATCAAAGCCTGCTTGCGGCTCCCCGAGGCATTTCTGTGCTTGCCCCGTCCTTCTTCGGCTCGGACGCACCGCTGGTCAACCGGTTGTGCCGCCAGGTGCATCGCCGGGTAGATATGTGCGGCAGGGATAAGCGCGGAAAGCATCTAAGCGTGAAGCCCACCTCCAGATGAGATCTCCCATCCCCTCGAGGGAGTAAGACCCCTGGAAGACGACCAGGTTGATAGGTCTGAGGTGGAAGCACGGCAACGTGTGCCGCTGACAGGTACTAATCGGTCGAGGGCTTGATCTCTCGCTATTCCAGCTTCGGTGGTGGGCTTTTTTTATTGCCAGGGCAGGCGAGGCCGATGGGGTCGTCCATCATAGAGCTGACCCCCGCGTTAACGAGAAAGTTCACCACCCTGGCGTATGCGTCACGAAGCGTGTCACGACACCGGTCGAGTTCCTGCCACGGCTGGCGCTCCCTGCCCGAGCACCGAAACCCACCGGTGTCTGCTCCGGGCGGTCAACTTTTTGGCGATCGCGCTAATGGAAATGGCCGACGACTAGTAGGTAAGCGAGCACGAACGGCAACGTCACGGCGAGGGGAAGAAACTAGCGACCTTCGTTTGTCAGATCCCTTTGACGCGAAAAGCCCGAGGCATGGCCCCGGGCATCTTTCGCATCGCAGCACGTCCGTCTCCAGTGTCGAAATGTTATCAGCGCACCGTCATGTTCCAGATGCGAGCTGCTTCCGCAAGGGCAGAGCTCGGCGCTTCGTCGCCCCGCATGGCCGCCATGTACCGCTGATTGAAGGCCTCCATCGCCTGGGCGGGACTGCCGAAGATCGGGAACGGGATGGCGTAGTTCAACGTCTCGTACACGTAGCGTACCATCGGTTGCTCGGTCACGAAGTCCATGAACGTCGATTGCCGCGGCGACTGGTAGCCTGCAGCCAAGTTGTAGTCGCGCAGCACTTCCGCCGAGGTGAACGCCTTCAAGAACTCCCACGCCAAATCCTTATTGCGGCTCCCCGAATGGATTCCGAGCCAGTCGCTGTAGACCACGGTCACTCGCTCGGACTTGCCCGGAGGAGGCACGATGGCTCGCATCTCGTCAGCAAGGGCGGGATTTAGGGCCGGGTTATAGAAGTCCCGAACGATCGCCGATGTGTCGACCCGCATCGCCGACACGCCGCGGAACATGCGGTTGCCTTGTCCGCCGCCTACATCCAAGGTGTAACCCGGGGGTTGGACCGCATGGCGCAAGTCAATCATGAACTCGAGCGCCTCGACTCCCAAGGGTCCGTCGAACTAAGCCTCGTACGTCTCGGGATCGAAGAGCCGGCCGCCGTTTTGCGCTAAGTACATGAAGAACTCCTGTAGGTTGGACATCATGTTGGAGCCCGTCCACCGCTCCAGGTCGATTCCCTGTCGCACGACCACGTTCCCGTCCGTTACCGTAAGGCGCTTGGCATACTCGATCAGCTCATCCCACGATGCCGGAGGCCGGTTTGGATCAAGACCCGCCATTTCGAAGAAATCTTGCCGGTACCAAAACACCCGCGGGCTCGTGTAGACGGGCAAACCATAGTGATGTCCTTGGAACGTCGAGCTGCCCAATGCCGGCGGGAAAAAATCGTCCAGATCGGGCATGGCGGCCAGGTACTCGTCGATTGGATGGAGCAACCCCGCCTCGACCAGTTCCTTCACGTGCTCAGCGCCGCTGAAGAACAGGTCCGGGGGATTTCCCGCCAGGGTGTTCACCATCAACTTATCCATCCGGTTGCCCCAGCTGACTCTCTCGAGCTGGACCGTCACACCGTGCTCGGCCTCGAACTTCGGGATAAACTCCGTCGTAAGGTAGCGATAGCCTTGGTCATTGACGATCATCTGTACATGGAGCGTGCGCTCTTGAGCGACGACCACCGCCGACACGAGAAGGACGATAAGAACCCCAAGCAGCACCCGACGCAGGCTTCGTTTCATGGGATCACACCTCCGAGATTAAACCCTTGTTGCACATCCTATCGCAACGGTATCCTTCGCTAAGGCCACAGTAGCTCTACGACGACGGGCAGATGATCCGAGTTGAACCATTCGCCCGAACCGAGGGGGTTGGACGTATCGAAGCCAATGCCTTTGTGTATGCGCCCCGACTGGACGTACTCGACGAGATTCGGGCTGACGTAAATGTGGTCGATGGCCGCTTGTCCGCCGACAACCGTGGGCTGTATACCGATCCAGCTCAAGGCCATAACGTTGACCAATCCCAGATCGCGCAGGACACGATCGAAGGGGCCGCCTACCGATGAATTGAAATCTCCGAGTACGATCATGTTCGGGCTCACGTTCAACAGCTCTTTTATGTGACGCCCGATAATGTTCGCCTCTGCCACACGCATCTCTTCATCATGGGGCCAGGCGTGGAAGTTGACTACCCAAAGCCGCTGACCCTCAACGTCGAGAAGCGCGGCTCCGGCAAAGCGGCTGAAGGGTTCCCTCTGGTTCGCAGGCCCTGCATGATTGAAGACGCGGCTTTCTAACACGGGATACGCGGTGAAGATGCCTCCCGGAAACCGCGTTGCGGACGGAAAGGCCACCAGATTCCGGTTCCACGTTAAGGCGATCCGCTTCATCATTTCAACGGAATGGCCTTCCTGGATACCGATGATATCGCAGTCCAAAGTGCGCAGCACGTGCGCATAATGGTTGACCCGCCGGACATCCTCCATGCCGCCCAAATATGTGGTCGTAGGTTGCATCGGGTATCCTTCAAAGCCCAGGATATTGTAACTACAAACGCGCAAGGCCTCGGGAGCCCCCTCTCTCCCCAAAATGCCGCCGGTCACGGTGGAAAGCTTAAAATCCCGTTCCGTGAGCCGTGTGGCAACGTCCGGAGTCGCAGTCAACGTCAATGCAGCCAGCCATTGTCCGGGCTCGCCTTCGGGCACCGGAACCCTAGCCGTCGCCAAAAACTCCTTATCCGAACCGATCTGTACGGTATCCAGCGGAAGGGTGTACCTGGTGTGAAGCTCTTGACGGTAGTCTCCCCACCGGGCGTCGAAGGTCATGGTGTGCCAAGCGACCTCGACTGCAAACTCAACGCCGCTTAGGGGTTCCCCGCCCTGGAGCAGTAGACCTAGCTCGACCTCGTTTGCCTCTCCGTCATAGCGCACCGTCTCGATGCTGCCCGTTACCGAGCCTATGCGGAAGACCTCGGGACGACTGGTCCATGCGACTTGTCCGTCTACTACATACTGCAGCCTGACGCGGGAAGACCCCAAGGGCAGATGCTCCGTGGCGACGGGATAGATCGTTTCACCGTCTCGCGCCGGCCCGAGCGGGATTTGCCGTACGCCGTGTTCGGTCTCGACCGCCAGCAAGAAATCGCCCTCGTCCAACCCGTCCGTTACGATGCGCACCCACACCGGCTCGTCATAGGACGCTGCGATCCAAGAAAACGCGAAGTCGTCCTCGGGTCCCACCAGCGTCGCCCACCGAGTTGCGACCGGCTGGAACCAAGCGATTTCTTCGGCGCCCGTTCCTGCATGCAAGATCTGCGCAGAGGGCTGGATCCGAACGTCCCGGGTCAACACCGCCCGCTCGGTACCGACGTCGTATACGGAAACCGCCACGGCGCCGGTCGCGTAAGCATAGCTCAAGACGGCTTCGTACGTGTGGCCCGCCGAAGGTGCGGCGATGCCCAGCGTCACCGCGCCATCCGGAACGAGATCCCCGTGCAGCTCAATACGCCAAGTCGGGAACCAAGCAGACAAGTCCGCCGTCCAGACGAGGGATAGGGCGCTTTGATCGGGGAAGTCCGGGTCCTTGAGCTCCACCAGGATCTTCTCGCCCGACGCCTGATCGGGAGCGGTCACCAAGCGAATCGCCGTAATGCCCGTCGGTGCCGTCCCGTCCGCAGCCGAGGACCCGGCCGTCTGCAGTCCCGGGGCCCCTATGAGCAGCGCGGCTACAAGGGCTACGGTGAAGATCCGTTCCACGACCAGCCGCCTTTGCATCCCCCTTTTCCGAAGCTCCCGTATGAAGATAGATTCTTGCACGCCGAACCACCTCCGGTGCAGGCCTGCGCGGCGCATCGCAACGTCGGCTGCGCCGGCAGGGGTTTCCGCATGCTAGAGCGCTTTAATCGTGATGTCTTTGATGTAAGCGTTGTGGGCCGAGTTGTTCCACATCGCGATGCCTACTTTGCCGGCGGGAGGCTCTTCACCCTCCGCATAGGTGTAGGTCATGCGAAGCTCGTCGTTGACGAACGTGTCGACGACCATGCGTCCGTCTACTTCCTTCACTTCCACCCGAACGGTCTGGTATTTCTCCCGGTCGCGGAACCAGATGATTTCATTGAGCTGGAACAGCGTCTGGTGCTTGCCGTCGACAACCCGGCCTACTCTTGTTGCGACGCTCTCGGCCGGATAGGAGTAGTAGAAGTTCTTGTAGTCTTGCCAGCCGAACACCACAAAGTGGCTGGGGTTACCGCTGCCGCCGACCCAGCCCATCGATGCGAACTCCAAGCTGAACTCCCTTAACTCACCGATGTCGAAGAGAACGTAACGCAGCTCGTAGGAGTCTTCGGGGAACGTAGCCATCTCTTGACCCATGATGAAAACGACGTTGCCGTAGGGGTCAGGGCCGGGATAGAAAAAGGAACCGAATTGCGGCTGAACGAGTTCACGATGTTCGGGTTTCAACGGATCGATGGTGATAGGCAGCGTCACTTCCGCCGCGCCTGCGAATCCCCCGGCGAGCAAACCGGCCAATAACAAGACGTCGACGTACATACCCCAATGCCTGGTTCTCTGCATTCTCTGACCACCCCTCATCTCGTTGTGAAATCGTTTTTTCTCCACGACGCCCTATACCTGCGGCAGAAGGAGTCACAAACCTCCGACCAGAAGGACTGTAGTGGGTTCGCCGACATGCAGCAGGGCGTCTTACTGCGCCATACGTCGGTGCCGCGCAGCGGATCTAAGTCACGTCTTCGAAATGCGCGTCTGAAATCCTTTGACCGAAATTGAGACACAACCGCCCAAAATTGATAACGGGGGTCTTCCGTGCATCTGCCAGTCTTGCTCGACGTCGGCCATTCCATCGACGACCACTTTGCCGTAGCCGCCGCCGCCTCGTCGCCGGAGCTTCGTCTGCTCGGTGTAACGACGGTACAAGACGGCAGCGGTTCGGCGGCTCGCATCGTTCGGTCCCTTCTTGACGCCTACGGCCGCAACGAGGTCCCGGTGTCCGCGGGAAACGGCGCCTTACACGAACCACAGTACGTCGACGCGGGCCTTCGCGCGCTCGAACAAGCCGGCCTTCTGTCCCGCCGGCCCGTCGAGACGGCCGCTACGCACCTGATGGCACGCCTGCTCACCGAACACCGGGACGTCACCGTGATCGCCGTGGGGCCGATGACGAACCTGGCCGACTTGCTCGCGAGGGCGCCGCACCTGACCGCTAGCATACGTGAAGTGGTGTTCGTAGGAGGATGGCCTACCCAAGCGATTCCCGATTATAACGTGCGCCTCGACCCTGAAGCCGCGGCCGCGGTACTGCGTCATGACATACGTCTGACGACCATAGGCTACGAAGTGACCCGTGGCCTGCGCGTGCTTCCGGCCCATTTTGCGCGGCTCGCGAGCTCGGCGGCGCCGGGACCGCGAATTCTGGCCGCTCTGCTTGCAACCTGGTGCCGCCTTAAGGATGCCGTGACGCCGCCGATGTCCGATCCCGTCGTGATCGCGTGGTTGTGCAACCATGTGTCGGCGACGATCGAGGCGACGGCCGTTGCCGTGCGCACTTCCCCGGGACCGGGACGGGGCGCCCTGTATCAGGATGCAGAGACCGGTCGTCCTATCCGCATGTTCACCCGTATCGACGCATCGGAGTACATGGATTTCTTGATGGAGAAAGTGGCTCCCGAACCGGCCGTGCCGGAAGGACTCACCACGGCGGAACGGCTGGCAGGCTGCGATTATCAGTTGACGACCGCGTACCAGTTAGATCATTTTCCCGGTTGGTCGGTGCAAGGGGCCCGCCATTCATGCCACATCGTCGCTTTGGTACTGGCCGGACAAGGAGAAGCCGGCCTGCGAGGTGAGGTTTTTTCCCTAAGTGCAGGCTCCGTGCTGTACGTGGGGCCCGGCGAACCGAGGTCGATCCGCAGCGAGGCCGGGATGAGCGCGCTTTGGTTCTATTTTGATGCATTTGAGGGCGGAACGGGACAAGATCGCGTCCCCGTGTCCGAGCTGCCTTGGCCCGCCGTGTTCAGTTGCCTACCCGATACGGAAACGCTCGCCGAGATTGGTAGGCGCGTGATGAAATACTGGCAATACGCACGGCCCGAAGGACCCCTCCTCTGCAGCGCCGGCCTGGTTGAGTTGATTACGCACCTGCACCGATACACCCAACCCGCCCTAACCGCTGCGGCGCACGGTCCGGCGCAACAAGCGGCATTGCATGCGAAACGCTGGATCGAAGCGCGAGTGACCGAATCGATCACGCTGGACGAGATAGCAAAGCACGTGGCGCTGGACAAGTATCACCTGCTACGTGTCTTCAAGGAGCAGTTCGGAGTGCCGCCCCTCCAATACCAGAAGCAGCTGCGCATGGATCAGGCCAGAAAGCTGCTCCAGGCCGATCTTCTGTCGGTGGCGGAGGTCGCCCGCAGCGTGGGTTACGGTTCCGTCCACGCGTTCAGCCGGGCTTTCAAACGGTCCTACGGAATGCCGCCGTCCCGGGTGCGCCGCGGCGGGGTACTCTATCAACCGGAGGACACGCCGGCGGAAGGACGGGATGTGCATCACGATCGTGTCAACTCACGAGTAAATGTTACCCAACGGTAAATGGATCACTCACTTAAGGATGTTACCCTAGATCATAGTGTAACGGTCATCTCGAACGCGCGCGCGGGATCAGGCCCCCGTGCCAGCCACTGCTCAAGCTGCCTGTGTAGCTGCAATGGGTTAGTGGACTGGCGCAACATGATGAGTTCGGTCTCGCGCGTCGCGTCGAGTAGGCCCATTTCCATAATGCGTTGGTAGGGGGAACGAGCCTGGTCATAGGTCTTGCGGATACGCTTACCGTCTCGTTCTTTGTGAATCAGCTTGCGTACCGGGATAAAGAGGTTGACGTAAAGGTCAAGCACGTTATAGACCTGGTTGAGCCATTCGACGTGTTCTGGCGTGTCGTAGCGCTCGTTGCCAACAATCTCACGGACCCACTGGCGGTTTTTCTGCTCGACGTGTGGGTTGTCGTTCTGCTTGTAGGGACGGCTTCGCGAGAATCGATAGTTGTGTTCTTTGGCAAAACGTAGCAGCTGGTGGTTGAGAAACTCGCTGCCGTTGTCAGAGTGCAGGGCCCATGGGCGGAAGGAAAATGTCTGGAGAATGCCTTGTAGCTCTCGAAAGATGCCTTACTGCCCTCGTCCCAGGACGGCACGGCGGCGGCTGAACTGAGTCGTCACATCGACCACGCTGAGGGTGTAGGCGAAGCCAAATCAATCTCCAACGCATCGGGCTCGACCGCAATGCTGTCGTAACGCTCTACGGGTATCTGGGAGCGCAGTTTGCTATGATGTTTCGCCTGGGAGACGGTGCGTTTCGGCTTAGGCGAGCGCATCTTGGCCAATCTCCGAGCCAAGGTGGCACGGCTGATGCTTCCAAGTTGCTGACGGATGCGGTCATCGAGGTAGGTCACGTCCCGTCAAGTGGTGTAAATT
>JAAYLA010000056.1 GCA_012522135.1 Bacillota bacterium | reverse complement strand
TCCTCGACCAAAGCGGCGACTGGACGTGGGAGACCCTCATCGAGATCGGCCGCAAGCTCACGCGGTCGGACGGCGAGCGCATCGTCCAGTACGCGCTCGAGGACAACAGCATCCAGCACCCGACGGCTCGCGGCGCAGGCTGGATCGCGGCGGCCGGCGGCAAGATCTTCGATTTCCCCGACAATCCTACCCGGTTCATGATGGACGAGCCCGAAGCGATCCAGGGCCTCCAGTTCATGCAGGATCTCATCTGGCAGTATCAGATCGTGCCGCCCCAGGACATGCTGAGCCAGTACGACTTTCGCAACGGTCAGGCGGCCATGCGCGTCGAGGGCACGGGGTATTTGGCCTGCATGGAAATTTTCATGGAAGGCCGGTGGGACTTTGACCTCGGCCCGCGGCCCATGGGTCCGGTCAGCCGCGGGTACTACCTGGCATCCGACATGTTCGGCATCAGCGGCACGACGAAGCACCCCGAGGAGGCCTGGCGTTTCGTCAAGTACCTGGTGGGCGAGAAAGGCATGTACGCGCACATGGCCATTATGGGACGGGGCCCGGCGCGCAAGTCCCTGTACGAAGACTACCAGGAGCTGTATCCGAACCGGAGCACCATCTACCACATGCTCGGCATGATGGAGGCCGTTTTGAGCCCGGAGACGCTCATGTATGAATCGCACGAGGCCCGCAGGCTCATCCGCGACGTGGCGGTGCGGCCGTGGGTGATGACCGGAGAGAAGCCGGCCGAGCAAGCCATTCGGGAGATCGCCGACGCGGTCCGCGCGCTGTACGTGGACTACGAATTCTAAGGCGATGTGCTTTCGGGGGACCCGTCGTGCGGCGGTGCGGCGGGTCGCCTGTTCCCTCGGGCTTGAATCGTTTCAAAAGCCGCGGCGCCCGGCCCGAAAACGCACCCGAGCTTCGCAGCGACGGCCGCACCGCACCACCGCAGCACAAGAATTGTAGGAGGCAAGCAGTTGTTTCTTTACATCGTGCGTCACGGACAGTCCGAGCGAAACCGGGACCGGTCGGGCCCCTTCGATTGCCCCCTTACCGGCGTCGGCGAAGAGCAGGCCCGGCGCGCGGCGGAGTGGCTTGCGGACAAAGGGATCGAGACGATCTACTGCAGCCCGTCCATCCGCACGCTGCAGACGGCCACGGCCATCGGCAAACGGCTGGGGCTGCGCCCGAAGGCTTGGGGCGACCTCGTCGAGTGGGGGTTCCTTTTCGATTCGCCGGGACTGACGGGAAAGGAGATGCGCACACGGTTTCCGGACATCGAAATCGACGACAGCTTCCGGGACGACGTGCCGTGGATCGCCCACAAAGACGATGAAAGCTGGACGGAACTGAAGGAGCGGGCCCGCAGTGTGCTCGAGACGATTCTGGAACGGCATCCGACGGGCAGCTCGCCGGTGGCTCTCGTCACCCACGCGCACTTCGCCCGCTTTCTCATCGGCGAGGCCATCGGGTTTTCGGAGGTGGAAGGGCTCGGCGGCGTCATCGAACATTACAATTGCGGCATTACGGCGATCGAATTTCGTCCGGACCGTACGATTCTTTGGTACCTGAACGCCCACGGGCATTTGGGCGATTTGATCACACACTGACGAGGTGTTCGCCTTGACGAAAGAACAGGTGCAAGAGTGGATCACGGAACCGGCCCGCCAGACGCCCGTCCGCTACGAGTACGACGTGGTGGTGGCCGGAGGGGGCACGGCGGGCGTCTGCGCGGCAATCGCCTCGGCCCGGCTCGGTGCGGAGACGATTCTCGTCGAACGCTACGCGTTTTGCGGCGGCAATGCGACCCTCTACCTGCCGCTTTTGGGCTTTCTCGACCAGCAAGGAAACGAAGTGATCAAGGGCATCGGCAAGGAAATCGTCGACCGGGTGATCGAACTCGGCGGGTGCGTGGGCCACGGGCGCGATCCTTTGCACGTCAGCTACGCGCCGATCGACCCCGAGATTTACAAGCGCGTCGTCATCGAGATGCTGGAAGAGGCCGGCGTCCACGTGCTGCTCCACTCCCTCGTCGTCGGGGCGCGCACGGACGGCGGCCGCGTGACGCACCTGCTGATCGAAAACAAGTCGGGCCGGTCGGCGGTGGCGGGCAAATGGTTTATCGACGCCACGGGCGACGGCGACTTGGCGGTCTTTGCCGGCGCGCCGTGGGAAAAGGGCAACGCGCACGGCAAGATGCAGCCGGCGACCCTGATGTTCCGGATGGGCGGCGTGGACCTGAAGGAGACGCGCCTGGCCATCGCCGCGCAGCCCGAGCGCTACGGGTCCGATCTCATGCCGCCGGAGCATTTCGTGAAAAACAGCAGCTTCATCGTCGTCGGCATGCGGCAGGCCCTGGAAGACGCCAAGCGGGAGGGCCGTTTCTCGCTCCACAACAACCGGGTCATCTTCATCACCCAGCCGCGGGAGGGCGAGGTGGCCGTCAACATGACCCGGGTGCTCATGGACGCCACCGATGCCGACGACCTTTCCCGGGCCGAGATGCAGTCGCGCAAGGACGTGTGGGAAGTGGAGCGGTTCCTGCGCGAGTACATCCCCGGCTTCCAAAACGCGTACGTCATCGACACGGCGCACCGCCTCGGCATCCGCGAGACCCGGCGCATCATGGGCGAGTACGTGCTGACGGCGGATGATATTATGCAGTCCCGCCGTTTCGAGGACTGCATCGCGGTGGCGAGCTATCCGATCGACCTGCACGATCCGAGCGGGCCCGACTGCACCTTGCAGCATCCGCAGGATACGTACGACATCCCGTACCGGTGCCTCATCGTGCGGGAGATGAAGAACCTGCTCGTGGTGGGACGCTGCATTTCCGCCACCCACGAGGCGTTGGCTGCGGTCCGCGTGATGCCGACGGGTATGGCCCTGGGCCACGCAGGGGGCGCGGCGGCAGCTATAGCCGAAAAGCGCGGCCTCGGCGACGTGCGGGAAGTGGACGTGGCCGAGCTGCGCAACACCTTGCTCGCACAAGGTGCGCGACTGTAGCGAAGGGACGGCAGCGGCCCGGCACGGAGATGGCGGGGGCTGCTGCCGGGCTGCCTTTCTTCAGCTGGAACTGGACACGAGCGAAACGATCGGACGGAGGCGACTGCCTTGCCCAACGTCGTACTTCTCATGTCGGACTCCCACAACCCCAAGATTTCGTCGGTCTACGGCCATCCCTTCGTAAGGACGCCGCATCTCGAGCGCCTTGCCGCCTCGGGCACGGTGTATGAAAACGCCTATACGCCGTCGCCCCTGTGCGTGCCGGCTCGCTCCGCCTTCATGACCGGGCGCTACGTACATGAAATTGAGGTCTTCAACAACTGCAAGGTGATCCCGGCCGAGCACCCTTCTTACGGCGGTGTCCTGGCGAGCCAGGGCGTGCGGACAGTGTATGTGGGCGCAGCTGCCAACTTGTACCGCAACCCCTTTGACCTCGGGTTTTCCGAGATGCCCCGGGTAAAGCGAACCGAGCCTTCCCTGACCACAAGCTTCGTGCGCAGTCCCCTGCCGCGGCGTTCCTTGAACCGAAATTACGGGCCGCGGGCGGGCGTTTGGCAGTACGATATCGGCACGGTCGATTATGCGGTGCGCTGGCTCAAGGAGACGGCGCCTGCTTTGACGGAACCATGGGTGCTCGTTGTGAACGTTCAGCCGCCCCATTATCCGCTCGTCGCTCTGCCCGAGTTCTGGGCGATGTACGACGGTTTGGGCGATCTTCCCCGCTACGGACCCGACCATCCGGCGGCGCAGCACCCCTACGCCGAAGACCTGCGCTACTACTTCAACACGTCCGAGGCGACGGAGGAGGACATCCGGGGCATGCGCCAAGGATACTACGCGGCGGTCACCTTCGTCGACCGGCAGCTGGGCCGGCTACTGGACGCGCTCGAGCAGTCGGGGCAGCTAGACCAAACCGTCGTCGCGTACACTACGGACCACGGCGAGATGCTCGGCAAGTTCGGCCTTTGGTGGAAACACTGCCTGTACGAAGATGCGGCGCGCATTCCCCTGGTCGTGGCGGGGCCGGGCTTCGCGGCGGGAGCGCGGGTGAAAACGCCCGTGAGCTTGCTCGACTTTCAGGCGGCCATTTTCGAGGCGGTGGGGGCGGAGCGGCCTGCCGACTGGCGAGGCGAGCCGCTGCAGCATATTCCGGCGGCGGATGCGGAGCGGGTCGTGTTCGCGGAGTACCACGGCAACGGCGTGCGGTCGGGAGCTTTCCTGGTGCGGAAAGGCGACTGGAAGCTCATCTACAACATGGCCGCGCCCCACCAGCTGTTCAACTTGCGTGACGATCCGGAGGAGCTGGAAAACATGTGGGAAAAGGAGCCTGACGTGGCCCGGGAGCTCGAGGCGGAGCTGCGGCGCATCTGCGATCCCGAGAAGGTGAACGAGCGGGCCCACGAAAAGGAGCGGGAGCAGCTCGAGGTCATCCGGAGGTTGCAGGCCCGCGCGGAGGAGCGGCCATAGCGGGGCCTGCGGAGCGCGGCGCGCTTGTGCCTGCGTGCACGAAGTTTTTGGCAGACACGGCGTGGACAATCTGCTACTATAGAAACCACACCGCGCCCGGGAGGAAGGCCCTTGAAGAAATTGCGTGAACCCGCGAGCAGCATTACCCACATGATCGGCGCCGGATTGTCGGTCGTCGGCCTCGGTTATCTCGTTTACCTCGGTTCGATGAAGGGACCGTGGCACCTGGCTTCGTTCATCACCTTCGGCGTCAGTTTGGTGTTGTTGTATACGGCGAGCAGCGTCTACCATGCTGTAAAGGCGTCGGAGAAGGCCGTGGCCGTTTTGCGCAAGGTGGACCACGTGATGATTTTCGTGCTCATCGCGGGTTCCTACACGCCCTTTTGCCTGCTGCCGCTGCGCGGTCCGTGGGGCTGGTCCCTTCTCGGCACCATTTGGGGGCTGGCGCTGGTAGGAGCCGTGACGAAGCTCTTCTGGATGCACGCGCCCCGCTGGCTCTCTACCGGCTTTTACCTGTTGATGGGCTGGCTCGTCGTGGTCGCGGTCTATCCCATGGTGCAGAGCGTGGCGACGCCGAGCCTCATTTTGCTGGCACTCGGCGGCTTTTTCTACACGGCGGGAGCCATTTTGTACGGCACGAAGTGGCCCAATCCGTGGCCCGGGCGGTTCGGGTTCCACGAGATTTGGCACCTGTTCGTGATGGCGGGGAGCACGGCCCATTTTGCCGCCGTGGCCCTGTTGTAACGTGGCAGGTGGATTACGACGAGAAAGTGACGAGGCGGGCCAGTTCGGTGAACAGGGCCAGCCTCTTTTCATATGGGATGGTGCTGCGCGCCGAAGGGTTGGGGGCGACGAACTCGGGCACGCCGGCAACGGTCTCCCTCGGCTGGAGGCCCCATTCTACGTTCGCGCTGCGGCCTAGGCCCGCGTAGGCTCTGTACACATTCTTGCCTAATAGGGCCAGGACCCGCGGACGCAGCTCCCGCACTCTCGCCCGCAGCTCCCGTCCGCCCGCTGCCATTTCGTCCCACGTGACATCCGCTTCGCCCTGTGTCGCCCGGCGCACCACGTTCGTGATGCCGAGACCGTGGCTGAGCAGGCGGCGTTCTTCTTCCGGCTTGTAAACTCTCGGGGTCAGGCC
>JAAYLA010000346.1 GCA_012522135.1 Bacillota bacterium | reverse complement strand
GCTCTCGTACCGCTCCACCAAATAGCTAAAGTAGTACCTTCCGTTGGCGTCCTGCTTCGCCAACAAGCTCAACGCGGCAGCGGCATCGTCGGCACCGCGGTGCGCCCTTTTCGGAACGATGCCGTGGTCGCGCAAAAGATTTTGCAGGGCACGCGACGCAAAGCCCATGTCTTTCCAAGGAACTCCCCGCATGGAACAGGCCCAAAACTTCCCCTTCACCTGTGGATAAAGTCGCTCCACGAATGCACGGTCGAAGGACGCGTTGTGGGCTACGAGGAAATCCGCCTGCCCGATTAGCGAAAGCACACGGCGGTCGTCCAATCGTTTCCCTCGGACATCCCGGTCACGAATGCCATGTACCGCCGTCGCGCCTTTCGGAATCGGTCGTCCCGGATCCCGTAGGCCCGTGTAGTTGTCGATGATGTCCAAGATGCGCCCGGTGCTGCGGTCATAGGCGAAGAGGACGATCGCCAGCTCCACCACTTCGTCGCTCCTATGATCCAGGCCGGTCGTCTCCACGTCGACGAACGCGGCCATGCCGTACGGCGCGGCTCCCGGAGACGCCTTGCGCAGAGGACGAACGCTCACGCCCGCTCCCCCCTCGGTTCGTCTTTTCCACGCCCTACAGCACCTGTCCTACCGATTGTCCCGCGCCGGACAGGGAAACGCTGGCTTCCGGCTAACGTACATGGGGAATCCTGCTGCGCTGGATGCAGTGATCGAGCTCAATCCCCGGAGGTGCGCGCTATGCCCAATCTG
This sequence comes from Bacillota bacterium, assembly GCA_012522135.1. Classification (GTDB taxonomy): domain Bacteria; phylum Bacillota; class Limnochordia; order DTU080; family JAAYLA01; genus JAAYLA01. Next base: position 1,510 of record JAAYLA010000346.1, on the reverse strand, counting down.
TCAGCCAAACTCGGCTTCGGTCCACAGGAACGACTGCTCATCGTCCACGCCGACGACGCCGGCATGTGCCACTCCGCCAACGCAGCCACGATTCGTGCCATGACCGAAGGTGTCGTCTCGAGCACAAGCGTGATGGTCCCGTGTCCCTGGTTTCCCGAGTTTGCCGCCTGGGCCCGCGACAACCCGCAAATGGACGTGGGCATCCACCTGACTTTGACGAGCGAATGGCAGCACTACCGCTGGGGACCCGTGGCGCCGGGGGACAAGGTGCCCGGGCTGGTGGACGACGAAGGTTTCCTGTGGCACCGGGTGGAAGATGTCGCAACCCGTGCCACGCCGGACGAGGTAGAAAGGGAATGCCGGGCGCAAATCGAGCGGGCGCTGGAGTCCGGAATCCGGCCTACGCACATCGACTCGCACATGGGCACGCTGTTCGCCCGTCCCGACTACTTCGCCGTTTACATTCGTCTGAGCCGGGAGTACGGGATTCCGGCGATGCTCCCCCGCCCCACTCCCGACCTGCTCGAACGGGCAGACGCGCCGGCCGGAGTCATCGACCGCCTGGCCGCTCTGGAGTCCGAGGGGTTCCTCTTCCTCGACCGCCTCGTACTCTCACTGGCAGGCGACACTTTGGAGCAGCGCCGCGAGAGCTTGCACCGGATGCTGCGCAGCCTGGAACCGGGCGTCACCCAGCTCATCGTCCACCTGCTGCAAGACGATCCCGAAGCAAGGCACATCGCGGGATCCTGGCGCACCCGGGTCGTTGAACTGGAGCTTTGTATCGAGCCCGAAACGCGGCGAATCATTGAGGAAGAAGGCATACGGCTTATAGGGTACCGGCCGCTGGTGGAACGGTGGCCGAAGGAGGCACGGGCGTAAACGGCGGTCCTCGCGCACTTCCAGTTCCATAACCCCGTCTTCCCCGACGCCCAGCCGTGGGATACTTACCTGCTGTTCCTCGTGGCGGCGGCCATGGTGTGGGTCAACCGGCAGACGTTTCTTCACCGGAACCCGGGGGTGACGGAGGGCGTGGTATCTGAAGCCGGGAATTTGGGTCCTAATACCGGGCCTCGAGACCCCGCTGCCCCGCCTGCATGAGAAAGGAAAATGGTGCGGGGCCTCACCTTTCCGCCGCATGACTTCGGGAACTTTGCCGTGGACGAGTCTGCCGGCTTCTCTTACGCGTTCGCTCCGGCCCGGCGCCTTATCTCTTCAATAAACATCGGGAAGTCGTCTGCGATCAGTTGCTCGTCGCCGGGCTTGGGACACCGACGATAGAAGCGCATCGCCGCCTCGACGATGGCCTGGAACTCCCATGGGAGACGCTCCAACGCCCATGCTGCCGAATCCAGCTTGGACCGTACTACGTCGCGCGTTTCTAGGCTCGCCCAGACGCGGGCAAGCTGAAGCACCCAATACGGAGAGGCATCCGACAGGCCCGGGCGCTCCAGTTCCTGCCACAGCGCCGACTGAAGCTCCTCCCATGTGGGCGGCCGGACAATCTCGGCAG
>JAAYLA010000055.1 GCA_012522135.1 Bacillota bacterium | reverse complement strand
GTCCGGACCGGCTGGCCAAGAGCTTTGGCGCCAAGGCCGAGGCCAGGACGCGCCGGTTCGTATTCACTCCGCAGCTCGGCACCGGCCTGTGGGCCCTTGTGATCGCAGCCTCTCTGGCAGTCTGGGCGCTGGCCGGAATGAACCTGGGTATTGACTTTACGGGCGGTACCCTACTTGAGAGAGGCTTTCAAGGCGAAGTCTCGGCAGAACAGGTGCGCGGCGTGCTCGCTGCCGCATCCGGTATCGATGCGGGCAGCGCCGTCATTCAGCCTGTAAGCGGTGCGGAAAGGGCCGGAGAGACCGTCATGCAGATCCGCACCGGGGAGCTGACGAACGCGCAAATCGCCGAGCTGGATTCCTTGCTTGCGGCGGAGTTCGGTGCCGTGTCGAACCGCCTCACCGAGGTTGTGGGTCCCGTCGTCGGCGGCGAGCTCGTCAGGAACGCGCTGTGGGCTTTGGGGCTGTCAGCGGTTGCGGTCCTTGCATACCTCGCGTTCCGCTTCGAATATCGCTTCGGCATCGCGGCCGTCCTGGGCGTTACGCACGATGTCCTCTTCGTCCTGGCGTTTCTCGCCTTGACCCGGACCCAGATCAACATGCCCTTCATCGCTGCGATCTTGACCGTCGTGGGTTACTCGCTCAACAACACCATCGTCATCTTCGACCGCATTCGCGAGAGCCTGAGCTTCCGCAAGAAGGAGTCGCTCCTGGAGATCGTCAACAAGAGCGTGACCCAAACCTTGGGCCGAACGATTCATACTGCGCTAACCACGTTGCTGGTGTTGTTTGCACTGCTGTTCCTCGGAGGTGCCACGCTGCAGGACTTTGTGCTGACGCTGATTGTCGGCATCGTCGTGGGCACGCTGTGTTCGCTCTTCTTCGCGCCCGCCATCTGGCTCACCTTACAGCGCGAGCGGCCGCGCACCGAGGAACAGGCCGCGGCAACCCAAGGCTAGCGACTGTCGTGCAGCGGTTCAGGGGTCCCGGCGTGCCGGGACCCTGCTTCTACCTGTAGATGGCTGGTAACGCGGTCCGCGGGGAGGTGGGACGGTGCTGCGCACAGGGAGGCGACTGCGACACTTCAAACGTTACCGGCAGATCGTCGAGGTCTTCTTGCGTCACGGTTTCGGCTACACAGTCGAACGGCTCGATCTAGGTTACTTGCTGCCTCTCGGACACCGCCTGCGCCGTGTGTCGGAAACCCGTCCTACCGGTTCACCGGCCGTCCGTCTGCGCAGCGCTTTGGAGGAGCTAGGAGCCACCTTCATCAAGCTGGGACAGCTGCTTTCGACGCGTGCCGACCTCTTGCCCCCCGAGTTCGTCCGCGAGCTCGCCAAGCTGCAAGATGAAGTCGCCCCCTTTCCCACGGAGGAAGCGGTCGCCCTGATTGAGGCGGAGCTGGGCATTCCCCTCGAGGAAGCCTTCTCGCACTTTGACGGAAGGCCCCTGGCCGCGGGCTCGATCGCGCAAGTACACCGGGCGAGGCTGCACAATGGCGAGGAAGTCGTCGTGAAACTTCAGCGGCCTGGCGTCGCGGCACAAATCCGGACGGATGTTGAGATCTTGTACGGCCTCGCCCGCATCGTGCAGGAGAGGCTCCGGCCGGAAATGATCAGCGCCGTGGAGTTCGTAGACGAATTTCGTCGTTACATAACGAACGAGCTTGACTTCGCCCGGGAAGGCCGCAACATCGAGCGGTTCCGCGCGCAGTTTCAAGATGATCCCCACGTGGTCATCCCGAAGGTCTTCTGGGAATTCAGCACCGAACGCGTGTTGACGATGGAATACGTGTCTGGGGTGAAAGCGTCGGACACGGACCGGTTGGAGCAGCTTGGAATCGACCGCAGGCGGATCGCCTTCATCGGGGCGGAGGCGTTCCTGAAGCAGGTCATGATCGCCGGCTGTTTTCACGGCGACCCGCACCCGGGAAACATCTTCGTCTTGCCGGGCGATCGCATTGCTTACGTCGATTTTGGTTCCGTAGGCAGGGTTTCCACGGAAGTGAAGGAAAATTTGGCCGCGCTGGTCGTCGGCATCGTCCGACGCGACATGGACCGCGTGGTCAAGGCGATGACCCGCCTCGGCGCCGTAGACGACCGCAGCGATATGCGCAGGCTCCGGGAAGACATCGCCGAAATGATCGACCGGCACTACGGAAAGCGCCTGAAGGAGATCAAGGCAGCGACGATCCTCTCCGAAAGCTTCGAATTGGCCGGCCGCCACCGCATCAAGCTGCCCTCCGACCTGCTCCTTCTGGGGCGGGCCCTGGTCCTCATCGAGGGAATGGGAGAGCGGCTTGACCCCGACTTCAACGTGCTCGAGATCGCCGAGCCCTTTGCGAAACAGCTCCTCGCCGAACGCTACGATCCGAAAAACGTCGTCCGCCGCGCCAGTGAGGAACTCCTTTACTGGGCGGAACTGGCGCGAGAGCTGCCGGGCCGGGTCGACAGGCTCCTCGACCAGACGGAACGAGGCAGGCTTCGCATTCAGTTCATCCACCGTGGCCTCGAAGAGCTCATTCACCGCCTCGACTTCATATCAAACCGCATCGCGCTGGCGGTGGTCATCGCGAGTCTGGTCATCGGCTCCTCGCTGGTCATTCAGTCTTCGACGGGCCCTTTCATTCGGGGCTTGCCTGCCATCGGTGTTCTAGGATACGTGGCGGCGTTCCTCCTCGGCATCTGGTTGGCCCTTTCGATCTTGAGGTCCGGCAGGTTTTGAATTGCGCGGCGCCAAGACGGTCAGGCTTTGCGGCAGCACGGAGATATCCACCGGTGTACTGCCCACCAGTTCGCCGTCGGCTTGGCACAACAAGGCATCGCCCTCGATCCGCACATTGCGGCCCCGGAGGTACGTGACCTTGGGGTGGCGGATGTGTGTGCCCTTGAAGATTTTCGGCAGGTGAACCAATGTCTCGAGCCGCCCCACGTCGCCCACGATGCATACGTCGAGAAGGCCGTCGTCGATGCGCGCATCCGGGCAGATCTTCATGCCGCCACCGATGTAAGAGCCGTTTCCGACTGCGATCCAAAACACTTTCCCGTCGATGCGCTGGCCGTCGACATAGAGCGTGGCCCGGGCGTTGCGATGGAAGACGATCTGCTTAAACACCGCCAGGAGGTACGGCAGCGCACCGCCCGCCCGCAGGGACATCTCTTGCACTTCTTTGGCGACTTTGGCATCAAAACCGACGCCCGTGATGTTCAAGAAGGGACGTCCGTTGACGGTGCAACGGTCGACGCGAGACGGCACCGCCGTCAAGAGCGCTTCGAGGGCGGCTACGGGATCATTGGGAATTCCGAGGTTTTTGGCGTAGTCGTTCCCGGTCCCGGCGGGAATGACGCCGAGGATGCCCGCCTCCGGCAGGCCGGCGGCTATCTCGTGCAGGGTACCGTCGCCTCCGATGCCGATAACTGCATCGTAGCCCGCCTCCGTCACGTCCCGCGCCATGTACGTCGCGTCCGCAGGTCCGTCGGTCAGAGCGTATCCGTAGTCGATGTGCCGCTCCGCCAGAAGGGGCTCGAGCTGCCTCCACACTGCGGCTGCCCGTCCCCTGCCTGCCGTAGGGTTCACGATGAAAAAGTAACGCACAAGGTCATCTCCCGCTCGGCGATTAGGCCTGATCTCGGTCCGGTCCCAGCCTACGGCAGGGATCGGGCCACCTTGGAAGAAGTACAATGAAGGCAGGGCAAATTCCTGTTCTCATGGGCACATTCCGCGGCGCGCCAACCCGAACGGCGCGCTCGCGCACATCTTAGGAAGGGGCGGCGTCGACGCACCATGACGACATCCCATCTGCCGCACGACCCCGTGTGGATGTTTCACTCCGTACCCGAAGACCGGGTGCAGGCCTTGGCCCGGTCTTGCGCCATTCCCATACCGCTCGCTCGGGTGCTTTGGCAACGAGGCTACACGACGCCGGATGCCGTCCGGGCCTTTCTCGATCCGACGACTTACAGCCATCCCGATCCTTTCTCTTTGCTCGGGATGGAGCCCGCCGTGGAGCGCATCGTGCGCGCCATAAACCGGGGCGAGCGCATCTTAGTCTACGGCGATTACGACGTCGACGGGCAAGCGAGCACGGCGCTGCTCGTATCGGCGCTCAGGGAGTTCGGCGCACGGGTAGAGTACTATATCCCGAACCGGCTCCACGAAGGGTACGGCCTGTCCCAAGGGGCGGTCAGGGAGCTGGCGCCGAAAGCCGACCTGCTCATCACGGTTGATTGCGGCATCACGTCGATCGACGAGGTGGCCCTCGCCCGGGAACTGGGCGTAGACTGTGTAATTACCGACCACCACGAGCCGCAAGCCGAGATTCCCGCGGCCGTGGCGGTGATCGATCCGAAGCAGAAGGGGTGTCCGTATCCCGAGAAAGACTTGTCCGGCTGCGGCGTGGCCTACAAACTGGCCTGTGCTTTGAGCCGAGCCTTAGGCCGTCCCGACGCGGACACCGACCGCTGGCTCGACTTGGTCGCCCTCGCCACCATTGCCGACGTCGTGCCGCTCGTGGGTGAAAACCGGGCGCTCGTTGCAAAGGGTCTGCAAAGGTTTCACCGCCGTATCGGCCTGCGAACTTTGTGTGAAGTGGCCGGCGTCGATCCAGAGCGGCCCCGGAGCGGCCAGATCGCATTTTCGGTGGCGCCCCGTCTCAACGCCGCCGGGCGGTTGGACGACGCGACGGTGGGTGTGCGCCTTCTTCTCACGGAAGACCCCGCGGAGGCCCAAAGGCTTGCCGAGCTTGTCGACGGGCAAAACCGCGAGAGGCAGGAAGTGGAGCGGCGCATCGTCGACGAGGCCGAGGAGATACTCGCACAAGATCCCGAGACGCCGCACGCCCACGCCCTTGTCGTCGCCGGTCAAAGATGGCATCCCGGTGTCATCGGAATCGTCGCGTCGCGGCTCGTGGAAAGCTATGGCCGGCCCGCTTTGGTACTGGCCGTCGATGGCGATGAGGCGGTAGGCTCCGGACGCAGCATCGGACCTTTCAACCTGTTCCGAGCCTTGAGCCGCTTCAAGGACTATTTCACCCACTTCGGGGGCCACAGCATGGCGGCCGGCTTTTCGCTGCCCGCCGCCAATATCCCGCGGTTCAAGCGGGAGTTCATGGCTTACGCTAAGGAGACCTTGTCGGAGACCGATTTGGCGCCCGTACTGCGTGTGGAAGCGATCCTGCAACCCGATGAGATCACCTTGGAACTCGCTGAGGCGGTGCAATCCTTGGCACCGTTCGGCCTCGGCAACCCGCAGCCGCTGGTCATGGTCGCGGACGGCCTGATCTGTGAGAGCAGGGCCGTGGGGCGTGAAGGTGACCACTGGCGCCTGGCACTGCGCGCCCCGGGCAGTCCGGGGGGCGTGATACCTGGGATCGGTTTCGGCATGGCGGAGCCGTTTTCCGAGCGCATCCGGCCGGGCGATCGGGTCGATGTCGCGTGCACGATCGGGATGAACGAGTGGAACGGTTTTCGCGAGCCGCAGCTGCAGGTGCGGGACGTGCGTTGCACGCAAGCGGAGTCGCTGCGGCTTGCGGAGCGCACCCTGTTGACAGGACGACGTGACGCCCCGGAGCCGCCACGGCCCCGGCGGCTGCCCGTTGCGGTGCCGGGCGGCCCCACGCTGCAGATCTTCGATTGGCGGGGGCATGGAGGCGATATCCGTCCCGCGGCGTTGCACGCGGCCGTCGAAGGCTGCGACCTGGTGCTCCTCTGGACGGCAGGTGGAGACAGGCAAGGGTTGATGAGCCGCATCAAGACGGAGCGGTTCGGAGGCTTGAGCGAGGTCTACATCTTCGCCGGACGCATGCCGGACTCCGCCGCCGCCCGGGAGCGGGCGGCGCTGGTGTTCTGGTCGGTGCCCCGGGACTATGAGACCTTCGTTGCCGCTTTGGCGGCCGCGAGCAGCTGGGGTAAGGCCGTGGACCTGCATGTAACTTTCACCGCAGAGCTACTGGCCGAGGCGAAAGCGGCGGTGGCGGCCGACCTGCCTGATATCGAGACGTTGCGTCACCTGTATCGTGCGCTGGCTCGCACTGTCGCCGGCGGACGCGGGACGGTCCGTTTGCACGAGCTGTCCGAGGCTCTGAGCCGGGAGGGCGTGGCGATCTCCGCGGCCGGCGTTGCCTACGGACTCGATGTTTTTTCCGAGGCCGGCCTGGTTCATATGGCAGCCGAAGGAAACGGTAAGTACATAGTCGGAATCGAGCCTACGGGCGGCCGCAAGGTGGACTTGACAAGAGGCGTTCGTTATAATGAAGGTATCACATTGCGGGAAAGGCTTTCGGGATACTTGACACGGATCGCCTCCATGTCGGACGCCGAACTTGTGGCCGCGGTCCATACAAGCGTGATCGGCGCTTAGTCGCCCGGGCCCGGCGGTTGCCGCCTGCGGAGTTCGTACGTGCCCGAACCGGTTGCTGTTCCTAATCCTTGGAAATGGAGCCTAGAGCGATGGCGAAAGGAGTCCCCGTTGGATGGATCTGAAGTCTAAGATTCGTGTCATACCCGACTTTCCCGAACCAGGTATCAGCTTCAAGGACATCACTACGCTGCTTCAGGATGGGCCCGCCCTGCGCGAGGCGGTGCGCATGATGGCCGATGCCTTCCGCGACGATCGGGTCGACGTCGTGGTGGGAGTGGAGTCGCGGGGCTTCATCTTCGGATCGCCCATCGCGTATGAGCTCGGAGTCGGTTTCGTCATCGTCCGCAAACCCGGCAAGCTGCCGTCGGACACGTATCGCGTCGAGTATGCACTCGAATACGGCACCGACGCTTTGGAAATGCACAAGGACGCCATCAAGCCCGGTCAGCGAGTGCTGATTGTGGACGATCTTTTGGCCACCGGCGGAACCATCGCCGCCGCGGCCGACCTGGTGCGGCGCGCTGGCGGGGAGATCGTCGGGTATTCGTTCCTCATTGAACTGGCCTACTTGAACGGTCGGGAGCGGCTCAAGGGAGAACGCATCCACGCACTGGTGCGCTACGATGATTGACCGTCCCCAGGGCGGGTGCAAGCTACCGCATGTACGGCTCAGGGGGGAGGGGGGAGGCCGTGGGAGTCAGCGAACTTATCGAACGTGTTAGAAGCTACAGCCCGAACGCGGATGTGGACTGCATCGAGCGGGCGTATCGGTTCGCTGAAAACGCCCACCGGGGGCAGTACCGCGACTCCGGCGAGGCCTTCTTCCAGCATCCTCTCGGCGTTGCCAAGATTTTGGCGGAGCTTGAGCTGGATCCCGTTACGATTGCGGCCGGTCTGCTCCACGACGTCCTGGAAGACACCCAGGTCACCCGGGAAGAACTCGAGCGCGAGTTCGGGTCCGAGATCGTACTGCTCGTCGACGGCGTCACGAAGCTGTCGAAGATCCATTTCCGCTCGAAAGAGGAGCAGCAGGCTCAATCCCTGCGGAAGATGTTTCTCGCCATGGCCGAGGATGTGCGGGTGGTCCTCATAAAGCTTGCCGACCGCCTCCACAACATGCGTACCCTCCGGCACCTGCCCGTCGACCGTCAGAAGAAGATTGCAAGAGAGACACTGGAGATTTACACGCCTTTGGCGCATCGCCTCGGCATGTGGAGCATTAAGTGGGAGATGGAAGACATCGCCCTGCGCCACCTGGAGCCCGAGGCATATTACGCTCTGGTTAACCGCATCGCCAAGAAGCGCAAAGAGCGAGAAGGCGAGCTGGAACAGGTGATGGCCACGTTGAGGGAGCGACTGGCAGCGGTCGATTTGGTGGCCGAGGTGCAAGGCCGTCCGAAGCACCTGTACAGCATCTACCAGAAAATGAAAAACCAGGGCAAGGACCTAGAAGAGATTTATGACCTGATGGCGGTGCGCATCATCGTCGAGACGGTGAAGGACTGTTACGCCGCGTTGGGCCTCGTGCACACCCTGTGGAAGCCCGTTCCCGGTCGTTTCAAGGACTATATCGCGATGCCGAAGTCAAACATGTACCAGTCTCTCCACACGACGGTGATCGGACCGACGGGCGAGCCTTTCGAGATTCAGATCCGCACCCGTGAAATGCACTACGTCGCCGAGCGGGGAATCGCAGCCCACTGGCTTTACAAAGAGGGCAACAGGGGACAGGCGGAGTTCGAGCAGAAGGTAGCCTGGCTCCGGCAGGTTATGGAGTGGCTGCGCGAAATGCGCGACCCCCAGGAGTTCATGGAGACGCTCAAGATCGACCTCTTCGAGGACGAAGTCTTCGTCTTCACGCCCAAGGGCGACGTAAAGAGCCTCCCGGCCGGTTCGACACCCGTCGACTTTGCTTTCGCCGTGCACACCGACATCGGCCTGCGCTGCGTCGGGGCGAAAGTGAACGGGCGCATCGTGCCCCTCGATTACCAGCTAAACAACGGTGAATTCGTACAGATCCTGACGGCAAAAACGCCGAGTCCGAGCCGCGACTGGCTGAAGTTCGTAAAGACCTCAAAAGCACGGAGCAAGATCCGGGCCTGGATCAAGGAGGAACACCGCGAGGAGAGCATCGCCCGCGGGCACGAGACGCTCGAGCGGGAGTTGAAACGGCTCGGCGTGGACGCAAAGGAAGCGCTGCAGTCCGACCGCCTGCAAGAAGTCGTGAAGCGGTACGGATTCGTCAGCACGGACGACTTGCTTGCGGCGGTCGGCTTCGGCAAAATCACGGCCCAGCAGGTCATCGGACGGCTTCTCGGCAGGGAAGAGTACGAACGCCGCCGAAAGCAGTGGAAAGCTTCCCAACCGGGTGCCAAACCGAAGCAACGGCCTGGCACCGGGATCAAAGTCAAGGGCCTGGAGAACACGCTGGTGCGGGTGTCCAAGTGCTGCACCCCGGTTCCCGGAGACGAGATTATCGGCTACATCACCCGCGGACGGGGCGTTTCCGTGCACCGCGTGGACTGCCCGAACTTGGCGGCACTCGACGACGTGAAAGAGCGCAAGATCGAGGTCGAGTGGGACGTCGACGAGAAGGGTGCGTTCCCCGTCGAGATCGCGGTCGAGGCCATCGACCGGGCGAATCTGTTGGCGCAGATCATGAACACGGTTTCCGAGCAGAACACGAATATCGGTGCCGTGAATGCGCGTACCAACCGCCAGCAGATCGCTTATATCAATCTGACGGTCGATATTACGGACGTCAACCAAATGTACAACTTGATCGAAAGGCTGCGCAAGGTGAACGGCGTGCTCGAGGTGCATCGAGCTGCTCCCACGTGATCCGGTGCAGCTGCAAGTTACAGAACGAATAGGAGCGCGTGACATTGCGTGCAGTGGTTCAGCGGGTCAGTCACGCCCGTGTCGACGTTGACGGTGAGACGGTAGGACAGATCGGCCGCGGCCTCGTCATCCTGCTCGGCGTAGCCCAGGGTGACGACGAAGCCGCGGCGAAGGCTTTAGCCCGGAAGATCAGCAGCCTGCGAATCTTTCCCAATGAGGCAGGAAAGATGGATCTTAGCCTGAATGATATCAAAGGCGAAGCCTTGGTCGTTTCCCAGTTCACGCTGTACGGCGACTGCAGCAAGGGGCGGCGTCCGAATTTCTCCCGGGCCGCGCGTCCCGAGGACGCTGAACAGCTATACCATCTTTTCTGCGCGGAACTGGAAGGCGCCGGCGTACGCCGGGTGGCGACGGGCGTCTTTGGAGCCATGATGCAGGTGAGTCTCTGCAACGACGGTCCGGTCACACTGATCGTGGAAAGCCCGTCAGAACACTCCAATTGAGTCAAGTTGGTTGTGTTGACACGCATCTTTTGAAACCGATACAATGGCCCTGTCCACCAACAGGCCGGACGACGTCGCGGTCTGTTGAAATAGAGCGTTTTTCAAGCCGTTATGCCACTAAAGGGGGCGCTTTCTTTTGCTCTTCGATGCATTGCGGAAACGGTTCAAATGGCTAATCATTATCGTCGCGGCCGCCTTTGCCCTGGGGCTGCTGTACGTCGGGGTGCCGCTTTTCGGCGGTAACACGGCGACCAGTGCGCAGGTTATCGCGACCGTAAACGGAAACGACATCTCTTACTTGGAGCACCAGACAGCGTTTCAGAACTTGGCTTATCAGTATCAGATGATTTACGGACCGCTGTCTGCTGCGGACCAAGAGTTCTTGCAGTACCAGGCCTTGGAGATGGTGTTGGCGACCAAGTTGGCTCTCGACGCGGCCCGCAAGGAAGGTATTCGCGTGCCCAAGGCCGAGATCGACGAGAAACTGCGTGAGCAGCGGGCCATGTTCGAATCCGACGCCGCCTACCGGCAGGCCCTGCGCGACTTCGGTATGACGGAAAACGACCTGCGGCGACTGATCGAAGAGGAGCTCCTCATCGAGAAAGTGCTCGAGCGGCGCGAGGCGGAAGTTGAGATTACCGAGGAGGAGCTGGCCGCAGCCTACGAGGCGGTCAACGCCCGGCACATTCTGATTCGCCCCGAGATAGTAGAAGGCGAGCAAGATTGGGAGGGTGCCCTGGCCAAGGCGAACGAGCTGCTCGATCAGTTGCGGGCGGGTGCCGACTTCGTCGCTCTGGCGGCGGAGCATTCCGCGGACAGCACCGCGGAATACGGCGGCGAACTGGGCTTTTTCACCCGCGGCGTGATGGTTCCGGAGTTCGAGGAAGCCGCCTTCGCGCTCCAGCCCGGGGAGATCAGTCCCGAGCCGGTACGGACCCAGTTTGGTTATCATATCATCGAAGTGCTCGAGCGCCGGGTGCCGGAAGGTGAGGAGTACGAGCAGGCGAAGGAAGGCCTGCGGGTGGAGCTTCAGGCCCAGCGGGCAAACCAGCGTGTCCAGGAGTGGCTGCGCGAGCTGCGTGAGAATGCCGAAATCGACGTGAAGGACCCCCTTCTGAAAGCGATCTGGCACGTGGCAAGCGGTGAGTACCTGGAGGCGATCGAGTACTACAAGGTGGCTGAGACCCAGTCGCCCAACGACGGCTATATCAACTACTCGATGGGCAACGTCTACCAGGTGCTGGGCGATACGGAACAGGCCATTGAACAGTTCCGCCTGGCCACGAGCAAGAATCCGTACGACCCCGAGCTCCACTACGCGCTCGGAATCGCTTTGATCGAAGCTGAGCGGCAGGACGAAGGCGTGGAATCGCTTCTGACCGCGGCCGAGTGGGCTCCCAACGACTACGGACTCCTTTTCCAGGTCCAGTCGACCCTAAGCCAGCTCGGGTACACCGACGAGGCCGACAAGGTCCAGGAAATGATCGACGACCTGTTCGTCCGCTACCAGCAACAGCTGGAACTGCAGCAACAGTTGCAGGAGGAGGCAAGCGGCGCGCCGGACGTGACGGATTCTCTTGACTCCGAGGCCGGCGCCGATCAAGACGGTTCGGCCGAGGCGCAGGAAGGGGTCCTCGAGGACGAGGCGCCGGCGGATGAGTAAAGGCGCTGCCGGGGAGCAAGGGGACAGGCACCCCTCCCACGGCCTACCGTAGCCACCGACGGTGACCGGGCGAATCCCCTCCTGTTCGGACGGGGGATTCGCCCCTTTAGTCTGCCGGCGCTCTGCGCCGGCGGATCTCTGGGACGCTTCATCGCAACTCATCAGGCAAGAAGGGAATGCATCGGTTTGGAACTGTTCGCGCCGCGAGGGACCAACGACATCCTGCCGGATGCCGTGGGCGGCTGGCAGTACTTGGAGAGAATTGTGCGGGAGACGTGTGAACGGTACGGTTACCGGGAGATACGCCTCCCTCTCTTCGAGCATACGGAAGTCTTTGCCCGTGGCGTCGGGGAAACCACCGACATCGTGGAAAAGGAAATGTATACGTTCCAGGACCGCTCCGGGCGGAGCCTGACGCTGCGGCCCGAGGGTACGGCACAGGTCGTGCGCGCCTTTATCGAGCACAAGCTGTACGGCAAGGCGCTGCCGTTCAAAGTGTATTACATAGGACCGATGTTCCGTTACGAAAGGCCGCAGAAAGGACGTTACCGTCAGTTTCACCAGTTCGGCGTGGAGGCGCTAGGAAGCGCTTCGCCCCTGCTCGACGTCGAAATGATCGCCTTGCCTATCTCCCTATACCGGGCCGCCGGCCTGCACGAGTTCGAAGTGCACATTAACTCGATCGGGTGCCACGTATGCCGGCCCGCTTACCGTGAAAAACTCACGGCCTATCTATCCGAGCGCCGCGAGGCACTATGCCCCACATGCCTGGAACGGCTGGAACGCAATCCGCTCCGCGTCTTAGACTGCAAGAACCCGGGCTGCCGGGAGGCGACGGAAGGCGCGCCAAAGAGCCACGAGCACTTGTGCACCGAGTGCCACGACCATTTTTCCACGGTGCGCGCGGGTCTCGACGCCGTCGGCATCCGCTACGTCTTGAACCCCCGCCTAGTTCGGGGCCTCGATTATTATTCGCGGACCGTGTTCGAACTCATCGGCCTGGACCTAGGTGCCCAGGACGCTCTCGGAGGCGGCGGGCGTTACGACGGGCTGGTGGAACAATGCGGTGGGCCGCCCACGCCAGCGGTCGGCTTTGCCGTAGGGATGGAGCGCCTTCTTCTAAGCCTGGAAGCCCGGGACGCCCTCCGCAGCGACGGCCGGGCTCCGCAGGTGTATGTCGCTGCGCTCGGTGACGCTGCACGCAGCCGTGCTTTGGAGATTGCCTTGGCCATGCGCCAGGCAGGGCTTCGAACGGAGCTCGATTACGAAGACCGGTCGCTCAAGGCCCAGATGCGCACGGCCCAAAGATCGGGCGCGCAGTACGTCGTGATTTTGGGCGATGACGAGCTGGCTGCGGGCCGGGCTGCGGTCAGAAAAATGGCTACGGGAGAGCAGTCGGAAGTACCGCTCACAGGGATTGTCCAGTGGTTGGAGGGACGAGTGAATGGATGAATTGTGGCGTTCAGATGCGTGTGGCACGTTGCGGCTCGCCGACGCGGGGCGAGAGGTCCGCTTGGCAGGCTGGGTAGGCAGGCGCCGCGACCATGGAGGACTCATCTTTATCGATTTGCGTGACCGGTCCGGCGTGGTTCAGATCGTCTTTCAACCGGACGATCCCGAACTGTTTGCCAAGGCGGAGGCGCTGCGCGGCGAGTACGTGATCTCCGTTAAAGGAAAAGTGACAAAGCGGCTCGAGGGGATGGAAAACCCGAAGCTCGCTACCGGTGAGATCGAGGTCGTCGCCGAAGACCTCGTCGTGCTCAGCGAGGCAAAGACGCCTCCCTTCCAGATCGACCGGCCGGGTGACGTCGACGAACGCATCCGACTGCGCTACCGTTACTTGGACCTCCGTCGCCCGGCGCTGCAGCGAAACATGATCTTGCGCCACCGTGTAATGAAGGCTGCGCGCGACTTCTTCGATGAAAACGGCTTTCTGGAACTGGAGACGCCGATGCTCACCCGCAGTACGCCCGAGGGCGCCCGTGACTATCTGGTGCCCAGCCGCGTACACCCGGGCAAGTTCTACGCGCTGCCCCAGTCGCCGCAAATTTTTAAGCAGCTCTTCATGGTGAGCGGCCTTGAGCGGTATTATCAAATCGTCCGCTGCTTCCGCGACGAGGACTTGCGCGCCGACAGGCAGCCCGAGTTTACCCAAATCGACGTCGAAATGTCGTTCGTCGGCCGTGATGACGTCATGCGCATGATGGAACGCCTCATCCAGCGCATCTTTGCGGTAGGCGGAATCGATGTAAATTTGCCTATCCGGCGCATTTCGTACAAGGAGGCAATCGAACGGTACGGATCGGACAAGCCGGACCTGCGGTTCGGTCTCGAACTCGTTGACGTTACGGACATCGTGCGTGACAGCGGGTTCAAGGTATTTGCCGATGCGGCTAAGGACGGGCTTGTGAAGGCCATCAACGCGAAGGGAGCAGCACGCTGGTCGCGCCGTGAGATCGACCAACTGACGGAACAAGCGATCGAGTGGGGGGCGAAAGGGCTGGCGTGGATCGCGGTAGGAGAGGGCGGTTCCCTGCGTTCCGCGATTACGAAGTTCATGGCCGAAGAGGAAATTGCCGCCGTGCTCGAGAGGCTGGCCGCCGAACCGGACGACTTGCTGCTGTTCGTTGCCGACCGTCCGGACGTCGTCCATACGGTTCTGGGACGGCTGCGGGTCGTGCTAGGGGAGAAGCTAGGGCTTATTGATCCGGAGCGCTACGAGTTTTGCTGGGTGATCGACTGGCCGCTACTGGAGTGGGATGCAGAGCAGGGGCGCTACGTCGCCGCGCACCATCCGTTCACGTCGCCGAAGCCCGAGCACTTGGAGCTACTGGAGACGGATCCCGGCGCCGTAGAAGCGTTGGCGTACGACCTGGTCGTCAACGGTGTAGAACTCGGTGGCGGCAGCATCCGCATTCACAGGCCCGACGTGCAAGAACGCATGTTCAAGGCACTCGGCTTCACTCCGGAAGAAGCCCACGAGAAGTTCGGCTTCCTCATCGAAGCCTTGTCGTACGGCGCGCCGCCCCACGGAGGTATCGCGTTCGGGCTGGATCGCGTCATCATGGTGATGGCACGGCTCGATTCGATTCGCGACTGCATTCCGTTCCCGAAGACGCAGAGCGCTATGGATCTCATGACCGGTGCGCCGTCGGATGTCGCCCCGGAGCAACTGGAGGAGCTGGGAATTCGCCTGCTGCCTTCCGCGCGCGGCGGGAAGAGTTAGGTTGTGAGAGGCTTTGGATCTGTTCCACGCGGCAGCTGAAGAAGAACGCCGCCGGGCGGCGCCCCTCGCCGCCCGGATGCGGCCCGAGACCCTCGATGAGATCGTCGGCCAAGACCACCTGATCGGTCCAGGCACGCCCCTGCGCCGTGCCATCGAGGCCGATCGTGTGCCGTCCTGCATCTTTTACGGACCGCCGGGGTGCGGCAAGACGACTTTGGCGCGCGTCATCGCCAAGGTGACCAAGGCGCACTTCGTGACGATCAATGCAGTGACGTCCGGAGTGGCCGACATCCGCCAGGCCGTGCAGGAAGCCAAGGAGCGCCTCGGGATGTACGGTGCGCGGACGATCGCCTTCATCGACGAAATACATCGTTTCAATCGCAGTCAACAAGATGCTCTTCTGCCCGCGGTGGAAGACGGTATTGTCACATTGATCGGAGCGACCACGGAAAACCCATTTTTCTCGGTGAACAGGCCCCTTTTGTCCCGCTGCCGCATTTTCCAGCTGCAGCCCCTAGACGAGGATGCGGTGCGCGAAGTGGTGCGCCGAGCACTAGCAGACGAGGTGCGCGGTCTCGGCCGGATGGGTGTCGATATCGAGGGTGACGCTCTCGATTATTTGGTCCATACGTCGAACGGGGACGTGCGGATTGCCTTGAACACGCTCGAATTTTGCGCGGTGACAGCGGAGACGTCCGCGGACGGCGTACGGCGAATTCGGCTGCAGGATGTGCAGGGCGCGCTGCAGCGTCGCCACGTTCCCTTCGCTAAAGACGACGAGCATTACGACGTCACCTCGTGCTTCATCAAGTCGATGCGGGGTTCCGACCCCCAGGCTACCTTATACTGGCTCGCACGGCTCATCTACGCAGGCGAGGACGTAGCGTACATCGCCCGGCGCATCATGATTCATGCGGCGGAAGATGTGGGTTTGGCCGATCCCCAAGCCCTGGTGGTGGCGTCGTCGGCGGCCCTTGCCGTAGAGCGCGTCGGCCTACCCGAGGCGCGCATCATCTTAGCGCAAGCGGCTCTTTATATCGCCCTAGCGCCCAAGAGCAATTCGGTCATCGCAGGTATCGACTCGGCGATGAAGGCAGTTGAGGAGCACCCGCTTGAACCTCCGCCGCCGGCCATGCGCGACGCGCACTATGAGGGGGCCGAGCGGCTCGGTGCCGGCGTGGGCTATCTGTATCCCCACGACTACCCCGGGCATTGGGTGGAACAGCAATACTTGCCCGACAACTTGAAGGACGCCGTCTTTTACTCTCCCTCCAGCCAAGGACAGGAGCCGTCCCTCTGGAACAAGTTGGAGGAACGGAGAGCTAGGCGCAACCCGCCTTCCCCGGACGCAGTTTGACGACATCTCCTCCACGTGGTACAGTGAATTCCGTAAAGATAGCACGGATTTGGAGGGGATGGCATGCGCATCACGTCCCGGGGCGAGTACGGGGTACGCGCTTTGTTCGACCTCGCGCTCCACTACGGACAAGGCCCGGTTCCGCTAAAGCAGATTGCGGAAAGGCAGGGCATCTCGGAGCACTACCTCGAACAGCTCATGGCCGCCATGCGGAAAAGCGGGTTGGTCAAGAGCGTGCGGGGGGCTCTGGGGGGCTACGAGCTGGTGCAGCCACCACACGCCGTGCGCATCGGCGACGTATTGCGGGCGCTCGAAGGTCCGATCATGACCCAGTCCGACTCCGAGGCCGCGATTCAAGATGACATCCACCGGCAGGCCTTAAGCGCACTGTGGCAGCGTATTGACGACCGCATCAACCAGGTGCTGGACGATTACACGCTGGCCGACCTGTTGGACAAGGTGGAGGATCTGCGGGCAGATACCGGAGCTTTAATGTGGCATATCTAGATCGAGTTGGAGGCGTCTTGACAGTTTGATGCGCAGAGTCTACATGGACCACGCCGCGACCACGCCCCTCGACCCTGCGGTACTCGACGCGATGCTCCCCTTCCTGAAAAGCGAGTTCGGCAATCCCTCGGCCCTTTACGCGGAAGGGCGGCGCGTGCGCAGCGCGCTGGACGAGGCTCGGGATCAGGTGGCGCGGGCGATCGGCGCGAAGGATCCGGGCGAGATCATCTTCACGGCGAGCGGCACCGAGGCGAACAACCTCGCGCTGCGGGGTGTGCTCACCGAGGCGCGCCGCAGCGGAGCGGGCGATCACCTGGTTGTGAGCGGAATCGAGCATCAGTCCGTGTTGGAGACCGCCAAGGCGCTGGCAGATGAAGGCTTTCGGGTCACGTACGTTCCGCCCGGACCGGACGGAATCGTCGCACCGCAGCGGGTGCTCCAGTCGGTTACCAGCGGAACCGTCTTGGTCAGTGTGATGCTGGCCAACAACGAGACCGGTACGTTGCAACCCGTCGCGGCCATCGCAGACGCCTGCAAGGGGCGAGGCATCTTGGTCCATACCGACGCGGTGCAGGCTGCGGGTCAGGTGCCGGTAGACGTCGAGGCGCTGCGCGTGGACCTCTTGTCGCTGTCTGCCCATAAGCTGTATGGACCGAAGGGAACGGGAGCTCTGTACGTCCGGAAAGGCACGTCGTTGCGGCCGCAGATGACCGGCGGGGGCCAGGAGCTTGAGCGCCGAGCGGGAACCGAAAACGTCGCGGGCATCGTAGGCTTGGCCAAGGCGATTGACCTGGCGGTGCAAACGATGGAGGAGCGGACTAAGCGGCTGCGCGTCCTGAGCGATATGTTCCTGTCCGAGGTGATGCGGCGCATACCCGACGTCACCCTGAACGGCCATGCAACAGAGCGGCTTCCCGGCGTGGTCAACTTGGCCTTTCCGGGGGTGGACGGAGAATCGCTGCTGCTCAACCTCGACATGCACGGTGTAGCCGCGTCGACGGGTTCCGCGTGCGCGGCCGGATCCGTGGAGCCTTCACATGTGCTCACCGCCATGGGTTTTGCCGACCGGGCCCGCAGCTCGCTGCGCTTTTCATTCGGCCGGGATACGACAGCGGATGATGTCGAGTACGTCGTCGATGTGTTAGAAAGGCTTGTAAAAAGGCTGCGCAAAGGTTAGAGTAATACGCCGGGAAACAGTAGGCCGGGAGAGGAGGGGACAACATGCCACGCAAGGAACGGGTCATCGTGGCCATGAGCGGCGGCGTCGACAGCTCCGTGGCTGCGGCCCTATTGGTTCAGCAAGGATATGAATGCATCGGGGTCACGATGCAGCTCTGGTCCGATAGCCTGCCGAAGGGAAAAAATGAAAGCGGCTGTTGCTCTCTCTCGGCGGTCGAAGATGCCCGGCGGGTGGCGACGCGGCTCGGCATTCCGTACTACGTGGTCAATTTCTCCCATGACTTCTCCGAAGGGGTAATCCGCCAGTTCGTGGACGACTATCTGCGAGGCCGCACGCCGAACCCGTGTATCGTCTGCAACGAAGTGGTAAAGTTCGGCATTCTCCTCGACAAGGCGCGCGAGCTCGACGCAACGTACGTCGCGACTGGCCACTACGCGCGGGTAGGCTACGACGAGGCGTGGGGCCGCTACATCGTGCGACGCGGCGTAGATCCGGCGAAGGACCAAAGCTACACGATGCACGGGCTCACGCAATACCAGTTGAGCCACATGTTGACGCCTTTGGGTGAGTACACAAAGGACCGCATTCGCGCCATTGCCCGGGAGCTGGGGCTTGTGACCGCAGCCAAGCCCGACAGCCAGGAAATTTGCTTCGTGCCGGACGGCGATTATAAGGAATTCATGCGGCTGGTGGCTCCGGAAAGCGAAAAACCCGGCCCCATCGTCAACCGCAAAGGCGAGGTGCTGGGTACGCACCGCGGAATCGCCTTTTACACGATCGGCCAGCGCAAAGGGCTCGGCATCGCGTCGGGCACGCCGCTTTACGTCATCGAAATCGACGCCGAGCGCAACGCCATCGTCGTGGGTACGGCCGATGAAGTGAAGGGCGGCGGGCTCATCGCGGACCGGGTCAATTGGGTGGCGCTTTCCGAACTGACGAAGCCGCGGGTTGTAGAATGTCAAATCCGCTATCATGCGCCTCCTCAACCGGCTGTCATCATTCCGGCCGACGACGGGCGCGTCATCACCCGGTTCATGTCGCCGCAGCGGGCCATTACGCCGGGCCAGCGAGTGGTGTGGTATGATGGCGATGTGTTGCTCGGAGGCGGCACGATCGAAAGAGCTCTCGACGGCCTGGCCAGCAACACCGACGCACTCCTTGCCGGTCGCACGTAAAATCCGGCGTCGCCGCCACAAATCGGTGTGCAGGTCACCCCTGGCTCAAGGCGCACGCTAGAGCCGGGGGTGATCTTTTTTGCGCTCGGTCAAGGGTCTTTTGGGCAAGGAGGTGCGCAGCCTATCCGGGAGTCATGCGGGCATTGTCTCCGGCTTGCTGGTCGATCCGAGCCAAATCCGTCTGGTCGCCGTCCTAGTAACCCGTACGGGACTTTTCCGATCGCAGCAGATGATTTACTGGCAGGATCTGATTCCCTCCGATACCCACCTGACGATCGAGTCGCAGGCGGCCCTGCGCCCTTTGAACGAAATCGCTCCCGACTGGTGGGGGACGCACCGCCGGCCAGGGTTGTGGGGCCGGCCCATCTACGACGACACCGGCCGGTTTGTCGGACGCTTGAGCGACCTGCTGATCGACAGGCTCGGACGGGTCGTGGGCTGTCGCGTCTCGGACGGCGCACTCAAAGACCTTCTCACGGGCCAGACGGAGTTAGTCGGTACGATCGGCGTAAAAGGGGACGGAGAAGGCCTCGAGCTGGTCGGCGCAGGGCGGGGGCAGGCATGAAAGAGGCGTACCCATGACAAGCTATACGAGACGGATCGGGCCCGGAAGGGGGGGGTCAGAGTGACGAGACGAAACCGGCTCCTGTGGACGGCGATCGGAGCCTTGGCCGTAGCATACGTCGGGCGGCTGGCGATGGAGCGCAGCGGTTCCAGGCGGCGCAACCGGGCGGCGCGCCAGTTAGGCGGCGTAGTCGACGTACTGTCACGGACCGGACGAACCGTGGCCAACGGCACCATGCGGCTCGTGCGCCGGTAGAAGCGTGAGGAGCGGGGGCGGCGGGTGGACTCCGTTCCGCCGCACCGGCCTCCGCACCTTTCGGGAGGCGGCTTATGGATCGCCGTGTGCGCTTCGCCCTGCTTGTCGTCATCTGCGTCAGCGCCGCGTGGCTCCTGTGGCGGGTGCGCCGGCTGTTTACGCCCGTTGTCTTGGCGGTCGTTCTTTCCTACCTGTTGCTTCCCGGCGTGCGCTTGCTTGAACGGCGCGGGGTACCGCGCCCGGCAGCGATCCTGCTCATTTATGTTGCGACCGGTACCTTGGGGGCCTTGTCCATCGCCCTCGTGATGCCGTACCTTTCACGTGAAATAGCCCTCTTGATCGACGCCTTGCCGGAACAGACCGCTCGCTTGGAAGGCCTTACCCTTGATTGGCTGCGGGAGCTCGGCGCACGGGACGGCTGGCCGCAGAGCCTTCGCGGTGCGATAGAAGGGGTCGTCGGCCAAGTAGAGCGCCTACTGGCTGCGACGGTCTCCCGAGTCGTAGGCCTCGTGATGGGCCTTTTTGCCACCTTCATGTACGTCCTGCTCGCTCCGGTTCTTGCTTTTTTCATCATGCGCGACCTCCCTCACATGGGCGAGGCCCTGTTGGGTTTGTTTCCGCCCCGCTACCACGAAGACCTCATTCTCCTTGGCCGCCGGGTCGACCGGGTGGTATCGGGCTACATCAGGGGTCAACTTCTCGTGTCTTTGGTCATAGGACTTCTGATCGCCGGGGGCCTTGCCGCGTTGCGGGTGCCCTACGCGCTTGTCGTCGGGCTGATCGGCGGCGCTTTCAACGTCGTGCCCTACTTCGGCCCGGTCATCGGCGCCGTCCCTGCAGTTCTCCTGGCGCTCACGCAGTCGCCGGCGGCCGCAGTTTGGACGGTCGCTCTGTTCGTGGGCGTCAATCAGCTGGAGTCCGCCGTCTTAGCACCGAAAATCGTGGGTGACCTCGTCGGCCTTCACCCGCTGACGGTCATCCTGGCGGTGCTCGTAGGCGCCGAGCTCGCTGGGATAACGGGCATGCTCCTTTCGGTTCCAGCGACGGCGGTCTTAAAGGTGTCCGGAGAGATCCTTTTTGTCTGGTTGGCGAAAGAGCGCGCCCTGTAACCAGGGAGTGACGAGGCAGGAGCCGTGTCTTCCGCGCAGAACGGGTTCGTGATAAAGTGATGATATTGAGATTGCAGTAAGGTCGTGCCGCAGACGTCGGCACGGTGTTTTTGGGAGGCGACGTTTCTTGAAGAGGCTTTCCACCGACGAACTACGCGAGATGTACTTGAGCTTCTTTGTGGAGAAGGGACATAAGAGGTTGCCCGGGGCTTCCCTGATACCCCACGGCGATCCGACCATGTTGCTCACTTCCGCCGGCATGGTACCGTTCAAGCCGTACTTCCTGGGGCTCGAGAAACCCCCGCAGCGGCGCATTACCACGTGCCAACGCTGCTTGCGCACTCCCGACATCGACAACGTGGGCCACACCGACCGCCACGCTACGTTCTTTGAAATGCTCGGCAACTTCTCGTTCGGCGACTACTTCAAGAAAGAGGCTATCGAGTGGGCCTGGGAGTTTGTGACGGAGCGGCTGGAACTCGACAAGGACAAGCTGTGGGTCTCCATCTATCACGAAGACGACGAGGCCTTCGACATCTGGCACGAAGTAATCGGCCTGCCGAAAGACCGCATCGTCCGCCTAGGCCGCAAGGACAACTTCTGGGAGATTGGCGTCGGCCCGTGCGGACCGTGTTCCGAGATCTTCGTCGACCGGGGTGAAGGCTGCGGCCATCCCGATTGCAAGCCGGGCTGCTCCAGGTGCGAACGGTTCTTCGAAATTTGGAACCTCGTTTTCATCCAGTACGATCAGGACGCCGAAGGCAATCTGCATCCTCTCGAGCAAAAAGGAATCGACACCGGGATGGGTCTCGAGCGGACGGCCGCGTTCTTGCAAGGGGTCTCGAGCATATTTGAGATCGACACCATGCGCCCGATCGTCGACTACATAGCTGAGCGGGCGGGCACCCGGTACGGAGCCGATCCGGAGAAGGACGTCAGCCTGCGGGTAATTACTGACCACATGCGCGGCGTCACCTTTCTCGTCTACGACGGCGTGCTGCCCGGAAACGAGGGGCGCGGCTACGTGTTGCGGCGGCTGCTCCGTCGTGCGGCACGCCACGCCCGTTTGTTGGAGATCGACGGTCCTTTCCTCGCCTCGGTCGCAGAGCGCGTGGCGCAACAGATGGCGTCGGAATATCCGGAAGTGCAAGCCGAGCTTCCCCGTATTCAAAAGGTGATCGCCCGCGAGGAGGGCCGGTTCCATCAGACGCTGGATCAAGGCGTCGAGCTTTTGACCGGCCTCATCGAAAAGCTGCAAGCGGAGGGCAAGAGCGAGCTGCCGGGTGAAGACGCATTCCGACTCCACGATACGTACGGCTTTCCGTTTGAGCTGACGGAGGAGATCGCCAGGGGGCACGGCGTCACGGTCGATCGCGCCGGTTTCGATGCAGCCATGGAACAGCAGCGGGCCAGGGCGCGGGCAGCCCGGGCCAAGACGGGTTACTTGGGTGATGAAGGTCTGAGCCACTGGCTCGATTTGGATCTGCCGGAAACCGAATTCGTCGGATACGACCGTCTCGAAGCGGAAGCGACCGTCGCGATGCTGGTGGTGGACGGAGAGCCGGTCGAGCACGTATCGTCGGCCGATGCGGCAGTCTACATCGTGCTCGATCGGACGCCGTTCTACGCCGAGGGCGGCGGCCAGGTGAGCGACACGGGTACCATCACGACGGCGGGCGGCCAACTGCTTGTCGAAGACGTGGAGCGTGTAGGCGAAGGCCGGTTTATCCATCGGGCGAAGCTGAGCTCCGGCATCGTCCGGGTGGGGGAGAAGGCCTTGGCCACGGTCGACGCTCAGCGCCGCCGCGACACGGCCCGCCATCACACCGGCACGCACCTTTTGCACAAGGCATTGCACGAAATCATCGGCAGCCACGCGACGCAGGCCGGCTCCCTCGTCGCTCCGGACAGGCTCCGCTTCGACTTTACCCATTTCGAGCCGCTGACGCCGGAGGAGCGCAAGCGCATCGAGCAGCGGGTCAACGAGCAAATCATGGCCGCCTTGCCGGTTACGGCCACGGTCACGTCGCGGACGGAAGCCGAACGCATGGGCGCGGTTGCGCTGTTCGGCGAGAAGTACGGAGAGCGTGTGCGGGTCGTCAGCATCGGCGACTACAGCAAGGAACTCTGCGGCGGCACCCACGTGGAGCGGACGAGCGATCTGGGCGTGTTCAAGATTGTCTCGGAATCGTCCGTCGCCTCGGGTGTGCGGCGCATCGAAGCGGTGGCCGGATACCACGCCTTGCGCTACATCGATGAGGCAGAGTCCATCTTGTCTGACGTCGCCCAAAGGCTCCAAGTTTCGCCGGCGGATGTACCGGCGCACGTTGACCGGCTGGCGGCACAGGTGAAAAACCTGGAACGTGAGCTTGCTCGTCTGCGCGACAAAATCCACGCGGCTGCGGGCAGCGAGCTCGCGGCGCAGGCGATTGAAGTAGACGGCATTAAGGTCCTCGCCGCGAAAGTAGAGGCGGCCGATATGCCGTCCCTGCGCAACGTAGGCGACATGCTGCGCGAGCGGCTAAAGGAGTGTGCCCTCGTGCTCGGCGCGGCGGCCGACGGCAAGGTGTTCTTAGTTGCTATGGCCACACCGGGGGCGCAAGCCCGGGGCTTGAAGGCGAACGAACTTGTGCGTCAGATCGCCCCGGTTGTTGGAGGCGGCGGAGGCGGCAATCCGTCGATGGCTCAGGCCGGTGGCAAGGCCCCCGAAAAGCTGGACGAGGCAATCGCCCGAGCAAGGGCGCTGCTGCAAGGCCAGCTGACCGGTTAGCGGCGCGGGTCCGCTTTGCGGCGGAGGAGACGGCCGGCGGGCGGCGAAGCTATCCCATATGTCATCACCCGGTAGGTTGGTTCAAGGTCAAGCTGCCGGTCCGGGGAGGTCCGTTCGTTGAGTGGGATGCAAGAGACGCGCCTGTTCGAGGCCGTCAGCCAGCCTCAGAGCGTCGGCACGGTGCTCCGCACGGTCTTTTTGGCGTTGGAGGAGAAAGGATATGATCCCGTGAGTCAGATGGTCGGCTATCTCTTGTCGGGAGATCCGACCTACATCACGCGAGATGTGCGGAGCATCTTGCGCACGGTCGAGCGGGACGAGATCTTGGAGGAGCTGATCCGCTCGTATCTAACCGCACAGGCCTAGATTTTCCCCGCGAGCACATTTCGCGATTCCCGGCGGCGGTCCGATAGGGTATACTTGGGAGCGTGCGACGGGGTTCGACGGGCATGTCGAGGGGCAACACTGTAGAGAGAAGGAGTTGGCACGGCCGGGTCTTGCGGCGGCCGGAATGTGACCATGCAGAAGGAAGTCTGGATCGGCCTCGACGTCGGGGAGCGGCGCATCGGCGTGGCCGTCAGCGATCCCCTCGGCATTACGGCCCAACCCCACTCGTACATTGCGCGGTCGGGAGGCGCTGCCGACGTTCAGAAGATCCTCGCCATCGCCGAGGAAGTGGGAGCGATCGGCTTCGTTCTCGGCTTGCCCCTGCGAACCGATGGGTCCTACGGCCCGGAAGCACGGAAGGTGCAAGAGTTGGCCGACGCATTGCGGGCCGAAACAGCCCGACCCATCGAGTGGGTCGATGAGCGGTTCACTACCGTGCTGGCCGAACGGTCCCTGCGCGAGCAGGGCGTGAAGGGAGCAGCCCGGCGGGCGCGCGTCGATCAAGTCGCCGCAGCGCTCATACTGCAGACATTCCTAGACAGGAGGAGACACCATGCATAACGAGAACGAAGCCATCGTTCTGGTCGACGAAGAGGGACAAGAACATGCCTTTCATCTGGTCGATGTCGTGATGGTCGGGGAGCAGCGCTATGCTCTGCTCGAGCCGGTCGAGCCGGAAGACGACGAGGAAGGGGCTTACCTGTTCCGCATCGACACGGAAGACGGTGAGGACCGTCTTGTCGTGGTCGAAGACGACGACGAGTTCGACCGGGTCGTGCAGGTCCTCGAGCAGTTCGACGACGAAGACGTAGAGTACCTGTTCGACGAGGACGACGACGATCACGACCACGACCACGATTGCGACTGCGGGCACGACCATCATCACTGAGACCGGCGGGGGAGGATGGACGCTGGACACTCAGCCGTCGTCACAGACCCGGTTCGGTCTGAATTTGGATGCCGGGGCCAGGAGCACGTGGGCGCGCGTGCTGGGCACGATGGTGCACGTCACGGCGGCCTTGTTGCTCGCCGTGACCATATGGATGGTCTATGCGTCGATACCGCCTCGAACGCAGGATGAGGCTGCGCCGATCCTCGTCCGCATCCGGCCCGGCATGAGCGCCGGCCAGGTGGCGGACGAGCTCCATCGGCAAGGCCTCATCCGGGATAAGGGATATTTTCTGGGCGTTGCGCGCGTTTTAGGTTCCGAGACGCGGATACAGGCAGGTACGTACGCGGTGACGCCCGGAGCAACCCTCTTCTCCCTGCTGCGGGATTTCCAGCAAGGTAACGTGGTACAAGTGCGGGTGACGATACCCGAAGGGTACACCGTCCGCGACATAGCACGCCGGCTTGCCGCGCACGGACTCGTCGACGAGGAACGGTTTGTGCGGCTGGCTCTGGGCGAGTACCGTGCCGTCGTCGCCGGCACCGAACTGCCCACCCTCGAAGGTTACCTCTTTCCCGATACTTATTACTTCACTTTGGACATGACCGAAGAGCAGATCCTCGCGGCGATGCTGGCACGCTTTCGGCAGGTGGTCTTGCCCCACGTAGAGCGGGGAGGCCAGGGACTTTCCGCGCACCAGGTCGTGACGCTGGCTTCGATCGTCGAACGCGAGGCAAAGGTGGCGGAAGAGCGCCCCGTCATCGCCAGCGTGTACCTTAACCGGCTGCG
>JAAYLA010000054.1 GCA_012522135.1 Bacillota bacterium | reverse complement strand
GGGTTTTGGGACAAAGGGGGTACTGTTACATACCGTTATGCCGTTAGATCCGCTACCTTTTCGCGCAACTTGTCCATGAACTTGTCCCCGCTCGCCCGGAAGAACAACTTGCCTTCCTTGTCAAACAGGTAGAATGAAGGGACGAACTGGTTCTCGAAGGCACGGGTGATGGCGTGCGTATTGTCCACCAAAATGGGTTGCGTCAGCCCGTATTCCTCAATATCCTTTTTTACCAGCTCCACGTCGAGGGCGGCTTCCCTCTGCGGGCTATGGACGCTGATGAACTTTAGCCCGGGATGCGCGTCGCGCAGGGCCGTCACCTGGTCCATAATTTGGTGGCACACGTGGCAGGATACGCCCCAGAAGTGGACGAGCACGGGCTGGCCCTCGAGCTGGGACATGTCGATACCGTCGGTGTTGAACGTTTCGGTTGCTCCCTCAAGGGACGGGAGCGGGCTTCCACGACGGAGTGGCATATCGCTTCACACCTCGCAACTCAGCTTACACTTGGACGAATTCCTTGCCCGGAGTCCAGTTCGCGCCGCACAGATTGCCGGATTGCAGGGCCTCCAGGACCCGCAGAACCTCGTCGACGTTGCGGCCCACGTTGTCGTCGTGTACCACCTGATAACGTACGATGCCCTCTGGGTCGATGATGAAAAGACCGCGCAGGGCGACGCCTTCTTCTTCATTCAGCACACCGTAAGCCCGGGAAACTTCCTTGGTAATGTCAGAAGCCAGCGGGAAGTTGATGGGACCGAGGCCGCCTTGGTCTTCGGGCGTCCTGATCCAGGCCCGGTGCGAGTAGACGCTGTCGGTCGAAACGCCGAGAATCTCGGTATCCAGATCTTGGAAGTCCTCGATACGCTCGCTGAATGCCGTAATTTCGGTGGGACAGACAAAGGTGAAGTCCGCTGGATAGAAGAAGAAGATGAGCCACTTGCCCTTGTAGTCGTCAA
Source organism: Bacillota bacterium (assembly GCA_012522135.1). Lineage (GTDB taxonomy): Bacteria > Bacillota > Limnochordia > DTU080 > JAAYLA01 > JAAYLA01. The sequence continues at coordinate 7,102 of JAAYLA010000054.1, read as the reverse complement.
GGGTTACCCGGTGGTCCAGCGTATCCAGGTTCTTGGTCGTCAGCATCGAGAAGTTCGGTGCGGGCTTGCCTACCAAACGCATATGCTGTGTAGCCTCCTCGTATCGACGTGGTAGTATGCGGTCGACTTTGGGACGATGTATCTGTTTCCTGGCCAGGAATAAGGTCGCATGACGTGTGCAGAACAGGACGATCGTCTCTTCATCGAAACCCGTCGATATAATTGTTATCACAAGCACAAGTAGGTGTCAACGCAGGGAGCCTATGGCAGACGGCTATGTATTAGTCAGAATTACACAGCTTAGGTTGGTTTTTTGGGTCCTTGAGCCGGAGGCTCCCCCGGGGCAGTATTTACCGCGGCGCCGTCCCGTATGCAGGGGCTCTTGGTGCTCGATCCCGGGACAGGCTGTCCGAAGGATGTAAATGAATTGACATCTAGTACGAAATGGGAATTGGGGGTTAGCACCCTGTTGCCCGCTGCGACTGTATGGTACACTCAAGCCGCGCTCTTCCGGTGGGGAGTGTCCGCTAGACCTATGGACGTTCGTCAGGGGGGTCGGCCGGACGTCCTGGGCGCATTCGATCGAGCTTGGACTGGTCCCGCTCTACTCCACTGTCCAGGCCACTACGAGCCCACAGCTTCACCCCAGGAGTACCTTAATTTCCTGACTCCCGAGAGCGGACAGGTGCCGTGGACATGCGCCTGCCTCGCTTCTATTTCGGCAGGCCACAATCATACTACCGGTACGGTGGTAAGCTTTTGCCTGTTCTCCCGTTCTTCTGCTCTCCCTCCTAAGGGGAACCTCCGGAGGACTGGCATTTGCTGGTTCACAGTAATACGGAGGTGAGATCGTGACAATACCGATGGTCGATTGTGACGTGTCCGAGGCGAAGTCCGACAAAATGCGCGTTGTGGTGGCCGATCCCGATCCGCTAGTGCGCAGGGGGATATTTGAACTCCTGCGTAACGAGCCGGACATTGAGATCGTTGGGCGCGTCGAGAGTATCCCGGGATTGCGCAACGTGCTGGCTGGCGAACGGGTCGACTCCGTGCTTGTGGAGTTCTCGCTCGTGCAGGACACCGATTTCTCGCTAGTGACCGAGCTGCGGAGCGAGTATCCCGACTGCCAGGTGATCGTGATGGGCACCCTGACGGACTCCGATGTCATCCTACGCCTGCTGCGCCTCGGCGCCGCCGGCTACTTACCGAAAAGGGGTAAGATTGCGGAGTTTCGCTGGGCGCTTCTCCAGGTGTTGGTCAACATGACTCCTTTGCTGCCCGACGTCTCGCAGCAGCTTCTGGGTCACTTAATCCGGGAAGAGCGTCCGGTTCCCACGTGCCCCGTCACTGCGAAACTGTCGGCACGCGAGCAAGAGGTATTGCACTGTCTCACCCAGGGCATGTGCAATAAGGAAATCGCGGCCGCGCTTAAGGTAAGCGACCGCACCGTGAAAGCACACGTCAGCAACATTTTAAGGAAGCTGAACGTGGCGGACCGCACCCAGGCCGTGCTGAAGGTGCTGAAGACGAAAGGCTACGGCGTGACCTGACTGATATCGGCGATTGAGCGTCCGTGGGCGCAGGGCCCTTCCGACCGGAGGGGCTCTTCTTTTTTTACCACACCGGGGAATGCGACGCCGGCGAGTTGCGTGTCCCCCCATCCTCCGGTTGGGATATATCTGCCCGAAGGACCTAGGCGAAACCACCCAATCAAGATCGGTCACTGTGACACCTTCGGCAGTCAGGCCGGGTCCTCGTTCCAATGTACCCCAAACCGTGCGACGGATGTCCAATTGTTCCGTCGAGTGGCGCACTTTATAGTGAGACCTGAGTTGAGCGCTGGAAATACGCTTTGCGGTGCGCAGCGGCCAAGCAGAGCGCTCGGGAGGACATTCAAAGTGCGAAGCCGCCTAGCAGCAACTTTGGTGCTGATGATCATTGTCACGGTTGCCCTTGCCGGCTGCCTCGACCGGCTGCCCGGCGGTTTGGGAAGCCCCCTTCCGGACCCACCGGGCGGCGGATCGGGTGCGCAGCCTCCGGGAGGCGAACCGGACCCGGATCCTGACCCCGGCCAGCCCGGCGGTGGCGGAGAGGAACCCGGCCCGGATCCAGATCCCGATCCGCCCGGCGGTGGCGACGATCCTAGTTCCGGCACCGGCGTCGTGGAACTGATCCGGATTCCCGTGAGCCGCAGTGCGGACGACGGGTGGAGGGACACCAGTTCCGACCCGGTCGGCATCTGGCTGAACACTCCGACGATCTGGTTCGGCGGCGCACCGGGAAGTTACGAAGCGTCGGCCTTCTTCCGGTGGACGAACGTGAACATCCCCAAAGGCGCTAAGATCCTGGAGGCCAAGGTGTTGGTGATGCACGCACCGCAACAGTGGCCGGGTCTTAACAAGTACGATACCCGGGTCGACATACGGGGCTTTGCTTACGACAACCTAGAGCCCTTTAGCCCGTCTCGGGACGTGGCCGAACTGCAGCCGACGACGGCGATAAAGCCTTGGGACATCGAGGAGGAATGGTCGTCGACCGAGCCCGAGTGGCACGAGACGCCGGACATCTCCCACATCATCCAGGAGATAGTGGACCGCAGCGGCTGGCGAGCGGGTAACGCCCTCGGTTTGATATTTGAAAGCCGTCCCGGGGACCGGTCTACGGAGTACAACCGTGTGATTTACGCATACGACTCTGGAAGCGACGTGGCGCCGGTCTTGTATGTCCGTTTTACACGCTGAGCGGAGAGGTGACAGCCTGATGTCGGTTACCAGACACATGTGGTTGGTCGTCCTCTTCCTAGTCTTCACGATGACCATAGGACTTGAGGGCGCCGCGGCCCAGACGACGACGATAAAGCTTTTGGGATACGAGATCTCGTTAACTGACGTCTATTACAATGCAGCGGCTGACGAGACGACGTTCACATACCTAGTCAAGGCAACAAGGGATGCGAGACGGGGATTGAGCCACTTCATCCTTGCCTTCTGCTTCGACGAAAGCGTGATCGTGCGCTCCTCACATCGCCCCATCGAAGTAGGGAAAGACCCAACGACGGGACTTACGGGCATCAAATTTGATGATTTCGAAATGGAGCCCGAAGAGGAGCCGCAGCGCGTGGTGTGGTTCGTCCTGAAAGGCGACTGGCCGGTGGAGGAAATTGAGATCGCTGCGAAAGCCGCGACGTTGACGGCCACCGGCGTCATCGCCGGCCCGGCGTGCGACCCCGGAGTTTGCTTGGCATGCGATCCGCCAGCTTGCGTAGTGGAATCCATCGTTGATGCCACTCGCATCGACTTCAGAGCGCTGCGACCCGGAACGTACGCTACCAAACTGGGGAACATCTTCCTTTACGGAAACGGCAACGGCGGTGCCAAGGTTACGTTCACTGACTTCGGCCATGCACGATACTTGGCCGACCGACCGGGCCCGCCTATTGAAGTAGCGTACAGCCTCGGGCCGACGCTGGCGCACGCCGAAGCTTTCGGCTGGCGGCCGGCCGACGAGTTCAACGGCACCGAGCTTTCGTTTTCGAAGGGCGAGGTACAGGGAGGTGTAGAGCTGACGCTCTGGATACGCTACGTTGTTCGGAGTTCCAATTTCTCTTCGGATTATGAAGCCATGGGTACGATCAACGTGATTCCGGTTTGCGAATAAGAGGCTACGTAGGCTTTCGGAACACCGTAGGAGGGTGCCGACACCCCCGCATCACCTATATCTAACGGAATGAGCATGAGGAGGGTTTACTAGATGGTCCGCAAGGTTCTTTTCTTGTCACTTGCTATAGTGGCATTGGCAGCGGTCGGTGCCTTTGCTCAAATTCCGCCGCTGAATGACTACGATACTGGCTATAAGGGAGACCTCTTGCCGGATGGGTCGACTACGCCGGGGACGTACGAACTGCGCGACGGCGCTTGGATCCCCGCGGTCTACGCGATAGCCTGGAACAGCGGTGGAGCGGATTCGGACGGCATCAGCAACAAGCCCGTGTTCACGTTCGAGATCACCAACCACGTCTCCGTGGCGCAGTGGATCAACTGGAGCATCAGCGGCACGCGTAAGGACTGGCGAGTGCTTCGTCCCGGCACGTACGCCTCGGATTCCGTCACTGCGCGCATCCAAAGCAACAATGACGTTGTGATCGAGTTCTACGCCGAAGATCCGGAGTACTTGTCCGACGGCGGCGTCACCAGAACCATCCCGAAGTGGTTCGGTTACAGCGAAACAGACCAGATTGACGAGGTCGACAACCGTGGTTGGTGGCGCGGTTCCGACTTTAGCTCCGACAACCCGCTGGTAATTCGGGTTCGGGACAGCGCTGGTCTGCACTCCGGGTTGACGTACAAGATCTGGGAGAAGATCGAGGTTCTGCCCTCCCACAGCTCCTCCGACTACGAGGGCAAGGGCTACGTCACGATCTACCTGACGAACGTGAAGCATTGGGTCGATCCCGATACGGGCGACTTCTACGAGGGCGGACGCAGCCCGTACGACCCGGAGGTCTAAACACCTAGTTCTCACGGCGGGGGATGTCGGCACCCCCCTACGGTGTTCGAACGTTCCGTCTATTCCAGTCACGACACTGGTTGCGAGGGGCAGTGCCCTCCCCCGGCCCCTCGCACTCCAGCTGCAGTGAGTGTGTGTGAGGAGTAGCGACATGAAACACTACTCAATAGTTGGAATTCAGGTAATAGTCTCTCTGCTGTTGGGCTCGCTGTTGGCCCACGCACAAGGACAACTCGACTTGATGTATTCTCCGATGGTTCTCGAGCTTGCTGGAGACCGAGGCAACTCCGTGCCCTTTGAGATTACAATCATCAATCAATCCCGGTCTGCAACGGCCTACTTCCGGTCGGAAGTGACCGGTTTGTATGAGCGGCCGGACGGTGTGTACGTGCCGAGGGATCGAAGCGATTGGACGTATGACGCGAGCGAATGGGTCGAGCTCGACGCGACGGAATTTTCGGTTCCTCCCGGTGGTTTTTACGTCATCCGGGGACGCGTCCGCATTCCCCGGCAGAGCGCCGCTTCGGGTTACGCCATGGTGGTCACGGAATTGTTGCCCGAGCCGGCACCGCCCGGGGTAGAGGCCTCGACCGAGTATTACCAGAGGTTTACGACGGCGCTCGAAGTGGCAGTCGGCCGGCAACAGAGGCGATCCGCGTACATCGCCGAGATGAAAGTCATACCGACGGGGAGCTCTCCCGATCTCGCGCTGGCTTACGGGCGCAACGGACTGCTATTCCTCGCCACGCTGGCCAACGACGGCGACATCCACGTCCGTGCGCAAGGGCAGCTGATCATCCGGGACGCCGCAGGGCGCAGGGTGCGCACCGTCCCCCTGGGCACAGGCCGCGGCGTCGTGATACCCGACTCGGTGATCGAGCTCGGTTCGGTGATCATGAGCCTGCCTCCTGGCGAGTATGAAGCCGAAGCGCGGATCAACTACGGGGGCCACCGGCCGGCCATCGCGCGGGCGGCCTTCACTATCGACGATGCGGCAGCCGGCATCTCCGGAATCGTAGCCGGCCGTACGATGCGCGTCGATGTCATGCCGGCCCTCATTGAGCTGGTGATGCCGCGCCACGGATATCGCGCCGGCACGATCACCGTGAGCAACCTTGATTCGACCGACGTGCGGTTCAAGGTGTACGTAGAGGAGCTGCTACACGACTTAGACGGAGTGCCCGTTCCGGTCGACGAGGGCATCGTGCTTCCCTACTCCGCCAGCGAGTGGGTAACTATTCGTCCCGACGAGTTCGTGCTCAGACCCGGGCAGCGCCGCAACGTGGTCGTCGGCTTCCAGGTACCCGAGGGTACGGAAGGCGGCCGGTACGCTCGCATTCGGGTCGAGGCAGAGCGCGCCGACGGCGAGGCCGGAAGCGAAGATTACATCTCGACCGACCTGGACGTCGAGGCGTTCCTGATGATCGGCCAAAACCACGTGCGGCAGCTCGAGGTCATCGATTTCATCTGGCAGCAGGCGCCGGGCGCGCCCATCGTCATGGTGGCCAGCCTGGTTGGCAACGCAGGAAGCGTGCACGAGACGTTAGCCGGGCGGTACGTGCTGGAGCGGTACTATCCCGAGACGGAAGAGCAGGTGGGCGACGTCATCCTGGTGCGCGACGCCCGGTGGGAAGTCGTAGACCAAGTGGTAGCTGAAGTTTCGCCGACGCCTGTACTCCCGGGCGAGCAGCGCTACATGCAAGCTGTCCTGCCGACACCTCTCGAGGCCAATGTACAGTACCGGATCAGCTTCGAAGTCGGTCAAGGCAACCAGCCGCCGCAGATTCACTACCTAGATCTGTGGGTAGACGAAGACCTCGTCGTACACGCCGGGACCATGGAACCCGCGGAGACCGAAACTGTTGCCGGCTCGTTGTAGTCGTAGGAGGTTAACACACATGATGCGCACAAACACGACAAGAGCGATGTTGCGCCTAGGGCTCCTTCTCCTGCTCCTTGCGGGCGCCGCAGTTCAAGTATACGCACAAGAGGCGGACTATGCTGTTCCGGAGCCCTGGGATGCCCTCGTGAACAACGTATTCTTCGACACATATATTACCGACGCGATCCGGGACGTCTCGATGCAGACAGGCGTCCCCATTCTTACCGACGTCACGGTCGGCGGGTTCGTCACGATGGACCTTTTCGACGTGCCCTTGCCCGACGCCCTGCGTCAGCTGGTGCTTCCGGGAGGCTACACTGTCAGGTGGATGGACGGTTACTATATAGTCGGATCGGCCACTCCGGGCAGCCCGCTCTTTCCCGTGCTGTCGGTGACCGAGCGGGTCAAGCTGACGCATCTGAACGCCTCCGAGCTTCCCAATATGCTGATTCCGGCATTCCGCGACGCCGTGCGTGTGGATCCTAGCACCAACAGCGCACTCGTGGTGGGCCCGCCCGACCTCGTAGCCCGCATCGTCGAGGATATCAAGAAGCTCGACGTTGCACCTTACCAGATCCGCATCGACGCCCTCGTCACCGAGGTGAGCTCAGTCGGCCGCAAGAACCTGGGCATCGACTGGAGCTGGGAGGAGCGGGCCATCAACGATGGACTCGAGATCGGCTTTTCGAACCTCGTAGGAACCATCGGCTACTC
>JAAYLA010000345.1 GCA_012522135.1 Bacillota bacterium | reverse complement strand
TGTATACACAATACATGCGCCTTATAAGCAGGAGACCGATTTTGCCGTGCAGAATCATGGCCTCCATTACTCAAGGGTCGATCCATAACGTGCAGACCCCCCTTCCGTCAAACTGAATAGGGAGTTGGAGAAGTTGGCAGTCGAACAGACGTTCTCTGGAGATCATGGGCAACAGAACAATCCCCTGCATGCGGCACAGCAGCTGATGTACGATGCCTGCACGCGCCTGGGCCTCGCTCCCGGCGTCTACGAGATCTTGAAGGAGCCGGCCCGCGTGTTCACGGTGTCCATTCCCGTGAAGCTGGATTCGGGCGAAGTGCAGACCTTCATCGGCTACCGCTCCCAGCACACGGATATCACGGGTCCGTGCAAGGGAGGCATCCGCTTCCATCCCGAGGTGACGGTCGACGAGGTGAAGGCCCTGTCCATCTGGATGACCATTAAGTGCAACGTGGTCGGCCTTCCCTACGGCGGCGGCAAAGGAGCGGTCATCTGCAATCCGAAGAAACTGTCCAAGGGTGAACTCGAGCGGCTCAGCCGAGGCTATATGCGCGCCATCGCCCCGTACATCGGCCCCGACAAAGACATCCCGGGCCCGGACATGTACACGAACCCTCAGGTGATGGGTTGGATGCTCGACGAGTACAGCCGCATCGCCGGTTGCAACGCGCCGGGCGTCATTACGGGCAAGCCCATCGTGGCCGGTGGCTCGCTCGGCCGCACGGAGGCTACCGCCCGGGGCATTTCGTTCGTGGTGCGCGAGGCGGCCAAAGAGCTCGGCATCGACCTGACCGAGGCTACGGCGGTAGTGCAAGGCTACGGCAATGCCGGCAGCATCGCGGCACGCCTGCTCCACGAGATGGGCGTCAAGATTATCGGCGTCAGCGACTCGACCGGCGCCATTTACAACCGCGAGGGCCTCGATCCGTTGGCCGTAGCCGAGCACAAGGCGGCAAACGGCACGGTCACGGGCTTCCCCGGCGCGACGTGCATCGACCCGGATGACCTTTTGACGGCCGAGTGCGACGTTCTTATTCCCGCTGCGTTCGAGAATGTGATCACCCGCGCAAATGCCACCCGCATCCGCGCACGCCTCATCGCCGAAGCCGCGAACGGACCGACGACGCCCGAGGCCGACGAGATCTTGTACCGCCGCGGCATTCTCGTCGTGCCCGATATCCTGGCCAACGCCGGGGGCGTCACGGTGTCGTACTTCGAATGGGTCCAGAATCTACAAAACTTCTACTGGTCCGAAGAGGAAGTGAACCGGCGGCTCGAAATGATCATGGTTGACGCCTTCGCCAAGACTTACGCCATGAGTGCCGAGCATAAAGTGAGCATGCGGACCGCCGCTTACATGGTGGCCCTTGACCGCATCGGCCGTGCCATGGCAGCCCGCGGCTGGGTATAATCTTGACGCAGGCTTTGGAGGTGTACGGTTTGGCAACAGACAACGAACTCTTCGACATTACCATCGTAGGAGGCGGGCCGACGGGATTGTTCGCCGCCTTCTACGCCGGGATGCGAGGCATGAAAACGAAAATCATCGAGAGCCTCCCCCAGCTTGGCGGCCAGCTCGCTGCCTTGTATCCGGAAAAATACATCTACGACGTGGCCGGCTTTCCTAAGGTGACGGCGAAAGAACTCGTGGACGGCCTCATCGAGCAAGCCTTTCAGTTTCCCATCACCACGTGCCTGGGCGAGTCGGTACAGACCATCGAGCGGGACGACGACGGAACCCTGCTCCTTCGCACCCAGTCCGCCGTGCACCGTTCCCAAGCCGTAGTGATCACCGTGGGCATGGGCGCGTTCCGGCCGAAGACACTCGATGCGCCGGGCGTCGCCGAATTTGAAGGCCGGGGCGTGTACTACTTCGTCCCGCAGCTGAACGTGTTCGAAGGCAAGCGGGTCCTGATCGTGGGAGGCGGCGATTCGGCGGTAGACTGGGCCCTGGCCCTCGCCCACCGGGCCCGGGTCACGCTGATCCACCGCCGCGACCGCTTCCGCGCCCACGAGCACAGCATCGAACAGCTCAAGACCTCGCCCGTGGACATCAAGACGCCCTACGAGCTGAAGGAAGTGCGGGGCGGCGAGACCGTCGAAGAGGCCGTTGTCTTCCACAACAAGACGATGGAGGAAGAGCGGCTGCCCGTGGACGCCGTCATCTTGAGCCTCGGGTTCAATCCTGACCTGTCGCTCGTCGAAAAGTGGGACTTGCAGTTGGAGGACGGCGGCATCGCGGTGAACAGCCGCATGGAGACGAGCCGGCCGGGCATTTACGCAGCCGGCGACATCGTAAGTTACCCCGGCAAAGTGAAGCTCATCGTGTGCGGCTTCGGCGAGGCTGCAACCGCCGTCAACAACGCCGCCACCTACATCAACCCCAAGGCCAAGCTGTTCCCGGGCCACAGCACGAACCGGAAGTAGACTTGCCGTTGCAGCCGGATCCCGGCTCGCCGGCAGCCGCCGCCCGGAGGACAACCAGCCATCCCCCTCGCCCGGCAAGGAGCCTGACGATCGATGCGGAAGTACTATCGTCAGTCAACGCACTCTTGCAGCGAGGGGGATTTTCACTATGCCCGACATGTTGGTGAAGCTGTACGATTTGCCGCCTCTCGAACCGTTCCTCGCAAGGCCCCGGGAAGCCGGCGTCGAGATCCGCAAGCCCATCGGACCCGAAAAGCACGTGATCATCGACTGGGTGCGGACGACGTTCAACCCCGGTTGGGCCAGCGAAGCCGAGATGGCCTTGATGAACCGTCCGGTGAGCCTTTTCATCGCGACGAGTGAGCGGAAAGTCCACGGCTTTGCATGTTACGACGCGACGGTGCTAGGCTTTTTCGGGCCGACGGGCGTGGCAGAGGAGATGCGCGGCAAAGGAATCGGTTCCGCCTTACTTCTGGCCACCCTACACGATATGAAGGCCAAAGGCTACGCCTATGCCGTCATCGGGGGCGCGGGTCCGACGCAGTTTTACGAAAAGATCGTCGGCGCGGTGGAGATCCCCGGCTCCACACCCGGAATATACCGGGACTACGTTCGGTAAGCGGGAGGTTCCCCCATGGCACAGGGAAATCGCTCGACGTCGCAAGTAGTGATCGTGTCGGTCGTGCTGGTGCTCATCGCCGCGGTGGCGGTCACCCTCATGACCAGTCTGCATTCGAAGGGGGCACGCCCCGTCGTCGGCGAGCCGATACAAGATTTCACGGCCGTAGACTCCCAAGGCGTCACGTTTACATTGAGCGAGGAGTACGCCAAGGGGCCGGTCGTTTTGATTTTCTACCGGGGCTTTTGGTGCGGAATTTGCCAGAACCAGCTGCAGGACCTCGAACAGATCCGGCCTGACCTGGAGGCTTTGGGCGCGCAGATGGTGGCCATTTCGACGGACGGCCAGGCGTTGGCGGAGCGGGCGCGGGTAGATTTGGGCCTCGGCTACCGCGTCATTCCCGACGACCGGCTAAAGCTTCTGCGCCTTTTCGATCACGCCGAAACCTACTCGAACGACGACATCTTCCACCCTGCCGTCTACGTGATCGACCAGGAAGGCATCGTGCGCTGGGGCTACTTCGGCGATGATGCCGCGGACAGGCCGCCGACCGACGAAGTGTACCGGGCTGTGCTCGAGCTGGTGCGGGCAGCGGACGCCGGGCCCACACCCGCTGAAACAGAGAGCTAAGGCCATGCGTGCGTTTTCACCCGAAGATGTGCTTGAGACCCGCTCCCTGGGCGGCGAAGCGACGTACCTGCGGCTTAAGGACGGACGGGAGCTGGTACTGAAGGGCGTGCCCCGGCAAGAGCGCGAGCGCTGGCGGCCTGGGCGGGCGTGGACCGAGCTCGTAGCCTTGGACCTTTTGGCCGCCGCCGGCGCGCCCGTACCGGAGCTCCTCGCAGCAGACACCCGGGCCGGCTGGCTCTTGCGGCAGTACATACCGGGCCCGCCGCTGGGAACTGTCTTGCTACCCACGGACCCGGGCCCCGGCCCCACACCCGGACCCGCCGACATATTTCGCGCCCTGGCCGACGGGCTGCGGCGCATTGAGCAGGTGCTGGCCGCTGCGGCTGCCGAGCTGGCTCCGCACGTGGACGACGTCGCCCATGCCACGTGGAAGCGGATGGCAGCGCGCCTAGAGTCCTTGCTCGAGCCGGAGGCAGCGGATGCCTGGCAGGAACTCGTGCGCGAAGCGCTGGACCCGGCGGCGCTCACCCTCGGGCCGCTCGACATCCACGCTGGCAACGCGGTGTGGCACGAAGGCCGCGTGTATTTTGTCGACTTTGCCACGCTGGGACCCGACTTTCCCGAGCGGCGTCTGGCGGCGTACGGGCAGGCGGTGCGGCCCAAGGCGGCCTCGGCGCTGACTGCGGAAGTGTATGCCGCCTACGCCGAGGAGGCCGGGCCCCGGGCCGCCCTGCGCTTGGCGGTGTTCGACCTTTTGTTCTGGGGCGTCGTGCTCCAGCGTCTGCGCATCATGACGGAGCAGCCGGAAAGCCCGGATGCCCTGCTCCTGCGGCGCGAGTGGGGCGAAGCGGCGGCCCTTTCGGCGGGGGCGATCGCCCAGTGGCACAGGGAGCGCGTGCCGGATGCGCGGCTGGCCGCGGTGGTGGCCGGGCTGCAGTGGTAAGTGGGGGCTACTTCCCAACGCAGGACATTTGTCCCGTTTTCGGGTAAAATGGTGCCCAGAACCATATCCGGAGGTGACTGCGTTGAGTGAGTTCAAACCTCGGGGCCGCGACGTCGTGATCGGCGGCGTGCCGTGGCTTGCCCGCATGGCGGATAAAGCCAGGGCAAAGGCCGACGGCACCATCGGCGACTACATATATCCGTGCCCCGTCGACCAGCGGTTGCTGCAGGCCGCGGGCATCAGCGCCGATGAGTTTATGGAAATGGCCACTTCGGCCCAATCCGACGAGGCTCTGGCCCAAGCCTTCAAAGAGCGTTCCGGCAAGGACGACTGGAGCGACTTCCAGGTGTAAGGCCTC
>JAAYLA010000344.1 GCA_012522135.1 Bacillota bacterium | reverse complement strand
CCCCCGTCTCCTGGCGAGCCAGTCCACGCCCAGGTAGTGGCACCGATCCCAGGTGGCCTGGACCGGACCAGGCCTTGGGCCAGCCCCTGCCATCTGCCCGGAAGTGCCCTCCGGTCAGCGGCCAACCAATCGCTGCCGGCCGATCGCCACTGCGTTTACGACAACGTGATCGTCGATTCCAACCTGCGGCAGCCCGTCGGAGCCACAAAGCTCTGCCTGCTCAGTCCCGTCCTGCGGGGGCCGGCTGCAACAGCAGGCCGCGGGTTGCGAGCATCACATAGATCCCTGTCCCGAGACCTGCCTTGATAAGGTCGATGGGAATGAAGGGCAACATGGAGATTGCGGCGGGTTGCAGACCACCGACGTGCCAAGCAAGCCAGGCGATTCCGGGAACATAGGTGGTCAAGGCCCCGGCGAGCATGGCGATAACGGTGAGAAAGGGTCCCGAGCGGCCCCGGCGCCGGACGGCCCATTCCACGAGCAGTCCGGTGACGTAAGCGCCCAGAACAAACCCGACGAGAAAGCCTCCGGTCGGACCGAAGAGCATCCCGATGCCGGCTCTGCGCATGGAAAAGACGGGCAGGCCGACAAAGCCCATAAGCAGATAGCTCAGTTGGCTCAACGCGCCGAGGCGACTGCCCAAGAGTGCTCCGGCCAAGAGGGTGAACATGAGCTGCAGGGTGAAGGGGACCGCGCCGCCCAACGGGATAGAAAAGACGGCTCCTACCGCCGTAAGAGCTGCAAACAGGCCGACCAGGGCGATCTCCCTGCCTTGAACCCTGCGCTCGTGCGAAACCTGGTGCATCGGTGACTACCTCCTGCGGTACTGCAAAATAAGACGGGCGTATACTTCCACACAAATGTCACCCATTCCTCTATCCAAGGTTGACATTTCGCCTCCTCGCCTCCTCGCCTCCTCGCCTCCTCGCCTCCTCGCCTCCTCGCGCGCCCGGATACGCCAGAGCGGCCTGCGCCGCGCGCCACACGGCAACCGCCCCGCGCCGTCACGCCCGGATGCTCACTTCGCCCGAATGGACCGCCTGCACGGAGCCGTCGTCCCGTCGCACGAGAAGGGCTCCGTTGTGATCGATGTCGACCGCTACGCCTTCCCACTCGTCCCGGGCGGTGAGCACGCGGATGCGCCGGCCCAAAGTCGAGGAAAGCCGGCGGTTCAACTCGAGGACCGTGCGGAATCCGTCGCCCAAGGCCTGGTCGTACAGCCTTTCAAAGTAGGATAGGAGCGAGGCGAGCAGAGCGACGCGGTCGACGGGCCGGCCCAGCTCGTGACGGAGACTGGTAGCCCGCTCCCGCACATCGTCGGGCAGCACGTCGACGCGCAGATTGGCGTTAATCCCGATGCCGACAACGACGTAGCTCACCGCATCCATCTCCATGCCCATCTCTACCAGGATGCCGCATACCTTCTTGCCTCTTAGCTCCAGGTCGTTGGGCCACTTGATCTTCGACTCAAGCCCGCATACTTCACTGATAGCCCGTTGCACCGCTACGGCCGACAAAAGGGTCAGCTTCGGCGCCTCCCACGGCCTAAAGGGTGGTCGCAGCAGGAGCGAAACGAAAAGACCTTCGGCGAACGGCGAAATCCATGAGCGCCCGAGCCGGCCGCGGCCTGCCGTCTGCTCCTCTGCTACCACGATACACCCTTCGGGCTTCCCCGCTACGCCCAAGGCCTTGGCTCGCTCGTTCGTCGACCCGATGCTTTCGTGGTACTCTATGTGGCGGCCGAAACGCTCGGTGGTAAGAACGGCCCCCAACTCCCAAGGGTAGAGCCGGTCGGGACGTTCCACCAAGCGGTAGCCCTTCCTCGGCACGGCCTCTATGGAATAGCCAAGATCGCGCAGGGACTCTACCTGCTTCCAGACGGCATTGCGGCTCACTCCGAGGCGGCTGGCCAGCTCGGCTCCGGAAACATACCTTCCCTCAGCTGCCAAAAACTGCTTGATCAAGGCTTGACGCATCGTTCTCTCCTCACGTTGCCCCGCTCCTACGCGGGCGGCAGAAATTGCATCAGATATGATGATTTCGTGAAGCTTTGTCCGAGCACCCACGCCTCAAGTTATAATGTTGAAGGAGGCAGTCAACGGCACGACACTGCAATCTTTCAATCGGAGGGATCATGATGAGACGCGCGCAATCCAGAAGTCTATTCGTTTTAGCCCTACTCGTCGCGTTTCTGGCCGGGGGCATCGTGATCTCCAGCCTCATGTTGGATAGCCCCCTTTTGGCTCAAGCGGAACCGGAAGACCGGGACGAGACCTCGATAACCGTCGAACGCAGGGCCCAGACCGATGAACCGATTATCTGGGATCCTTACGCCATCGCCGACATCGCCGAGGCGGCTACGCCCAGCGTGGTGATGATTACGGTCGAGTGGCCCGCCACACGGACACCGTTCCGGATCGATCCCTGGTCGTTCTTCTTCGGCTGGGATCCGTTCTTCGGCCCGTTCACCCCGAATGAGCGCGGACGGGTATCCGGCGGATCGGGCTTCATCTTCCACGGAGACGGTTACATTTTCACCAACCAGCACGTCGTGGGCAACCCGGGCAACGGTCAAAAGATCACGGTGAGGCTTCACCCGGAATCGGGCATCGACCTGGAGCTGGAAGCGGAAATCGTGGGCGCCGATTTTGAGCTGGACCTTGCCGTGCTGAAGCTGAAGGATGTGCCCGAAGAGTACGCCGGCAAGCTGCCTGCCCTGCCGCTCGGCGATTCCGATGCGAGCCGGCCGGGCGAGTGGGTCATCGCGATCGGCAACCCGTACGGCTACGAGCAGACCGTGACCGTGGGCCATCTGTCAGCCAAAGGGCGCGAGATCCAGATCTATGACCAGGAGACGGGTCAGGTGCGCAGGTACCGCGACCTGTTGCAGACCGACGCTGCGATCAACTCGGGTAACTCCGGCGGGCCCTTGATCAACGTCCGGGGCGAGGTGATCGGCATCAACACCGCCGTCAGCACCCAGGCCCAAGGCATCGGCTTTGCCATTCCCATCAACACGGCGCTCGCGGTGGTAGACGACCTGATCGAAGTCGGCTACGTGTCGCGCACCGCCGAGGCAATCGAAGCGATCGAGTGGTATCCCGTCACCTTAAACGTCGTGCTGGGTCAATCCACGAGCGATCCGAACCTTCCGCTCCTCGGCGTCACCTACAATATGGTCAACGAGGAGATCGCGGAACGACTGGAACTGCCTGAGGTAAAGGGCGCGTACGTAGTCGAAGTGATCCGGGGTTCCGCCGCCGACCGGGCCGGCATCAAACCCGATGACGTGATCATCCGCTTCGGCGACGTCGAGATCACACCCGAGACGCCTCTAAACGAAGCCGTCGCCGAAAAGCGGCCTGGCCAACGGGTGCTCGTCACCGTGTGGCGTCCCGTCATGGTGCCCATTGAGGATTCGGCCGTCTAGCATCCGCCATCGAGCGGAAACCCTTCGGGTGCGAGGTCCGGCAGCCACCGGGCCTCGCAGCTTTTTGCGCTCTCGTCCACGCCCTTTTTTACACCCCTTCACCGGCCCACCGTTCAATTTCCACCTCGACGGTCCGAAGCAGCCCCCCTAAGCTGACGTGGGGCTTGCGCACCCGCACCGTGACGCCTGCTACGTCGAAGCTGCTCAGGACGGTGGAGGCGATCTCCTCGGCCACGGCCTCGATGAGGTTAAACGTTCGCTCCTCGACGATGTCCCGTACGATGGTGTACACGTCAACATAGTTCAACGTCATGTCGAGGTCGTCGCTGTCGCCTGCTTGCTTCAGGTCGCGGTGCAGTTCGACGTCGACTTCAAACTTCTGACCGAGCTCTTGTTCCGCCTCGAAGACACCGTGGTACCCGTAAAACTCCATGCCGAGCAGACGAATCACGTCCATGAAGTGCCATCTCCCCCGTTTCGCTCATCTCCTGCCCCGCCTGCTAGCCGGCCGGGCACGCTTCGGCCGCCGAAACGACAAGAAAGGCGCCAAGTCACATATACGACCTAGCGCCTTTGTTACCTTTATTAGCCGTATGGTAGCCGTATGGCCGCCCGCGGAGGGGTCCTACTCGAGCCCCATAGCCGGCTTAGGCGGCGTCTTCTTGCGCAGACCCAGACCCTCTCGCTCCGCGGTGCGCTCTTCGGCATCGCTTACCGGGTCGGCCGCGGGCTGCGCCTCCGCTGCGGGTTCTTCGACCTCTGCACTTTCCTCGGCCGCGGCCGGCTCACCCCGCATGATCGCCTCGAACGCCTCGCGATCCAACGTTTCGTGCTCCATCAGTGCAGCGACGACGGCCTCAAGTTTATCCCAGTTTTCCTTGAGCGTATTGACCGCCCGCTCGTAACCCCGCTCGACGAGCATTCGCACTTCCTCGTCGATCTTCGCGGCCACCTCTTCGGAGTAATTGCGCTCACGACCCAGATCCCGCCCGAGGAAGACGACGTCGGCGTGGGGATTGCCGAAGGTCAGGGGCCCTAGCTCTTCGCTCATGCCCCACTCGGTCACCATCTTGCGGGCAAGCTTCGCTACACGTTCGAGGTCGTTTTGCGCCCCCGTCGTCACCCGTTCCCGGTTGAACTTCAGCTCCTCCGCCGCGCGACCGCCCAGAAGTTCGGCGATGCGGTCCTCGAGCTCGGCCCGGGTGTGCACGGCCCGCTCTTCTTCCGGCAGCGTCATGGTGTAGCCGCCCGCCATGCCGCGTCCGACGATCGTCACCTTGTGCACCGGATCACAGTGCGGCAAAAAGTGAGCGACGACGGCGTGCCCCGCCTCGTGATAGGCAAACACTTCCTTGTCTTGCTCGGTGATGACCCGGTTCTTGCGCTCGGGACCCAGCAGAACACGGTCGATCGCTTCTTCACACTCTTCCATGGTGATCTGCTTCTTGCCCCGCCGGGCCGCCAGGATCGCCGCCTCATTCATCAAGTTTTCCAGATCGGCGCCCGAAAAGCCCGGAGTGCGCTTGGCCAGGACGCTCAGATCGACGTCGTCGGCCAAGGGCTTATTGCGGGAGTGGATCTTCAGAATCTCCTCACGGCCCTTGACGTCGGCACGGTCTACGATGATCTTGCGGTCGAAGCGCCCCGGACGCAGAAGGGCCGGGTCGAGCACGTCGGGCCGGTTGGTGGCCGCCATGACGATGATGCCGCTGTTCGGTTCGAAGCCGTCCATTTCGACGAGCAGCTGGTTCAAGGTCTGCTCCCGCTCGTCGTGTCCGCCGCCCAAACCCGCACCGCGCTGACGGCCGACCGCATCGAGCTCGTCGATGAACACGATGCACGGCGCGTTCTTCTTCGCGGTTTCGAACAGGTCGCGCACACGGGATGCACCCACGCCGACGAACATCTCGACGAAGTCGGAGCCGGAAATAGAGAAGAACGGCACCCCGGCTTCGCCCGCCACGGCACGGCCCAGGAGGGTCTTGCCCGTGCCCGGCGGACCCGATAGCAGGACGCCTTTGGGAATCTTGGCACCCAATTCGACAAACCGCTTCGGGTGCTTCAGAAACTCGACGATTTCTTGCAGTTCCAGTTTCGCTTCGTCGAGGCCGGCCACGTCGTCGAAGCGGACCTTACTCTTCTCTTCCGTATAGAGCTTGGCTCGGCTCTTACCGAACGACATCGCCCGGTTGTTGCCGCCTTGCATCTGGTTCAGAATGAAGAGCCAAACCCCGACGATGACGATCAAAGTGAGGAAGTGCGGCAGCAAGCTGACCCACCACGCAGGCTGGGGTGGAGGCTCCGCGTTGACCTCAATGCCGCGTGCGTTGAGCTCGTCGGGCAGGTTGAACACGGCGGGAGGCAGCGAGACGACGAAATTCGTGCCGTCGTTCAGTACTCCGCGGATTTCCTGGTCGCCGACGAAGGTCACGCTGCGCACGCGTCCTTGCTCGACCAAGTCGAGGAAGATGCTATAGTTAAAGCGCTCCATCATCGGCGGACGCGTGTACAGCGCGTTGACAACCGTGATGGCGAGGACTGCGATGAGAAGGTAAAGGCTAATGCCTCGCAGGAATCGGTTCAATACATTGCCCTCCCCTCGGGCGAAGACCACTGCATTCGAAAGATGGGATGAGAAGTCCGGTCGCGGCCATCGGGTAATTTAATGTAAGAACGTGGAGTACAAGCCCGTGTGCCGTCATGCCATTATAACATAGCCGGTTACCCTACACAACGGAAGGCGCCCCGCGGTCATATGCTTCGCCGCTAGGTACATTTGACCTTCTCCGCCCGGCGTTTGTCCTCTGCTGCGGGCGCTTCGGCGTGCAACTCGACCCACGGCCCGCGCCTTGTCGCATACGCGCCCGCGCCCAACTCCACTATACTCCCCCCGCGCGCCCTCGGTCCCGCCAGGGCGAGCGCGGCCTCCAGACGTTCAAACGAAGGCGCCATGCGGCCGGTAGCCCGAGCGTACGCGTGCCGCAACACCCTGCGCTGAAGGGCGAGGGGCAACGAGCGCAAGCCGGCAGCCCGCACCCGCGCCCATCCGGGTCCGTCTTCGCCGGCCAGCTGCGGCGAACCGTAGCGCTCCGCTACCTCGGCGTCGAAGTATTCCTCATCTGCCCGCAGCACTTCGGCAAGGCGCCACAGAGCCTCGCGGACCTTCGGGTTGTATTCCCGTTCCAAGTAAGGGACGAGGTGATGGCGGATGCGGTTGCGCAAGTACTTATCGGAACGGTTGCTGGCATCTTCAATAAATGGCAAGTGACAGCTGCGACAGTAGGCGAGTATCTGCTCGCGCCAGACCGATATCAGCGGCCGGATGATCATTCCCCGTACAGGCGGGATGCCGGCGAGCCCCGTAGGTCCGGCTCCCCGCAAAAGGCGCATGAGCACCGTTTCCGCCTGGTCGTCCGCCGTATGTCCCATGGCGACGCGGTGGGCGTCCACGGCGTCGGCAACCTCATAGCAGGCGGCGTAACGCAGGTCGCGGGCCGCCTCCTGCACCGAGCCGTACCCCCCGGCCACCCGCTCGGAAACGTCAACGCGGCGCAGATGGCACGTGACACCGAACCGCGCGCAAAGGTCCTGCACCCGAGCAGCTTCATCCGCAGACTCGGGACGCAGTCCGTGATCGACATGCACCGCTTCGATCTCAATGGCAAGCTCAGCGCGCAGGGCAGCCAGTACGGCCAGCAGGCAGAGGGAGTCCGGTCCTCCCGACAGGGCAACCAGCACTTTCTCTTGGGGCCGGACCATCTCGAACCTGCGGATCGTGTGCAAGACCTGCTTTTCGAGTTTGTCCTTCATACAATTATAGTATACACCAACGGGGGCTAACCGGCCTCCGTTAAACGTTGATATTCCGGGATGACTTCTGCATCTTTTTCGGCAGGCCGTTTCATATACCGGATGACCGCCACCGTCGCGTCGTCATCCCAGCGGCCGCCCGTCTCGTGCTCCGCCTCTCCCACGACGGCGTCGAGGACCCGGAGCGCTGGCCTTTCACCCACCCTTCGCAGGACGCCGGCGAGCCACTCTTCCTGGTCCGCCCCCCGGGCCACGCTGTCGAGCAGGCCGTCGGTCACAAGCACGATCACGTCACCCGGCTCCAATTGACGTTCCTCGACGACGACATCCACCTGTTGCACGATCCCTACGGGCAAGGTGTCCGAGCGGATCACTTCCACCTCCCGGCCCCGCAACAGAAACGACGGTGCCGATCCCACTTTGAGGAACGCCGCGCGGCCGGTGAACTGATCGATCACGACGGCGTCGAGGGTGGCAAAGGTCTCTTCCGTCGACCGCATGAGCAGCAGCGAATTGACGCTCCGCACGGCCGAGCGCAGGTCGAACCCGGTCTCGAGCAGCGTGGCGAGCAGACTGACCGCCGTCTCGGACTGCAGAGCCGCCTGCGCGCCGCTTCCCATGCCGTCGCTCAGCATGACGGCAACCCGTCCGTCTACAAGGTCGACGGCATGGAAGGCATCCCCCGACACGCCCTCTTCTTTCGGAATGGAGACGCTCGCGTGGTCAAGGCAAAACGGCGGCCTCGGCACGTATCGCAAGGAGCAGCGGCCGTCCTGGTCGCATACTTCCTGCCACACCACGTACTCCGCCCCGAGCGCCCGCGTGACGACCCGGGTCACCTGTTCCCGCCATATACCGATACGATCGCAAGGCGCCGGCCGTTCAATCAACACTTCGAAGCGCCCTTCGGTTCCGCGGCACTGCACTTCGACCACGTCGGCCGGTATCCGCATTTCCCGCAGGGCGTCGGCCAAAATGACCTGAACCTCGTCGGAGCGGCCTATTTCCACCCTTACCTGGTCGGCCAACCCCTCGAGCAGCGACGCGACGCCCTGCAGCTGCGCGGGGACGACGTTGATCTGCCCTTCCAAACGTGCGTGCCAGCGGAGCCGCTCCTCCCGTTCGACGAGCATGGCGTGGAGCGTCTGCGTGAGGTGACCCGGCTTCAGGCAACGTTGGCGAAGGGGCAAGGGCATATCGGCGTCGCGCAGCTCGCCCCGGATGCGGCCGAGCTGGATGAAGTCGAGGACCTCTTTATACGTTTGGTACAAATGCTCGTCCCAGCACTTGCGGTAACCGGGGCACCGGGAGCACAAGCGCACGGTCAGGCCGCGCACGACCGATGCCGTGTCGCCGCCTGGCCCCGCCTCCTCGTCCCGGGCCGCCCCTGCGACGGCGAAGATGCGCCCCATTTCGGCCAGAAGGCTTCCCATTTTCGCCAGCCGGTCGGAGACAGCCTGGCGCAGCCGCTCTTCCCTGACCTGGACGAACCGCTCCCGCGCCCGGCTTCCCGGCAGCGCCCGTTCCAAGGCACGCAGCCAGCCGCCGGGCACGACGACGAGGAGCGCGACGGCAAGCAGGGCATGCAGGAGGCTGTAGACGATCTCGGCCGGGCTGGCAATCTGGACGGAAAGGAGCAGGTGACCGAGGAGGAAGCCGGCGCCGACCATCAGTTTGCCGCGAGACGAAAACAGCCCGGCAAGCAGGCCCGCGAGAGCATACACACCGGTTCCGCCGAAGGGCACCGACCCGTGCATGCCCATGATCCATCCCATGGCGGTGCCGACGGCAGCGCCCGCGGTGGCTCCGCCGATCGACGCGCCCACCAAAGTGACGAGGCGGTTCCACAGTTCCGACGGCACGATCGGTCCCGACTGCAGCCCCGCCAAACCTAGGCTGAGCATCACGCAAAACAGCGCGATGCCGACCCACTCCTCGCGACTGAAGTGCGACCTACCTTCGCTGCCCCACAAAAGCGCGAGGGGACCCCAGATCACAGTGGACGTGGTGACGAGCGAAGCCTCGATGACAAGCCACACCGGGCTGCCGAGGGGCTCTTCGAACAGGTTGGCAAAAAGGAGCCTCGCCGCCAGATGGCCGAGGGCGAGAAACAACGCCTGCCGCCACAGATACCGGAGGGGGCGGCGGGCGCGGGCCGGCGACGGTTCGGTCTCGAGGAGAAAAAGTCCGCCGAGCAAGGTGACGAGAACGGCGAGCCACCGGTACGCGGGTGCTGCCGTAGCCATGCCGAGTACGACGCCGAGGGCTGCACCTACGGCGTGGGTGCGTTGGCCGGAGCGGGCTACCGTCCAGAAAAGGGCGAGCCCGAACGGAAAGATGCCGGATCCCAGGGAGGCCCTTCCGCACAGAAAGGAGGAAGCGTATACGAGCCACATCTCTTTCGACAGGAGCAGTGCGGCAATCACTCGCTGCAGCCACGAGCCGTCCGCGTGCCGCGCCGCCATGGCCCTGCGGCTGCTTCCGTGGGCTTCCAGGACCGTTCTGTCGGCCAAGCGCATCACCTTCTTCGTCCTTGGTAAAGTCACTATAACAACGTAGGACGAGCCGCGGTGTCGAAACGGATTGAGCTTCGGGACAAACATTCTGCCAAGATGTGACGAAAGACCCTTTACATATCAAGATTTGTGAGAAGGAAAAAGGGGCCTAATGGGAGAAGAATTGCGAAATAAACGTTTGTGGAGTGAAAGGGGAGTGGACCGTTTGGCTCTGCAGTTTGAGCATACCGACCGGGTGTTGGCCGAGACAAGGGTCTTCCAGCCGCCGCAAGAAGTTCTGGAAAAGTCCAATATCGCCCGGTACATGCGAGAGAAGGGCTTTGCCAATTGGGACGAACTGCATCGCTGGTCGGTCGAAAACGTCGAGGAGTTTTGGGCGGAACAGGCCCGGGACCTGACGTGGTTCGAGCCGTGGACCAAGGTGCATGAGTGGACGTTCCCGTACGCGAAGTGGTTCATCGGTGCGAAGTGCAATATCGTTTACAATGCACTGGACCGCCACATGCAGACTCCCGTAAAAAATCGCGTCGCCTTCTATTGGGAGACGGAAGACGGCCAGAGCCATGCCATCTCCTACGCACAGCTCTACCGGGAGGTAAACCGCCTCGCGTCTGCCCTGGCTAGGCTGGGCGTCGGCAAGGGCGACCGGGTCGTCATCTACCTCCCGCGCATTCCGGAGCAGATCATCTCGATGCTGGCGGTGGCCCGGCTCGGCGCTGTGCACTCGGTCGTCTTCTCCGCTTTCACCGCCACCGCGCTGAAAGACCGTGTAAACGACTGCGACGCGAAAGTTGTGATTACGGCCGACGGTTATCCTTACGCCGGCAAGATCCACCTGAAAAAGCCCGACGTCGACCAGGCCCTGAAGGAAAACCAAACCGTAGAGCACGTGATCGTCGTCCGGCGCGCCAACGTGGACGTACCCATGACCGAAGGCCGCGACCATTACTACGACGAGCTCGTGGCCGGTGCAGACGAGTTCGTGCCGTGCACGCCGGTTGATGCCGAGGACCCGCTGTTCACCCTGTACACATCGGGCACGACCGGAAAGCCGAAGGGCGTCGT